>DKBB01000147.1 GCA_002451015.1 Acidobacteria bacterium UBA6911
CTATGAAATCAAATCGTACGGAACAATCGAAAAAACCCAAAAGCCAGAAATGGCAAGGCATTGACGGAGGAGTAACGGCCCCGGAAGGATACCTGGCGGCCGGAGTTTCTGCGGGAATCAAGAAAAAAGGACTCGATCTGGCGGTCCTGTTCTCCTCGCAATCCGCAAGCGCCGCCGGCGCATTCACCCTCAACCAGGTGCAGGCGGCTCCGGTCGTCCTTAGCAGGGAAAATCTGAAAATTTCAAAGGGACGCGCACGGGCGGTTTTAATCAACTCCGGTTGTGCAAATGCCTGCACGGGGGAGCGGGGCATGCAGGACTCCGTTCTGAGCATTCAGTGTCTTGCATCCCATTTAGGAGTGGATTCCAACCGAATTCTTGTTGCCAGTACCGGCGTTATCGGCAATTTCCTGCCTGTTCCCAAAATGCTGAAAGGAATTGCGTCGGCGGTGTCCTCCCTGAATTCCAAAGGCAATGCCGCAGCCGCCCAGGCGATTATGACGACGGATACACGAGAGAAATCGTTTGCAGTNNGCGGGCATGATTCATCCCAATATGGCAACAATGCTCTGTGCAATTACCACGGATATCCGAATTCCCCCGGGGCAGTTGAATAAAATTCTGCATCACGTGGTCGAACGTACCTTTAACTGCCTTACCGTTGACGGGGATTCCTCAACGAACGACACGGTATTTATCATGGCAAACGGCGCTTCAGACGTGGCGGTCACCGATAGCCGCACTGCGGCTGTTTTTGAGCACGGCCTGGAGATTCTTTGTGAAGAGCTGGCGAAAAGCATCGCCCGCGACGGGGAAGGCGCCACAAAGTTCGTCGAAGTTCTCGTCCGGGGTGCAAGGGACTTCGAGTCTGCCCGGAAGGTAGCCAAGTCGATCGCAAATTCCAGCCTGGTCAAGACGGCACTTTACGGGGAGGAATTCAACTGGGGAAGGATTCTGTGTGCGGCAGGCTACAGCGGTGTACCGTTCCCCCCGGAGCGGATTGCACTGAGTCTGAATGGCGTTCCTGTTTACCGGGAGGGATCCCCGGTAAGTTCCTCCAGAAAAAGGGCCGAGAAGGCAATGAAAGCGCACGATTTGCTGATCGAGGTTGATCTGGCTGCCGGCCGACGGCAGGCGCGTGTCTGGACGTGCGACATGAGCCATGAATATGTCGACATCAACGGCAGCTACATTAGTTAAAAGCCCTTGCAGGTTACAGGGGGAACGTTCAGAACAAAAAAGCGTCTGAAAGTTGAAATGAATACCTGGTTCCCAACCGGCCACAGAAGGTTTCACGATCCTTTTGTCTTTCAACGTGTAACGTTCTAAAGCTCAACATTCTACGAGCAGTATTTTCTTGACAATCCACGGTGCCGGTCTATGATATCTTGAGTGCGATGGATACGATGATAGACATCGGAGCTGATGAATGAGCATCAGCCCGAGCGGATGTTTACGTCAGCGGGTGCTTAGGCATCCCACATAATCGCCATCAGGATAGCTATGAAGATCCATAAGCCAATTCGTTGTGACTCAATCTTTCACCTAAAAAACCTCCTCCTTTTGTGTCTTTCACTGCCTTAGGCCGGAAGGCATTGACCTTTCCGGGCATGAAGAATAATCCAAAAGTATAAATTGAAAGGACCCAGTAATGAGAGACCGAGTACTGGTTTTCGACACAACATTAAGAGACGGAGAACAATCCCCCGGCGCCAGCATGACCATCAACGACAAACTGATGCTGGCACGCCAGCTCGAACGCTTGAAGGTGGACGTTATCGAAGCGGGTTTCCCGATTTCTTCAGATGGAGATTTCGAGTCGGTTCGAAGTATTGCCAAGGAGGCGAAAACAGCAACCATTGCCGGTCTGGCCAGGGCCGGCAAAATGGATATCGATCGTTGCTGGGACGCGGTTCGCTATGCTAAAAAACCGAGAATACATGTATTCATAGCAACTTCAGATATACATTTAAAGTATAAGTTAAAGAAAACACGGAAAGAAGTTTTGAAGGCTGCGCGCGACGCTGTTTCCTATGCTAAATCCCTGTGTCCCAATGTTGAATTTTCGGCCGAGGATGCAACCCGCTCCGATCTTCCATACCTTTGTGAAGTTGTGCGGGCAGTTATTGAAGAAGGTGCGGATGTTGTCAATATCCCCGATACGGTCGGTTATACCTTCCCATCTGAATATGGCCAGACGATTCGTTACCTGCGCGAGCATGTGCCGAATATCGACCAGACCATACTGTCCGTTCATTGTCATAACGATCTGGGGCTTGCGGTCGCAAATTCGCTCAGTGCCATTCAAAACGGAGCCCGTCAAGTGGAATGTACCATTAATGGAATAGGGGAGCGCGCGGGCAATGCTTCCCTTGAAGAGATTGTGATGGCGCTGCGTACACGAAAAGACCTTTTCGGGGTCGACACCCGAGTGAATTCCAAGGAACTGTATCCGTCCAGCAGCATGGTGACCAATCTGACCGGAATGAAAGTTCAGGCGAACAAGGCAATCGTTGGAAAGAATGCATTCGCTCACGAAGCTGGCATTCATCAGGAC
>DKBB01000058.1 GCA_002451015.1 Acidobacteria bacterium UBA6911
ACCTGATTCCGTTGGCCGGAATCACGCCTGAGGCATTCAAGCGGCGCTTCGGAAAAAGTCCGGTATACCGGGCAACACGGGATGGATTCGTTCGCAATGTGTTGACTGCCCTCGGCAATTCCGGGAAAAGAGAAGCAATCCCGGTTATCGAACAGGCGCTTCGGGATCCCAGCCCCCTGGTTCGGGCATCCGCTTTGTGGGCGCTGGGGGAAATATCACCGGAGAAAGTTCGTAAAGTTCTTCCTGGAGTGAAAAGAAAAGAAAACGATCCTGCTGTCCTGGAGGAAATCAACCAGGTTACTTCCCTGAAATCCACATATTGATAATAAGGAAATTTGATGATTATCTTGAAGCCGAATGGCTCCGGCAGATGCGGTCCCCAAAACCGGTTTCGCTGATAACGTGTGATGTGGATAATTTCAGGAATTACAATGATACGTATGGTCATCGGGCCGGAGATTACTGCCCGGTGAAAACCGCCGATATCATCAAGGGAAGCCTTCATCGCGTCAGCGATATCGGGGCGCGGTATGGAGGGGAAGCGTTCGCCGTTATTATGCCGGAAACGGACGTTAAAGGGGCCCCGCATGTAGCCGAAAGAATCCGTGACGGATTGGAGAAGATGAGACTCCCCCGCCGGAAGACCCCAGTAGAAACCGGCTCTCGTGATGACAGGGATACAAAATAATCCTGAGTGCTCGTGAAAAGTGCGGATCTGTTCGGAACGACACGTGCCGTCGCAAATTGTGCTTACATGAGAAATCTTGAATTGCCCGATGCAAAGCTCTCCTGCCAGTCGATTCGAGAACCTGGCAGAAAATTTTAGCTATGAATGAAAAATAGATGGATTTTAATACCAATCCAATGTACCTTAGTGGGAGGAAAAGAATGATCTGACATTTTCATTGGCAGCAAATCACTTGTGAGAGTAAAACTCCTGAGGATGTTGCTATAGTAGAATGAGTATGGAAAATTACCTATACCTTGATCCGCTAACTGAAAAAATCGCTGTTACCAGGCGTTCAGGATACGATCGCAGGGATCGGGTGTCGATTTTCCCCCTTTCTTATTTGGGGCCGCTCAGAAGAAAGAGAAGCGGTCGAAGAGATACCGATACGGGGTATGTCGATGTTTACGACCTCAGAACGTGGCTTGTCTCCCTTTCGGTTATGCTTCTTTGCCTGACGGACGCTCTTCTGACACAACAGCATCTGATGAATGGTTCGGCACGGGAGTTGAATCCGATTATGGACGCTGTTATCGGAATGGGCGGCATGCCGGCTTTTTACGGAATCAAAGGAATTTCAACCATCATTGCCATTTCTGTCATTATGCTGCATAAGGAGTGGGCCCTGGCCAAAATTGCCGCACGGATCTGTCTCTGGGCTTACATTCTGCTTTCCCTCTATCATTTACACCTGATAACCATCGCCTAGAAACTCTGAGACTGGCACTTATTCCCACAACACGCCGGAAAACCCTTGTCCATGCAAGTCTAAGGCAGTACTGATACCTTAAAGGCGATTTTTATGGAAACGTTGGAGGATACTGAATGATCGGCCATTCACGACGCAGCGTTTTGTATGTTCCCGGGGACAGCGAAAAAATGCTTCGGCGGGCGGCATCGATGCCGGCGGATCTGCTCATGCTCAATCTTGAAGATGGTGTTGCTGCATCCCAAAAGAATCTTGCCCGCGATACCGTCGTGCAGGCATTGCAGCAGGTTGATTTCAGCGCCCATGAGGTTGTGGTTCGGATCAACAGTCCGGATACAGATACGGGGCAACACGACTTGGCAGCTGTCGTTTTCCATAAAATAGACGGCGTTTGCCTGCCGAAAATTGAGAAAAAAGAGGACATTCAGGCCGTGGACGATACGGTCAGGGAAATGGAAGCCCGTGCAGAAATTCCGGAGGGAACCGTTCTGTTACACGCGATGATCGAGTCCGCCGCGGGTGTATTGCACGCGGCTGAAATTGCCGCCGCTTCTCCCCGGATGACATCGCTGATATTCGGATCCGCAGATTATGCCAGCGATATCCGGTGCAGGCCCGGGCCGGATCGGCAGGAGTTCCTTCTGGCGATGCAGATGATGGTAGTCGCTGCGCGGGCGGCCGGGATTGATGTCATAGATGCGCCCTGCTTCGATCTTCGGGATCAGGAAGCGCTCAACCGGGAATCCCTTTCTGCAAGACGTCTCGGGTTTGACGGCAAGAGCGCCCTCCATCCGGATCAATTGCCGGTTATCAATCGGGCTTTCGATGTGACGGCGCAGGAAATCGCGTGGGCAGAGAAGGTCCTGGCTGAGTTGGATGAGGCGGAAAAAAGAGGGAAAGCATTGTCTACTCTGGATGGGAGCCTGATTGACAATCCACACAGAACTGCCGCTTTAAAGATCCTGCAAAGAAACGATTCAAAATTATAGACTAAAGATTGAAGATTGCAGACGGATTGCAATCCATTGTGCGAGTAACAGAAAACAGACAAGCCAGTTTGAGGATGATCCTTCCCCATCACACTGTTTTCAATCTTCAATCTTTCATATCTATTGCGGCGGGAACCGACTTGGGGTTCATTCGTAAAAATACAGGGTGCATGGTAAACTAACAGATTGCCTTATTGAGTCCGACGACGGATGTCCCCGGAAATTCTGAATTCTGGAATCGGGAGATCCGGGGGAGCCGGAAACAAATGGAAGGAACATGGAGCTGGAATTTGTAACCTTCAATTTTCAATCTTTAATTATGATTTGGACGGTTTTAAATGGATAGATTCCAAGGCACCGATAATTACATTCTCAGCGATGCGTTGCGGGAAATAGTAAACGCGGCGATTGTGCTTAAACGGCCGTTGTTGTTGAAAGGAGAACCGGGGACAGGGAAAACGGAACTCGCGATGGTTATCGCGCAGGATCTGGGGCTGCCCTTGATCCGGTGGAATATCAAGTCCACTTCAAAAGCAAGTGAGGGCTTGTATGTCTACGACACCGTTCAGCGACTGAACGATTCCCGTTTCCACGACAAGAATGTGTCGGACATCAAGCAGTACATAAAACTCGGGAAACTGGGCGAGGCATTGAAGTCGCCGGAGCAGGTGGTTCTTCTCATCGATGAAATCGATAAAGCCGATCTGGAGTTTCCCAACGATCTGCTGTATGAACTGGACCAGATGAGTTTCGACATCGTAGAAACCGGGGAGCATGTCAAAGCCCAACATCGGCCGATCGTCGTCATCACGAGTAACAGCGAAAAGGAGCTGCCGGATGCTTTTTTGCGGCGCTGCCTTTTCCATTATATCGAGTTTCCCAGCACGGAAATGATGGAGCAGATTGCACAGGTTCATTTCCCGGACCTGAAACACAACCTGCTGTCCCAGATCGTGGCCAGGTTCTATTTTATCCGCCAGAGGCATGAATTAAAGAAACGGCCTTCCACCAGCGAACTGCTGGACTGGATCCAGGCCATACTGGCCGGGGGGATTTCGGAAAAGGAACTGAACAGCCGCCTGCCGTTCCTCGGCGTGCTTTTAAAGACTGAAGACGACATAGCCAGAGTTTCGGTGCATTGAACATTTATTCAGGATCCGCCGGGAATTTTCATCTGGCTTCTGACTCCTGGCCTCTATTTTTGAGTTTTTTATGTTTGTGAATCTGTTCCGGGCATTGAAACGGCGCGACGTTCCCGTGACCTTCAACGAGTGGATGCTTCTTCAGCAGGCGCTTTCTGAAAACCTGATGGAAAGCTCATTCACACGCTTTTATTACCTGGCACGCTCCATTCTTATCAAGACCGAGGCGCATTTCGACAAGTACGACCAGGCTTTTCTCGAATGTTTCGGCGATATTGACTCCGACGCTGACTTGATCCGGCGCATAGAAGAGAATCTGCAGAAACTCCCGCCGCTTGAACTGACCGAAGAGGAGAAGCGGATGGTTGAAGCACTGAACCTGGAGGAACTCCGCGAAAGATTCCGCGACCGGCTGCTGAACCAGGACGACGAACCGCATGTGGGCGGGAACAAGCAGGTCGGGGTGCGCGGACGATCGCCCTTCGGCGCATGGGGATACAATCCAGCCGGCGTTCGTATCGGTCAGGGCGTAAGCCGCCATAGGAGAGCCGTCCAGGTTGCCGAGGAGCGCACATTCAAAAACTACCGGGACGATGTGATGCTGGATACACGGGCGTTCAAGACCGTTCTCAGTTATATCCGGCAGGTGGTGCGGGAAGGTCCGAAAGACTTACTTGATGTTGAGGGTACGATCGATGCCACCTGCCGCAATGCGGGGGAACTGGAATTTATCTGGGAAAGGGCCCGGAAGAAGCGGATCAAGCTGATGCTGCTTATGGACGCCGGCGGCACCATGGAGCCCCATATGGAGCTCGTCAGCCGTCTCTTCTCAGCAGCAAAGGATATTGTCAAGGATCTGCAGTTTTATTTCTTTCACAACTGTGTCTATCAGGAGATGTACACGGATATCCATCAAATGGAAGCCGTGCCGACCCGGAAGGTGCTCGATGAGGCCGGACGGAATTACAAGGTGATCCTGGTCGGGGACGCCTACATGGCTCCGAGCGAACTGCTTAGCCCCAACGGGGCAATCGACTACTGGTACCGAAACGACCGTCCGGGTATCGAATGGCTGACAGATATACGAAAAAGATTCCGAAAGGCGATTTGGCTCAATCCCGAGCCCCGTTCCTGGTGGTCGTCCGTTCCCTCCACCCAGATAATCCGGCGTGTCTTCCCGATGTACGAGCTAACCCTTGAAGGGATGCGGGCGGGAACCCGAGCTTTGGTAAAGCAGTAAATCGGAAACCAGGAGCCGGAA
>DKBB01000352.1 GCA_002451015.1 Acidobacteria bacterium UBA6911
ACCCGGGCCTGGGTTTCAAGCACATCCCCGATCTCGCAGTCATAGTTGCGGGCCCATAGATGCTTTTCAGGCTCCGCCTCGATGAGCTGCGCCATGATCCGGATCCGGCTCCCGGCATTCAGAACGGAACCTTCGACAACGGCGTCGACTTTCAGTTCCCGGGCGATATCGGAAAGGTTCTTATCGCTGTTTCTATAATGCAGCACCGACTGCCGGGAAATAACCCGCAGGCTGCTGATATTGCCAAGCTCCGTGATCAGCGCATCCGCGATTCCGTCAGCGAAATAATCCAGTTCGGGATCCTTGTTCAGATTGGCAAAAGGAAGCACCGCCAACACGGGCTCCGCGAACAACCTCTCGCGCTTGACCGGCGCGATAAAGCGGTAGCCCCGGCGGGGGAGCGTTTCGACATAACGGGGAGCCTGCGCTTTGTCGCCAAGAACGGAGCGGATTCGGTACACACAATAATCCACCCCTACGTCATAATCCACAAACGTCGACTCGCCCCATAAGAGGCGGCAGATCTCATCGCGGTTGACTGCTTTTCCTGCCTGATTCACCAGGAGGCACAGAACGCGCATGGGCTGTGGCCGGAGCTTCAGGACCCTGCCGGACTTGCATAACTTGCCGTTCTCCAGATCAAGCTCGAATGCTCCAAAAGTAACCCGACCGGAAAATGTTGCCATATTGCCGAATTATAAACTTCCTAACCCTGTAAGTTCAATCGTATTGCACCGTTGGGCGCAAAGGAAAAATCCAGCCGATTTCCAGACGCTGTCTATGGCCAAGAGATTGATTGCCGCTTACAGTGAACGCATCAAGTGAGGACCAGGTTGAAGCCCTCCAAAGACAAACAAAAAGGAGACATTTCGATGAAACACTTACTTTCCATTATTATATTGGCCGCCGGCCTGCTGTTGCATGCGCCGGCTATCCAGGCGCAAGATTGTTGCAAAAATTTGAGTCTTCAGGCCCTACGGGGCACTTATTCCTTTTCCGCCACGGGGTGGCAAGATTTGTCGGAGATGAACCCGGGGCTGCCGTCGGGGTACGCCCCCGTCTCGATTCTAGGCATTTTCACCATCAACGACCAAGGCGACCTAACCGGATGGTCGTTGGTCAATGCTGGAGGAGTGCAGATGAATGTCAAGTTCGTCGACTCTCAATTCGGCGCTCCCAACGCTGATTGCAGCTTTCCCATCAGCCTTTCGATGAGAATGGAGGGAGGACCCGAAGACGGTATGGTCCTCGGACCGTACTCGTACGTGGGAGTCATTGCGGGGGACCAGGCGGCACTGGAGATTCATTTTATGATGCTTGGAACGGGACCCGGAACGCATGTGGATTTGCAACATGCAAAGCGGATCTCTATGAAGTCAAACTAGATAGACTTATCAGAGGCGATCGCCGCCTCGCCGGTTCAAGCATTCACTGATTTGCGACTGCCCCATGGAATGCGCCGGTGAGGCGGACACCCACTTCACTAGTCATGCACAAATCAGGATATGTCGTATCGGATCCTAGCGGCGGATCACGGCTGAATTGCGATTAAACGTAGCAGCGGATGTATAAACCCCTGCTTTTAAAAACCTGTTCCCTATCCGAAACAACCCTTGGGTTTCCGATAAGATGCCTGAGAAGTTCCTGGTTTTCTGATAAGGTATAAACTGAGCTTGAATTTTCGTCCGGGATTTCACTACAGTGCGGGATAAGTTCGGCTAAAAGAAATAAATAATCGTTTAAATGTGCATTATAGCGGAGACTGCTGCGATAAAGGCCACCCCATAAACAACTACAATAATCCCAAGCGCAATCCTTTCTCGCAACGATTTTAGCTTCAGTCAGCTCTGGATTTCCCAAAGTGGTAGATGAATTCAGTTCTTAAATCAATTGACGAATAGCTCCGTCCCGTCTCCATCGTTATGGTAGGACTCTGCCCGGTATCGATTGACTCTATAATAGCCAGAGCATTTCCCAGGCCGCCTCTTGAGTAGCTCAAGACAGGAGCAAGTCCACACCGTTTAGACAATCGGAATTCGTATCCCAGGCCGACGCTCTGTGAAAATCCGTGGCTGTTCAATTGATTGGTGTGGCCACTTTTAAACATCGCAATTCCTAGTCCACCTCGGACGAATATTGGAATTTGGGAAGAAGGGTACATATCCGCGATAGCTGAGAACGTACTCACACCCTCACCGACACTCGGATCATTTAGATTTCCTGCCTCAAGAATCCACATGTGGATTTCCATCCCCAAACGGATCCTGTTTCCAGGAGCATATCCTCCAAATAATCCGAAAACGGCAGAATTCTGCTTCCTATCAAATTTCTCGAGTGGGAGCATGTCGGATCGATATGTCTGTTTGCTGTGAAGATTAATACGCCCAATCCCGCCTTCAATGCCAACCCACCAGGGATAGGACCGTGGATTTGCCTGTGCATATAATGAGCCGCTCAGTACAATGCTTAAAATAGAAAACAGGGTTGCCCAAAGCGTACGACCCATCCATAACCTCCTAAATAATTTTCACTTAATAAAGGTAAATGCCTCTGTCCAATCAGTATTTTCAACACAATAATCCACTACCTGGCTGAGATTCAATGACTTACTTGAACGCTATTGGGTCACCTATCGTTTTCCAGAAGAAGGATAGTATGCTGGGAGAATCCCAACGTAAATTGGATCGTCCTGGTCAATATAGGAACATAAGGATTCTTTATCCGTGACTTCTTTGCAAAATGAAAAGAAGTTTTATAAGTCATATGATATCTATCGCTTGACCAAAGTATTTCTTTTAAGCTGAGAGCTGAAAGCTGATGGCTGATAGAGAACGGCCGCTTCATCAGCATCTCCAATCCTTGGTCGCGGCCAGCAGCCGCACTAGGAAAAATAAACGCCGTTTTTAAGATTTCGTTCCTTATCGAAACCAGCCTTTTTGTTTCCAATGACTTATGTCATTTTCGTTGAATTTCAGGTTCCGAGTCTACTGTGCTTCGGAAAGAATTTGGAAAAATATTGCACAAATCTATTGACGGTCAGCATTACGGGTGATCGGAAAGGGCCTTAATCAACATAATTTACCTGTAAGCCACCGAGAAGCAAATAGTGGAATAAACTCCTAACTCCGAGGACGCAAAGGCGCTAAAAATACTGATCTTTGCGCCCTGGCGCCTTTGCGTTGCGTTCTTTCGCCTTCAGTGCAATTAAGCCAGAGATTATTGGATTTGTAGTATGGGATAGGTCTCAAAATAATTATGGCTGGGTGTTAGGGCCGCGATTCGCAACTGGGTGATGCATGCCGCTTGAACTTCAGG
>DKBB01000363.1 GCA_002451015.1 Acidobacteria bacterium UBA6911
TTCCGGACGGGAGATTTCGATGTGTTGATCCTCCCTGTAAAACGCACCGGAGACCTCGTACTGACCCCCGGCGCTGTCCGGGCGGACATCGATTTGAAAAGTCCAGGGCTCCGAAGCATCCCAATGCAGCGGAACAATGTCACCTGTCTGAGGAGAACGGAAGCATAGACGCCCTGTTGCGGATATTTCCGGCAAAAGCGATTTCAGGTCGT
The DNA here is from genome assembly GCA_002451015.1 of Acidobacteria bacterium UBA6911. GTDB lineage: Bacteria > Acidobacteriota > UBA6911 > UBA6911 > UBA6911 > UBA6911. The sequence goes on from DKBB01000363.1 coordinate 213, forward strand.
GGCCTTTGGGAGTAAAACGCGCCGTGGACTCATAGGAGCTGCGATACCAGGTTTCCCTTTGTACGCCGATTAGGCGGTGCAGGATTGTTCGGTCTGCAGGATCCGGGACCTGGGGCAGCATATCGTGGGTAAATGCAAGAGGCTTTTCCTTTTTCCATCCTCCGGTTTTTTTCGGTTCCCGTGTATTGAGATGAATCGCCGGACCGTCACCCAACGCCTGACCGGGAAACTCGAATATATATAGGATTTCCCTCTCCGGGGGCCATGCCTGTGGTTCCTGGGTTATTTCTCTGTCCTGGTTGAATTTATCCAGCAGACGGCGCCAACTGCTCCGGAATGATGGATCATTCTGTTTCTCCTCCTCCGAACCGGGGGATTCGACGGAACCGAAATTGTCAAAATCCACCGGGTCCTCATAACCCATTCCCTCTAAATCATCATTCTTTTCGTGAAACGGGTCCAGATATGCCGGGATCAGTTCTTCGGGGAAGTTGAATTTCCAGTTTTGCAGGATTCCCTGTTTTTCCATTTGGAGCAGTGTTGCCCAGATATGCTTGCAAACATTAAAGTTATCTTCGAAAAAAGGGCAGTTGCAGGAGTAAATCAGGGATTTGTTTTCCCGTTCCAGGTCGACGTCGTAGGTGCGGGTCCCGCGCACCTCGGCGGAAACAAAAGCGTCATCCTCGTAGACAATGGAAACAGAATTTGTCTCGAAATAATCCCGACCACGGTTTTTAATCTTCCGGCCGATATGCCGGCCCAGCGCATCCAGTTGAAGCATAAACTGTCTATTATACCCGCTGGGAAAAATTTTAGGAATTTAAGATTGGAATAAAAACAATCTGTCGTCAGCGGTCGGAAATTTTCTGCATTCTTTGTATTTATTGAAGCGGTGTTTCGTCTTATTATTGATGTTATGGACAAGAAAGCGGATTCGACGATCCTGCNNCGGGAACAAGCCCTTCATACGGTCTGCCAGGACGCCCGTTGCCCGAATATAGGTGAGTGCTGGGGCAAAGGGACCGCTACTTTCATGATCCTGGGCGAGGTCTGTACGCGATCCTGCGGCTTCTGTGCCGTCAAAACCGGGATGCCTCCGGATTACGACCGCGATGAGCCCCGGCGCATTGCAGCCGCCATAAAGAAGATGGGATTACGGTATGCGGTGATTACCTCCGTCGACCGGGATGATCTTGACGACGGCGGCGCCGGGATTTTTGCCGAAACAATCCGCCGGACTAGAATTGCCTGTCCGGATATCCGGATAGAAGTTCTTATACCGGACTTTCGGGGGAATGCCCAGGCGCTTCGGACGGTTGCCGATGGCAGGCCGGACGTCCTCGCCCATAACGTGGAAACGGTTCCCAGGTTGTACCGTTCGGTGCGTCCGGGATCCCGTTATCGCCGGTCCCTGGATCTTCTGGTCCATGCAAAAAAGATGCATCCCCGCCTTTTTACGAAATCCAGCCTCATGCTGGGTTTGGGAGAAGCCGGGGATGAAATCCAGGAAGTCCTCAACGACCTGCGTGCTGCCGGTGTCGAAATCGTCACCCTGGGACAGTACCTTCAGCCCACCCGGGAAAACCTTCCCGTTGAAAAATTCTACACACCGGAAGAATTCGCCGAGTTCAAGAACTACGCCTACTCCATCGGATTCCAATCCGTAGCATCCGGTCCCCTGGTCCGATCCTCCTATCACGCCGAACAACAAGCATCCATAAACGTATGAACGCGCGAACGAAAAACCTTCGCTTATGAAAGGGATAATATGACGGATCAGCAGAAATGAAAAAATCGTTTGCGCTAATAGACAACTCAACTGTGACTGTCAGGCAGTGAACCTTCTACCGACACCTGTTCCATTCATCCGTCCAATTGTCTTCCCCCGATAGAGTGGGTTTAAAGCTCAAACGTTCAACATATGAGTTCAATATCAACAACCCTCTCATCCCTAGCCTGTCGAATTCCGACCCATCTGATAACGAAACCCACCAACTCACGTTCGCACGTTCACACGTTTACTCGTTCAAACGAAAAAGTAATTTCCATTCATGTGTTCATTGGGCTTTTTAATCCTCAGTTTGTGTTATGATATAGATATTAGGCTAAAACTATCATGGTCAAAATCAGCGGCTTTGTTTTGACATTTCTTCTCTTTTTTTCGACGCTGCCTGGATTCGGCAGAATTGCACGTATTTCCCTGGATGGTGCAATCGATCCCGTAACCGCGGGTTTTGTTGTCCGTTGCATCGATCAGGCCGAGCAGGATGCGGCTCAGTTTCTCCTCATACAACTTCAGACTCCGGGCGGTTTCGGTTCTTCAATGGAAGAAATTATCGAGCGCATGCTGAGCAGTGAGATCCCGACCGTGGTTTACGTAGCGCCAAGCGGCTCCAAGGCGGCATCAGCCGGCTTCTTTATTCTTATGGCGGCGGACGTTGCCGTAATGGCCCCGGGGACCAATACCGGTGCGGCGCATCCTCTCATGGCGATCGGCGGATTCCCGATCAGCGGAGGGGAAGCGGGAAAAACCCTGACGGATAAGATTACGAGCAACGCGACCGCATACCTGCGCAGTATTACAAGCAAAAGAAAGAGAAATGTGGAGGAAGCGGAAAAAGGGGTGATGGAGAGCAAATCCTTTACCGAGGTCGAAGCTCTGAATTCCCACCTGATCGATTTCATAGCCGAAAATGAGTCAGAGCTCCTGGAAAAGCTGCAAGGGTACAGGGTGCGGCTTTTCTCCGGGGAAGAGCGGGTCCTCGAAATCCGGGACCGGGATT
>DKBB01000369.1 GCA_002451015.1 Acidobacteria bacterium UBA6911
ACGCTTGATAGAAAATACTCGCCTCTGTAGATGTAGAAACTCACCTGGCTCGGGGCGTTGTCCTTCCGGAAGCCCGCTCTCGTAGGTATTAAGGCTACGGCCTTGCCGTCCTTAGTGGTCAGGGTAACGCTGGATGTCGTGGCGTCACCGACTCTTCCCATTTCAAAGTAGTATTCACCGGCCGGCACCATCTGGTTCCCCACATGAAAGTCGAAGGGAATTTCTCCGCGTAATACGATTGCGGAACCTGCGTTGGCCAATGTTGCCATTACGGTCAGAATCACTGCAAAACTCAGTAACGCGATTAACTTTTTCATAAATCCTCCAATGTGGTTGGAACTGCGTTTAATGCCTTCATGGCTCTTTCCATCTCATTTGCTCTACACTATTAATACGATAAATTTACGCAGGTATCTGTGAGGCTTCTGTGAGGTTTTACTGAGGATTATTTTACCGGTGCGAGACTTGAAAGCCGGTTCCTGCAGATCCTTTACGGCATCCCAGAATCAGCTTCACGCGTAGATTTGGTATTGAACTTAAACCGGGCAGTATCGCAAATTACCGGCCTCCGGAATTTAAGAGAATTTCCTGATGGGAGGAGTTCTTCCGCGATGCTACGACAGAGTTTATCGGCGGGATTCAGCCTGTTTCCGGAACTGTTTGATTAAGCGCTTGAATCTTGGGTGGGAACGGAGCGGATCCAGGTTGCTGTCCCGATCGATCCAGCCCTCCTGGGACATTCCGTATTTAAATGCCGTCTCCAGTGAATCGAGAGCATCCTCGGCAAGTCCGGCCAGGGACTGGATGCATGCCACGTTGTAAAGCACCATAGGTTCCGTGGGGTCCATCTGCAGAGCCTGTTTGGCCCACTCGACGCCCCGGTCGATTTCCCCCAGGGCTACCAGGCCATTGGCCCCCATGTAAAGCGCCCGGGCATCATCGGGATTCAGTTTCAATTTTTCTTCCGCAACCTCGATGCCGCGCCGGCGGGAAACTTCCGCCTTTTGCAGCTGTCCAAGGTCTTGATATATCTGGGCTATAAGGAGCGGAGCCTGATAATCATGGGGATTCACTTCGCTTGATTTTTCATAGAGCCGAACGGCCTTTTCCAGTTCACCCTGAACGAAGCAGGACCGGGCATAAAAGTAATAGGCTTCGAAAAGCATCGGGTCCAGGCGAACGGCCTTTTCAAACTCCTTCTCCGACTGGAGGTATTCCTCTTTCAAAAACAGGGCGAGGCCTCGAGAGGCATGCGCTTCCGCCGAATCGGAATCCATTTCGAGCGCTTTCACGCTGTTGGAATCGGCCTGCTCCAGATGCTTTTCCTGATTTCCCGCATACATGAAAAGATAGGAGCAGCAATCGGCGATTCCCGCATACGCGCGGGCAAAACAGGTGTCGAGTTCAATCGCCTGGGAAAACATCTTCAACGCAAACTCAATCCCTCTGCGCGTGTACTGATAATAGAATTGTCTCCCACGCAGATAGAAGTCGTAGGCACGCAGATCGTTTGTGGGCGTTTTTGAAATGGCGTCACTTTCCTTGGGTGTGAGTGTTATTTTGAGTGTCGCGGCAATGCGCCGGGCGATTTCGTCCTGGATGGCAAATATATTCTTGAGTTCCCGATCGTAGCGTTCCGACCAGAGAGGAGACTCGTTCTTCACATCGATAAGCTGGACCGATATACGGAGCCGGCTCTCGGCTTTACGAACGCTCCCCTCCAACACTGTCGACACATTCAGCCTTTTCCCGATCGAGCGGATGTCTTCCGATCTCCCCTTGAATGCAAAGGAGGACGTCCGGGAAGCGACGCGCAGGCTTTTTATCCGGGTCAGGTTGTTTATGATTTCTTCCGAGATTCCATCGCAGAAATACTCCTGGTCCTTTAACGCGCTCATATCGGAAAACGCCAAAACCCCGATGGATGCCTGTGTCCGGGAATCGGGGTCCTTAGTCGTCACCGGCGCAATCAGCCGGTATCCTCTTCTGGCAATAGTCTGAATGACCCTGGGATTTTTGGCGTCGTCCTTGAATGCTTTGCGCAGCTCGGAAATGGAATATCGGAGGACCTCTTCACTCACGTATGTGTCCGGCCATACCGTTTGAATAATCTGCTCTTTCGATAAAACCTCGCCGGGATAATCCGCCAGGCATACGAGCACTTCGATCACTTTCGGTTCGACCTGGATTTTCACCTTTTTTCTGGTGATGCAGTTCAGGTCCGGCTCCACCAGCCAGTCACCAATTTGCAATTCGCGGGCCACGACAGTTCTCCTTAAAGTCCGTGCGATTTCAAAAAAGCTTGCAAAAACTCAGCAGCTGCAACATTCCCGGAAAATATAAAATAAATTCTAACCCTATGCCGCCGCTTTTATTAAAGGTAATTTCCACTGTTTTGCAGCGGATTGCAAGGTTTCCGACTGCGCCAGGGGCCACTGCCTTTACAATATTCCATTACAACAGTCGATGATATGCTTTTTAAATGGAAAAAGCCCGCGTGGAGTCAGGCTTCAAGAAGTGATAAACTTGCCTTAGTATTTGAGAGAAACAGGTTTCCCTGTTGGGAAACCGTAGCACCCGATTCAACCTGAAGACATTAAGCCTGGGGAAGGTGGATGCATCATTCCTGAATTGCACCCAGGGAGAATGAATGAAATGACACTACATCCATTGGCCGGCAGGGACGCACCCGAATCCCTATTGATCGACCCGGCCGAGCACACGAACGCCTACTATCAATGCCACCCTGACATGTCGGAAGAGAAAGAACGCGTTTCTTTCGGTACGTCCGGGCACCGGGGCGTTGCGGTTCGAAAAAGCTTCAATGAAGACCACGTGCTGGCTATCGCCCAGGCCATCTGCGATTTCAGACGGGAGAACGGCATTAGCGGACCGTTGTTTCTAGGCAAGGACACGCACCTTTTGTCGGAGGCGGCGCACGGGACCTGCCTGGAGGTTCTGGCCGGCAACAAGATTGAGGTGAGAATTCAGGAAAACGACGGGTTTACGCCGACGCCGGTGATCTCCCACGCGATCATTAAATATAATGAAGCAAAGAAAGACGGGCCCGCTGCGGACGGCATTGTGATTACGCCGTCGCACAATCCTCCCGACAACGGCGGCATCAAGTACAACTACACTAACGGCGGTCCCGCCGACACGCACATCACACAATGGATTGCCGATCGGGCTAACCAGCTTCTGGAGTCCGGGAATACAGCCGTAAAGAGGACAGGACTTCAGGGAAGGCAGTCGCTTTCCGGGATTGTTCCCCACGACTACGCAACCCCTTATGTGGAGGATCTTGAAAACATCATCGATATGGACGTGATCCGACGAGCGGATCTCCGTATCTGCGCGGACGCATTGGGAGGGTCCGGGCTGGCTTACTGGGACGTCATTGCAAAACGCTACGGGCTGAAGATAGACGTAAAAAACAATGTCTACGATCCTACGTTCCGCTTCATGACCGTCGACAGGGACGGGCTGATCCGGATGGACTGCTCTTCTCCCTATGCCATGGC
>DKBB01000296.1 GCA_002451015.1 Acidobacteria bacterium UBA6911
GCCCGTCGTGTCACAACCCGCATGCCGGTGATAACGAATTCCTCATTTCATCTGCAAGAATTGGTGACGTGTGCATCGAGTGCCATGAAATGGATGAAAACGTAAAGACTGCTCATGAGCCCGTTGCCAAAGGCGAATGCACGAAGTGCCACGATAGCCACAGCTCGGATTTCGAAAACCTGCTGATCGAGGATCAAAGACAGCTCTGCTTTTCGTGTCATGAAGGGACTGAAGAGGAACTGAAAAAGTTTAAATAGTCCCACAGGCCGGCGACGGATCGGCAGTGCGGGGATTGCCACGCGCCTCACGGGAGCGATTATTTCAGATTGCTGGTCAGGGAGTATCCGTCTGAGTTCTACGCGCCGTTCGACGTCTTGATCTACGACCTCTGTTTTTCCTGTCACAATCAGGATATCGTTTTGGTCGCGGAAACCGAGAGTCTGACCGATTTCCGGAAAGGAACGCTGAACCTTCATTACCTGCACGTGAATATGCCGGAAAGGGGACGGACCTGCCGTACCTGCCACGCCACCCACGCAAGCAATGAGCCCAAACACCTGCGTGAAAAGGTCCCCTACGGAGGATGGGGCATTCCGATCCAGTTTGAAAAGACGGAAACCGGCGGAGGCTGCTCCCCGGGATGCCATGATTCCCGGGCCTACGACAGGATCAACCCCGTTATTTACTCCTCTAATACCAGCCAATAAACGTTTCCGTCCCCGGGTCGCCGGCTTGAAATCCCACACGGTCATCCGATCCTCTCTATAAATAAAATATTCTTTCTGATGATCCAGGAGTTCTGGGGGCTGTCCTTGAAATAAATCAGGATCCGGATTCCTCGCCGACAGGCACGCCATTCTTATATGTCTTCCGCGAAAGCAGACTGCCTTTGGAATCCCCGATCATTTCGATGCCGTTCAATTTCCCCCTGACGACATCCGCAAAATACATGAGACGGCCGTTTTCATGGAATTTCGCCCTGACACCGTCGATGACAGGATGGCCATCGGGTCCGGAACGTACCCGCGCCAGGGCAAGCGGTGCCCTCGACGGATAGAAGTCCAGCACGATTTGAGCAGGTTTCGAATCGGGCAAATTTCCCCCCAGGGCTTTGCGGACTACGGTAAGGTTCTCTTTGGCCTGGGTATTGTTCGGATTCAGACGCAACGCCTCTCTCATACTGGCGCAGGCAATATCCAGACGGCCGCGGTCATGATCCAGGGATAGCACGTTGAATGCTGTAAGGTTTGGCCGATGTCCATAAAATGGCCGTGTTCAAAGGGCAACCTTGTCCACCCTGCCGAGGCGGGGCTATTGCGCCTCGCTTACGCTCATTTGACCGTTCACCATTCCGGCGGTCTGCTTCGGCTTTTGTTGCGGAAGTAGTAGCGGTTGAATTCCTGAACAGGCAATCGCGGTTCGGCGGTCGAATGCCTGCACGGAAATATACCCGATCGGAAAAGATCCATCCTGCAATTTTCACCGGGTTCCTCTACGGATTTACCTCCAGCCTGTCGGCTACCGTGAAAACCCCCGGAACGCCTTTAGCCAGGAGATTCGCATGAGCCTTATCTCCTTCCGTCCAAACCGAACCGTAAAGAGTGACATCTCCATTTTTTAAATGGGATCATTTCAATCCGTATCTGCTACACTAGTGCCCTTCTTCAGCTCAAAGAAAGGATGGTGCACAATGCAGAAGTTATGGGTGTCCATAGCTATATGTCTCTTGATGACGGTTATTTCCACAAGTTGTTCCCCATCAAACAATACAGAACAGAGCAGTTCAGAACCTTGTGATCGGGCTTGCCTGGAAGGATTGGTAGAACAATATCTTGACGCGGCAATCGCGCACGATCCCAGCCTGCTGCCGCTTGCAGAGAATGTGAAGTTCACGGAAAACGGGGTTCAGCTTCCGCTTCCGGACGCTCATTGGAAAATAATGACGGGCAAAGGAAAGTACAGACTGTTTGTTACAGATCCTGACGCCGGACAGGTTGCCTGTCTCGCGACAATCAGAGAGGAAGGGCGCACCGAAGAGGGTGTGCACTCACAGTTTGCCCTTCGGTTGAGAGTAAAAAATCGACAGATTACTGAAATCGAAACCCTGGTTGTGAGACCCGATACGCCGATGGGGCCTCCGGGCGCCGCTGCACCCAGGTTCCCCAATGGGGCGGACCTTTATGAAAAGATGGGTGTCCCGCATGAGGTGTACCTGAAGACCATCCCTCCCGAGGAACGGATGTCGCGCGCGGACCTTATCAAAACGGCGAACATGTATTTTTCAGGTCTCGAGAAAAACGACGGCCTGGGAGAATACCCGTTCACGGATGATTGCGAGCGCGTAGAAGGAGGCATGCAAACGACCAATGTCCCCGTGCGGGAAGGGCAGACCCGCCCCGATCCCAAAACCGCCTCAATGTATTCGTCAAATTGGGGATGCAAAGAGCAGTTCGAATCCGGATTGATCCACTTTGTATGGCGCATTCGGGATCGCCGGTTCGTCGCCGTCGATCAGGAACGCGGGATTGTTTTTGCCTTCGGATTTTTCGACCACGCGCTCGGCAAGGACAGAACCTTTAAAACGCCGGATGGGCGAACGATAACCGCCGGCCCTATGGAACCGAACAGCTGGCAGCTTGCCGAACTGTTTAAAGTTGAAAAAGGCCTGATTCGCCGGATAGAGGCCATCATGCTTCCGCCGCCCTACGGAATGAACTCCGGGTGGAGCAGCTATGAGGATGGGATGTCCAGCAAAGCGCAGGATGTCACGATGTCTGGAAATTAGACGGTATCGATAATCCTGACATTTAAGAATACATCCGCCCTGGAGTGCGCCGGTAAAAGGTAAACTCCAGGGCATTGCCGCTTAAATATTTTTCTGCCGACACTACTGCTGAATGCTACTGAGTGTGACGGCTCTCGCCAATCGTAAAAGTGATATCGGCAGGAAACAGCCTTGCGTACTGCAGCGTGATATCCGGATCGAAGAAGCAGTCTCCCCCGGCAAACTCCGTAGCGGTGCGATTCGGTATGCCGATTTCCCAGACCTGTTTCCCATGGCGCACAGGCGTCCATTCGAGCTCACCGAGATCGACAACCTTGCCCGCATCGACGGTAATGTCGGTTCTCGCGAATTCACCGAGCACGCCGTCGGCCAGGGCGCAAAGCGTGTACTCGCCGGGGTTGCCCTTCGGTATTGTAAAACGCCCGTCGGCGCTGCTGCTTTGCACCCAGAACTGGTAATGCCTGGCATCGGTCTGCCAGGTGATCCCGGCCTCGCGTCCGCCGGGCATGCGGACCCGTTAGGTCGGATGAGCGAGCCCCACAAGGACTCTGCCGGGAAACTGCTGCATCCCGGAATCGTTCAGCACGAGCCGTCCCGTCACCGTGCTCCTTCCTCCGGGGCGGGGATTCCTGAAGTGGATTGCTTGGATTCAGGATAAAAGTGCACATCGCGCTGCGGAAAGGGGATACTTATTCCCTGTCGATCGAACTCTTCCTTAACCTTACGCGTAACATCCCAATATACATTCCAGTAGTTGGCTGGAAGCACCCAGGGCCGGACGATGAAGTTGACCGAGGAATCACCCAGTTCGTTCAGGCGGACTACCGGCGGGGGGTCCTCCAGAGTGTCGGGATGGCTCCTGAGGATTTCTTCCAGAATGGCTTGAGCCCGCTCAATGGAATCGGAATAACCGATCCCGAATACCATGTCGACGCGACGCCGTTCGGTGCGTGAAATGTTGGTGATGACGCTGCCCCAGATGTGGTTATTGGGAACGATCATCACCTTATTATCCAGGGTTTTAATGATGGTGGACATAAGATTCATGGAATCCACCGTTCCGATGGTGCCTCCTGCATCGATTAAATCGCCGATATCAAAAGGGCGATATAATAAAAGCAGCAATCCGCTGGCAAAATTGCTGAGGGTACCCTGCAAAGCCAGGCCAATGACCAGGCCGGCAGCGGTAATAATGGCTATCAGGGGGGTTATCGGGATTTCAAGCGCCGAAACGGCAACCAGCAGGCCAACGGCGATGATACCGCGGCGGACAAAGGTGTTAATGAAGTCTTTCAGCAACTGGGACATGTTTTTGGCGGACTCAACCGCCTTGTGGACGACTTTACCGATAAGGATCGCTAAAAGGTAAAACAGCACCATTATGCCAACGAACTTGCTGAGTTTGACGGCCCATTTGACTCCCCCTTTTTCCGAGACGAGCCAGCCCTGGATGAAGGTCCAGGCCGCCGAGGTGTCCGAGACGTCGACGATTACTTCGTCGACCGCATCCCGATATTTCTCGTACGATTCTACCTCGCCCCCTTTGGCCTTGAGTTCATCGATTACGACATTGAAGCGTTCAATCAGGGCGGTACGCTGAGTACGCAGTTCGGTGAGTGCCAACAGTAGTTCGGTTTTCTGTTCCGTTTCGGTCTCCGCCTTGACTTTTGCCTCCTCTGCGACGGTTTCCAGATGATCAACCGGCGGTTGGGCCTGGGTGCTTACATCCAATATGGCAACTTCTTCGGTGGTTTTGGCATCCGCAGCGGATTTGCCTTCCTCTTTTTGTTGTTCCTTTACCTGTTTTACGGCTTTTTGGGCTATCCGGCTCACTTCGTCATTCTGGGCTTTCGCCTCAGCCTTCTTGACTTCTTCCACTGCTTTTTTAGTTTCTTCAGCTTTCTTTAATGCTTCTTCCGCAACTTCGGCAGCCTTTTCGGCCGTGACGGCATCCCCCTGGCCGGCTGCTTTCTGTTGAAGCTCTTCAACTTCTTTGGCGGCCTCTCCGGCTTCTTCAGCAGCGTCGGCAACGTCCTGGGATTTCTCGATCTGCTCGTTTTGTCTCTTAACCGAGATTTCGGCAGCGCTGATTTCTTTGACTTTCTCTTTCAGGAGACTTTGCCAGGTGTCGGCCTCGACCTGAAGTTCCTCTCTGGTCAATGGCTTTACCAGCCATTGGAGTTGATCGAGGGGAATGTGGAGATCACCGGTCGTGACGGAAACATCACTGTTTGATGAATTTTCCGCGCCCTGAATAATCCGAACCGGCAATAAGATACATACTGAAATCAGCGCCCACAAAAGCGGACTGGATAAATTTCGGAGTAAATTTTTCACAGTTTCCTTCCTCGATAAGGGATTTCCTTCTGGAAGGCAAGTTATGGAAAGAGTTGTTTATTGTCAAGAAATAATGCCGATAGCGGCAAGGACCTATAGAAATATTAAGCACGATGGGATTCTGATTGAGGCGCATCGAATTCTCCAGCGCATGCTCCGGTTAAAACCTGGGCCATTCGGAGCCGGGCGGATGTGCGCCCGTGGGGTATGCAGGGCCTGTTCCGTAATTATCGATGGCGGAGCCGTTCCATTTTGACGGATAGGAAGAATAAGCCCATGTTTTTGGNNGCCGGGGGATCTCCCAACGGATTAGTATAGTCCGACATTGCAGCAACCGATTGCCCGGTGCATTACCAACATATCCCGGTATAATTTCCTGCCGATTCCATGTGGTGATTGGAAGCAGTTTTCGGCAATCTGCGTCGTTATTGAGACAAAGCTGGTTGAGGCTGAATCTGCAGGAATTTTTGGTAAGTAGCGTCCCATAGTAGACGATTTTCGCAACTGGGCGATTCAAGCAGCTTGATACCTGCGGGAAATCAGGAACTGGAGTATCTATGACCTGCCGGGCCCTGCCTGCGAGTACGTCCCGCCGGAACAGGTCTTAGGCTTCATTACGGCCATCGATGTAATAAACAAGACTCTACCCCGACTCCAGGCGCTATCCCACAATGCCGAAATCTTCCTTTTGTGGCCGGGCACTCCTTATAATTGTTCATTTTTTCGGCGGGTCGCTACCAACCGGACCAATGGAAACGTTTTCTGGTTCCAGTCTCCGCGTGTGACCGGCTCCTCAAACTTCAAAATTTTAAAATTACTGAATATTTTGGGGGCCTCGCCGGCAGGCATCGCGCCGGGTACAATTTCAATGGCCATCTGCCGGTAGTGCTCATAAACCAGCAGTCCTCCCGGTTTTAAGGAATTTCGCAGTCGTTCGACGTAATCGGTATCCGGGATCGGCGTGAATGCATAGGACAGGACGATAAGGTCCCACTGCTCGCTGCCGTAGTCGAAATCCTCCGATTTCGCATTAATGGCGTGTATCGCGACACCGGCTTTCGCTGCCTTTTCTTCCGCCTGGCGCAAACCTTCATCCGAAATATCGAATCCCGTCACATCCCACCCTTTCGTTGCCAGCCAGACTGCATTCCGGCCTTCGCCCATGGCAATATCCAGGGCTTTGCCCGGCGGAATGTTTGACACGGTCTGGACAAGCAGCGAATTCGCCTCCGTGTTGAAAACGCCGGGATTTCTGTAGACATAGTTAAACCAGATCTCCCGGTGATGCACGCCGACATAGTAGATACCGGCTCCGGCAAGGATCAGAAGCAGTACCAAAACCAGTGCGGTAATTTTGAGTATGCGTTTAAGCATGCCCCGTACCTCCAGTTTAAGACGAATTACATATCCGAGAGCAGTCTTCAATCGGAAATACACGTGGCAATACAATCGCTTGAATGGACGTCATTATAATAGGATAAGGCGTTACAGGATAGGAATTTCCGCAGTGGATAGAAAGAACGAACTTTGCTCAATAACCGTCCTGATGAAAAAATATTCAGAACATCCCGAAGGAGTCGTTGGAAAGCTTTACCTCCAGAGGTCATACTGAATCCGGAACTCAAACAGATCATTATTGATCTCGCCGCTTCGGTGAAAAGCGCCGCGCAACCGGAAACGATCCAGCTGCAACTGTAAACCCATTAACCAGTCAATCTGGCCCCTGCCGTTTTTTGTCGCCAGGAACGCTGCGCCCCCAAAGGCATCGACCGACATATCTATTTCATAGGAAGCCAACAGTTCGGCCTCCGCCACCAGGTTGTCGGCCGGTAAAATCAGGTTGAGCCCGGCAGTCCATTTCGGCCAGGGACGTCTGGGAGTAAAGATCCCGATTCGTCCGCCTATCATCGGCGAATAGCTGTCAAGAAAGTTGGTATATCCTATAGAAAGGCCCCGCTGACGTTCGCTGCTGTTTTTCTGAAAGCGGCCCGGATCCGTAAAGTAAGGACTCGCTGACGGAAGCCGTAGGGAGGCTGAACCGCCGTCATTCTTTCCGAACAGGCGCTTGAATATACCTGTTTGGCCGCGAAATGCAGCCTTTTCCTCGTGGGAGGATAATTCCAGTTTGCGAAACGCCGTATCCAGTTGGGATGCCGGCATGAGCTGGTAATGCAAATCCTCGTGACCATCGTCCGATGGGAAGGATTGGTTTTCAGACGATGCAGCCGCTACCAGCGTTATGGACGATTCCGATGTGCGCGGTTCAGAGTCGGAGGGCGACCGCCATGCCCAGATGCGGCCTGTGTCGCGAAGGCCCCAGGTGATGCGCCCCGGCTCAATGTCGACCTGCGTTCGTACGACACCGTCCTCGTCTACATCAGGCACCGGGGTATGCGAACCCAATTCTACCATGATGAGCGGGCTGTTCTTGTCATGCAGCGGCGGATTCAAAGGCGTAAAGTGGTCGGGTATCAGGCCGCTGTGCACATTGGTGATGATTCGTTCGATCGAGTAGCGGGGAAGCCCCTTTCCATCCACTGAGGTCGACGCTCGAACCGGTGCCAGTAAAAGGCACAGGTGCTCGAAGTCATTGGGGTGTGAAAAATCCATTGAAAATGGGAAAAAGCCCTTCTTGGTGCGATAGCGACTCTCGATATAATAGAGCCAGTACTGTACGACCAGGCGGCCGGGTCCCTGCAGATCGCTGCGCTGCACATGGTAATAGACTTGTGCACGCGCCTGCTTCTCTTTCCATGACAATGACAGGTATCGGCGCGTACGTTCGTCTGCTGTTCCCAACACGCTTGCAGCAGCAGGCCCTTGGGGCCACGACTCGGGCTCATCGCTGAGGACGAAAAGAGGATCCACGGGCAGGAACAGTTCGTTGCGATGGAACCGGAATCGAGGAGCAAATTGGACGGCAATCGCCCTCGCTTCCTCATCCGTTAAAGAGGAACGTACAATTGTGACCGCGGCCCCGGACGCATGCGTCCCCCCAGCGCCCGACTCCTGGTTGGAAGTTGTGCGGAAACTCGAGTCCACGGTTCCATCTGTTGCCGCCGAACCCAATGCCAGGGCTGGAAGAGCAGTAGCGAGTGTGGCCGTCAGTAGAGCAGAAACAAACCGAAATACATGCGAATATTTAAAAAACAAGCTTTCCTTTTGCTAAGTTTGAGGCAGCACGACAGACCGTCAACTCCAGCGGACAGATCCAACAAGCATTACCCGGTTCTGGAGATCAATGTCTCCGGTTTGGATAATGTCGGCTTATGTAATCCACGAACCGCCTTGCAGATGGGTCGGATTCTTTCCCATCTCCAAGTGCCCTATTTTACTGCAAGAACCTATAACTTGAACCCTTCTCGAAATTGTTGACGCAAGGTTAATCAACTTTTGCAAACGGTTCAAAGGAAACCGGGCTCCGATAGCCCAATGCCGAGTGAAGCCGTTAGAGATTATAAAACAATTCGATGTATTCGAAGATATCTTACTGAGCCTACGCCCTGATCAGTCTGCCTCGGACATCGACCCCGTTGTGGCACTGAACGGCGCAAGAGGAGCAGTCGCTGCAGCGAACCGCGCGAATTTCATCCGGCAGACACATGAAATTATTACGTGCCTGTCTGAAGTTACCCGCGAAATCGTTGTAGGCCAGGAATCGTAATTCATCGGTTACCGGGATCCCGTTCGGGCATTTGCCTTTGCACTTATGGCACATCCGGCAGTAGAGCGGCCGGATCTCCTCGTACGGATAGGAAGAATAAGCCCTTGTTTTTGGAAATCTTCCCCCTATCAGATCCATTCCTGNNCCGAGAAGGCAATCCGAGACAGTAAAGAATCTTACGAATCGCGTCGGGGGATTAATGGCACAACGGCTCTATGGATCACTTTTATTCCCCCCGCTTCGTGTTTGTTCTCAAAGTCCGAATACTGTGACATTCATCCTGTTTTGCTGTCAAGAAGAACGAACGGCCATTCCGGAATTGCCGCTACCCTTTTGTGCGGAAGCCCGATCCGATTTTTATAAAGGCCGATGCCGGTATCGAGGGTTTTTCCACTGGAATTGCAGCAGATTCGATGCCGTGATTCACTGCAGGGTAATAGGGATGCGATTAGAATCCAGGCAGATGAAGGTTGGGGGCGCTCGTGCGCCGGAGGATATCTACATAAAAGGCAAGTTTCATCCGGAGCCTGTGATGGACCCACAATTTGGAAAACGCCGGTCAGGTGGAAGTCGTGCGGAAGACAAACCAGCAAGACATGGGAATGCTAAATCACACGGTCCAATCCCTGATTCCTGCAAAAGGTCAATGCGCTCTCATCCCGCCGCGCGCGATGACTTTTTTCATCAGCAATACGGCCGGGATGCAAAACAGCACGGCAACGGCCATCCAGCGGTACGTGTTGACAAACGCCAGCAGCGTGGACTGCTGCCGCAGCATTCCGTACATTAATCCATAAGCCTGCCGGCTTGCCTGTGGGGCACCGTTCCGCGGCGTCAGTGCAGCCCGGAATCCATCCAGATACCGCCTATACGCCGGATCGTAAGGGGTGAGGTGGCTTACCATGTGCACCTGATTGCCCTGCGCATTGCGTACCAGGTAAGTGGTCACCGCCGAAATGCCGATACTGCCTCCGACATTCCGCGCCAAATTGAAAAGACCCGAAGCGTTCCCCATCTGCTCCTTGCGAACCGTTCCCACCGCCAGCGTCATCAGAGGTACAAATATCAATCCCATGGCCAGCCCTTGCACGACGTTGGCGAAAACCAGGCTTCCCATATCGATCTCCATGTTCAGATGGCCCAGCATATGGTTGCTCACCGCGAACAGGCACAAACCCAGAATGATTAATTTACGGCCGTCGAGGAACGACAGCAGATAACCCACCAGAGGCATCATGCACAATGCACCCATACCTCGAGGAGCGATCGCCCAACCGCTGAGTTCAGCCGTGTAGCCGTGCAGGGTCTGAAGAAACTGAGGAAGCATCGTGGCCGAACTGTACATGACCCCCATGACTATGGCGGTGGTGAATGTACCGGCCCAGAAATTGCGATTGGTGAAGATTTTCAAATCCACCAGGGGGGTTGGTGCGCGCAGTTCGCGGAATATAAAGGCAATGAGCCCGACAACGATGATCACCGTGAGACGAGTGATCCATTTGCTCGAAAACCAGTCCTCATCCTGTCCTTTATCCAGAACTATCTGCAGCGCCCCGATCCAAAGTATCAAAAGCGCAAATCCGGTCACATCCAGCCGGCCGACCTGGCCTTTTTTGACCCACGGAGGATCTTCCAGAAAACGGCTCATAAGAAAAACAGCCAAAAGCCCCGTCGGCACATTGACGTAAAATGCCCAGCGCCAGGAGTAATTGTCGGTCAGCCAGCCGCCGAAGGTTGGACCTATAATGGGTGCAACGACTACAACGAGGCCGAACATCGCCATAGCCATACCTCGTTTGGCCGGCGGGAAACTTTCAAGCAGCACTGCCTGGGCCACCGGTACCATGGCTCCGCCGCCGAAACCCTGGAATATGCGGGCGATAACCAGCACGAACATGTTCGGCGCCACTGCGCAGGCTACGGAAGAGGTGACGAACAGCAGCGTACAAGTCATTATCAGGCGTTTCCGACCGAATTTCTGCGCCAGCCATCCGCTCATTGGAACGACGATGCCGTTCGCCACCAGGTAGCTGGTCAGTGTCCAGGTGGCCTCTGTGTTCGTGGCCGCCATGCTGCCGGCAATGTGGGGCAACGCGACCATGACGATCGTGGTGTCGAGAACTTCCATGAAGGTTGCAAGGACCACGGAAGCAGCGATCACCCACGGATTCACGCGCGCATACCATTCCCCGGCATCAGGCGGTCCGGCGGGCGCGTTGGGAGATGAGCTCATCGCACTGTTACCTCCGGTACCACACTCATCCCGGGACCGATCTTGAATTCGGACGGCAACTCTTCAGTGAACACAATTTTTACCGGCACGCGTTGCACGACCTTGACATAGTTGCCCGTGGCGTTCTCCGGGGGCAGCAGGCTGAAACGGGCGCCGGAGCCTGCCTGGATGCTGTCCACTTCTCCGCGGAGCTTTCGCTGCGGATAGGCGTCAATTTTGATTGTTACCGGCTGCCCCGGCCGCATCTTCTGTAACTGAACTTCCTTGAAGTTAGCCGTAACCCAGAGGCGGTTCGTAACGAGCGCCATCAAGGCCTGCCCGGGCATGACAAAATTGCCGGGTTCGATGGATTTATTGGTGATATATCCGGTTTCCGGAGCATAAATCTTCGTATAGGAAAGATTCAGTTCCGCCTGTCGAAGCGTGGCCCGGGCCTGATCGATTTTTGAAACGGCTCCTTCGAGATCGGCACGGCGGACTCGGACCTGCTCCGGCTTTGTCTCGGCCTCCTTTAGGCGTCCCTCGGCCTGGCGCACCAACGTTTCAGCCTGGCGAAGCGAAGCCTGGGCCGAGGTCTGTTGTGCCCTGGCCTGGGCAAGCTGGGCTCGGGCGGCAACCACCGCCTGCTCTGCTGCATCGAGATTGGCAGCAGTGGCACGCGCTGCGGTTTCTGCCTGGTCCATCAACTGCTTGGAAACCTCATCCTTTTTGTAGAGTATGCGGTAGCGCTCCGCGTCCGTTTGAGCCCGGACCGCTTCGGCCTCGACTGCCTTCCGGCTGGCTTCAGCACGCTGAAGGCCGGCCTCAGCCGCAAGTGCACTTGCCTCCGCCTGTTGGATGCCTGCCCGCAAAACATCAACCTGGGCTTGGGCGGCTTTCAAACCTGCCGTGCTCTGTATCAGGGCGGCATCGGTTACGCTCATTGTGAAATCAAGCCCCGCTTCTGCGCCGGAATTCTCCGCCTCGGCGCTGCTTAATGCCGCCCGGGCTTTTTCTACCGCCGCTTCATAATCCCGCGGATCAAGCTCAGCCAGCAGCGTTCCTTTTTCGACATTCTGGTTGTCGGTTATCAAAACACGCGCGACTTGGCCTGAAACACGAGGACTGATCTGAACGATTGCCCCGTCAATGAAGGCATCATCGGTAACTTCGAACCCGGTACGGTGCCAATAATAGACAAGGGCAATGGCTATTGCGATTACAGCCACCGGAATCAGGGTAAGGACAGTGCGCCTCTTTGTGTCTTTGCCGCGATCGGTGCTGGCCGCATCTGAATGATTCTGTAATTTGTCCTCTTTCATTTCGCTCATAGGTGAATTGGTCTCCACATGCCCGGTCCTATAGATGGAAATCTTCAACATGGCCCAAAGCGGCGACCAGGTTCAGGCGCGCCACGTTAAACAGGGCAAGACTCGCCACGGCATCCCGGCGGGCGTTTTCGACGGCGGTTTGGGCACTTACCACTTTAATATTATCGCCGATCCCGTTGCGGAATAAATCCCGGGTAAGTTCCAGTTCCCGTTCTGCAAGCGCCAGTGTTTTCTGCGCCGCCTCAACCTGTTCCCGCCTTGTCGAGAGGCTGTCGATGGCCTGGCGCACTTCCTTTTCAACCACCTCTCTCAGGTCCTTGAGCCGCAACTCGGCCTGCCGCAAG
>DKBB01000011.1 GCA_002451015.1 Acidobacteria bacterium UBA6911
GCGGGACGATATGGCGGAATGGTGAATGCTTTATACAGGCATGTCGGATCGCGGGCATTTTCTTTCAGGCCGTTGCGTCCATCGATTTTATGATATCATCGAGTTCCAACTATTCACAAACCGAGGGCTTGCTATGCAATCATTCTTAAAATTTCGGATCGGGCTCCTCTTGAACCTCTTTTGGTTGCTTGGCGGTGCGCTGTCTGCCGGCGCCGGTGTTTCTCAATCCATCCAGGAGGAGTATAAAAAGGATTTTGAAGCCAAGGCCATGTTTCTAAGAATTCCGATTTATACGGAAGAGCAGTTTGTTTTTATTGAAGGTCAGACCTTCCGGATTGTACCGGGATTGGGATCCCCTCTGCATAAAGTGGGAGAGCAGCTTCGTATTCAGCAGATAAGATTCGGCAGGGATGAAATCAAATTACGAGTAGGGGCGCTATCTTCCCAAGAGGGGGCCGAAATCATCTTCAAGTTTGAAGCAGATCTGCAGGAAAGCTTTCCAAACCGGGATGTGTTTGATCGGGCTCTTGAAGCCTCTTTTACCGAAGGTCTGAAGTCTTCCGATATAGAGGACGCCAAAAAGACGTACCTCGAGAGAGAATTTAATCGTTCTGTCGGGCAAATGGCCGGTGCCGCATCCCTGAGCAGAGAGTTTGTTCTTGAAACTGTTGCTCCGCTTATTCCGAACTATCGACAAACGCAGCTCGAAAGAGACACGTTAAAGGATAAAGTAGGGGATGTTTCCGCGCAGCTGGAGCAACTGGGGGCTGAGAAGCGCAAACTGGAATCCCAATTAAGTGAGCAGAAAACCGAACTGTCCGGCCTGACAAGCACAAATGCTTCCCTGCAGAAAAAAATAAAGGATTCTGAATCCCAGGTTTTGCAGATGGATAAGGAACTCCAGGACGCCAAGAAGAAAGCCCAGAAATTCGAACGTGAAATTGCGAACATTCAGAGTTCCCTCAATGTGGAGGCCGATACCAATCGCGATCTTTCCAAAAATAATGAGGAATTGGCGGACCGTATCCGTGGACTGCAGGAGGATCTTGAAACGCAGAAATCAGAAAATGAGCGCCTGTCGGGTGAAATCGAGGATAGTAAGACACAGATACAGAAGTTAAACGGCACAATCCGGTCACTCACATCGAATAAAGATTCTCTGGGCAGGCAATATGTGGAACTTAAGGATGAAAAAGAAAGTCTGGATGACTTCGCCCTGACTGTGGATGCGCTCCAGGCACGTATTGTCGAAGAAAAAACGGCCGGGGGGCGTTACAACGGGAAAGCCGAAATTTTCCTGGAGGATGTCCGGTTGGGTTCACTCGAGTGGAACATTCCGTCCTACCTGGGTCATAATAAATCGGGCAGTGGGGAAGCTACCTTTTCTGCGGAATCGATTGACTATGTAAAGGTCACTCCGGAAATACGGCGTGTTTTGCGGACACTTGGAGAAAATAAGCTGCAAGTCGGCATCAACCTGGCTGCGTTGACTCCGACCATGAAGATGAGTTCTGAGGAAGGGACGGAAACCCGGGAGCTCGGGGAAAGGGAAAGTGTCACCTGGAACTGGCGGATCATGAACAGCGGTACCCAGGATGTTCCTTTTGTTCTTTCCGCCCATCTGATCAACAACCATTCGAGAAAAATCTCGATGTTTCAGACGGAACTTACGATCGTCACTGCCAATCCAATTCAAAGGATTCGTTCCTATATTCAACCGATTCCTTTGGGTGCGGGGGTTGTTCTGGGATTTTTACTTTTCGGAATTGTCGGAATATTCNNTTTACACGGACGGCATCCTTGTCGTTTAGAAAACGCAGGTTGTACGTTTTATTGCGGATTTTGATCGTTAAATTATCCCCCTGCAGGTACAGAGCGCGCATATCCCCGAATCTTTCATAAAAACCGTGATCCGTTTCGGTCGTGGTATATTCCACGCCTTCTTCCGTAAAGCGAATATTACCCCTGCAGCTCGTGAGCATGTGGGCATGTTCGACCGGGATCAGGGTTCCTAATACCGTACTGGCAAAAGCGCGGTCTTCGAGGTCTTGAATCATTGCCCGGATTCGAGCGGGAGTGTATTCGCCGGAACCTCCCAGTTCCATGGCCCTTTTTAAATGTTCCCCGGCTATCTGGAGGTTGTTCCTGTGATAATCGTAGAGCCTGCCGAGATTCAGATGCGCCGAGGCATGGTCCGGATTGACGGCAATGCATTTCTCATAATTGAAAATAGCGGAATCCAGCTGTTTTTGATTCTGATAACTCGCACCGAGATAAAAGTACGCTTCATCGCTGCCGGGTTCCATTTGTAAATATTCCGACCATCCCGTGATGGATTCCTGATAGGCGCCTTCATTAAATGCATTGAGTGCCGATTGCCGGAGCCTTGAAAGTTTCTGCTGCGACTGCTGATTTTCGTATTCATTCTGACTCCGCTGCTTGCTCTGCTCCATATCCGCTGTTTTGTCTTCAACGGATGCCAACCGCGCCCTGCTGTAACTGTCTTCAGGGAAATATTGTAAGATGGTTTTGAATTCGCTTTGGGCGCCCTGCCAGTCTCCGGAAGCGATCCTGGAGTCCCCCCGGGTTTGGAGAAGTTCCTTTAAGCGTGCAATGGTTTCCCGCACGTAGGTATCGGACGGATCCAGTCGCTGAATATTTCGGACGGCATCGAGTGCATTGTCTTTGTCCGGAGGAAGTAAACGTCCTGCTTCAATGGCCGCCTCGGCCCGATTCTTCCAATCCTCTACCTGTTTTTCGCGGTCTTTGATGCTATCGTCGATCCGGTTGGCGATATCAATCAGGCGGTTTTCCGTTGCGAGATCGTATTGCAGCAGAAGGGCGAGGTTTTTATAGTGTCTTTCAGCTTCCAGCCAATCTTCACGCATATATGCCAGTTCCGCCTGATACCGTATGTTATCCGCAAGTTCGCTTTTAACATTCAGGGCATATTCATTGGTCGGATCGATTTCCAAAATCTGTTCGGCAAAAAAGAGAACGTTGTAGCCTTCGGGCGGGGGCAGAAAAATGTTTTCTTCCTTCGCGGACTCCAGCTTGTTGCGCAGGTTTTCAATACGTGCCAGTTGTTCATTCGTCAGTTGAGAGATAATCGGTTCCAGGTCCCAGTGCAGGTTTTGGGTCATGTAGGGAATCACATAAAGATTCTGCGAGAGCTCTTTGTAGCCTTCCTTTGTTGCCTGCATCAGATACTCTCCACTGCGAATATTTGAAAGAGTCAGGGGTGTTTCTCCGCTTGGTTTCCCGTTCACGGATATGATTGTTCCCGGAGGCGTTGTCTTAATGATTAAGCTGCCGTATTTGGGTTTCCAGTACTGGTAGAGAAATATGGATATGAATGAAAGGAAAAAAACCGATACCAGAATCAATATTGCGAACATCAGCGTCCGGATCCGGATGGTTGCCGGAAGCCGCCCTGGANNAGAAAACGGAGCCGTAATGCTTGATTCACCAGCACATATTAAGCAACGTGTCGCCATAATTATGGTGAATTTAGTCTTATGCCCCTGTTTTCCCCCCGGCGGTCCTTTATATCATTAGGGTGTATTGAATTTTTCTCGTGAAATAAACTCTCCCTGGCCCGCTTTTCCCATAACTTTGCCTTCACGGGCGATAACCTTACCTCGCTGAATTACCAGCCATACGGCGCCGCGCGCTCTCATGCCCTCATACGGTGTATAGTCCGAGCGGGAAAGGCTCAAGGATTTTGAGAGAGTGACATCGGCCTTTGGATCGAAGATAACCATATCGGCATCGCTTCCGACCGCGAGAGTGCCTTTGCGGGGGAACAATCCAAATAGCTTGGCCGGAGAGGTGCATGCCAGCTCCACAAGCTTGTTGGCATTGATTTTTCCGGACTGAATTCCGGCAGTGTTCAGGATGGCTAACCTTTCCTGGATCCCCGGAAATCCCCTGGGAGCCTGGGTAAAATTTTCTTTCCCAAGATTTTTCTGTCCTGCGTAGTTGAAAGCCATGTGATCGCTTCCGACGACGTGAATATCTCCGCTTGTGATCGCTTTCCAGAGAATTTCTTCATGCCAGGATGGACGCAACGGCGGGGTACAGTAGTACTTGATTCCCTCCGAGTCTTCATAGCGGTCGCTCGACATGGCCAGGTAGTGAGAACAGGTTTCGGTGAATATGGGAAGTCCTCGATCCCTCGCGCCTTTTACTTTTTCGATTGCATGTGCGGAGGAAAGGTTCGTGAGGTAAAGAGGCGTTTTTGCCATCTCCGCGAGGCTTACAGCCTTGGCGATTGCCTGGGCTTCAACCTCCGGCGGCCTGGCGACCGGGAGGTATTTTACGGATGTCTTCCCTTCCGCAGTGAGACGACGCACAAAAAGATCTATGACTTCCCCGTTTTCGGCATGGACACAGGCAAGTGCTCCGGCATTGGTCGTTCGTTGCAGAAATTCCAGTAAATCTCCATCCTGTATATAGCGCGAGCCATAACCGTCGAGCCGTACATGGAAACTGGTGACTCCCGCTTCGACGGCACCCGGCATCTGACTCAATATTTCTTCATTGATTTCGCTCAGTGCAAGATGGAACCCGTAATCGATAACGGAGTGCGATTCCGCTTTTGCCTTCCACTCTTCCAGCGTCTGTGTCAAGGAGGTGCCGGGAGCCTGCTCGGCATAGTCCAGGATTGTCGTGGTTCCTCCTGCCGCTGCCGCTGTGGTGCCGGTTTCAAAATCGTCGACCGTAGTCATTCCATCGCATTGTGCGTCCATATGGGTATGAACATCCACGCCACCGGGGAATACCCATTTATCTGCTGCATCTATAATCTCACTGGCGATTTTCGATATTTCACTGCCGATTTCCGTAATCACGCCGTTTTTTACCAGAATATCGGCTTTATACATATCCGTGGCAGTAATGATAGTGCCGTTTTTAATTAAAGTCGTCATAAACTCTCCAGCATTGTTGCACAGGGATGTTCGTGGATTGAGAAGGATAATTGGAACATCCCTGTTGAGTGCACGGGAAATGTCCAGAATGTAACAGCAAATTCGTAATCCGTTCCGCCGGCTGCGAGCCGGTTTAAATTATCGGGCATTCCTTCTCTGAGTTTCATTGAGGCAAAATCTCTTCCGTATTTGCTAAAGATTTTTGAGAGCAATACGGGCTCATGCATTATATCAGAGCTGACCCGCATTTCTCACAAGCTTCCTACTGCGGCGGCACAGAAGGCCATGCCTACTGCGGACCCCATTTATGCAAGGCATAAATGGGGTCCGCTCGAATCGCCCTCCTCGGCATACCGTCAAGTCTGACCGCGGGAGCCTCCATCGCGCGTCTTGTATCCACGGCCTTCTGCACCGCTTCGGTGTAAGCGAAGCGGCCGGAACCCTGTGAGAAATGCGGGTACAACTGTGTCTCTGAAGGACATGGCGGAGCCTAAAAAATTTGCGATTTATCCTGTATCCCTAATGAACGGGCGCATTTAGAGAATCATTTATTGAAGACACGCTTGAAAATTAAATCGACATTGCGCAGTTGCAGTTCCGGATTCACGACTGACCGGATCTCATCTTCGCTCAGCACTTTTCTAATATCAGGATCCTCCAGCAGGACTTCGACAAAATCCTTGTCCTCTTCCCACACTTTCATGGCGCACCGTTGAATCCAGCGATAGGCGTCCTCTCTCAATACCCCTTTACGGGTTAGATCCAGGAGAAGCTGCCCTGAATAGGCCATGCCGCGGGTCAGCTCGATATTTTTCAGCATCCTCTCGGGGTAGACCACCATTTTCCCGATGATCTTCGTCATGGCGCGCAGCATATACGCGAGCAATCCGGTTGCATCCGGCAGGATGACACGCTCGGCCGACGAGTGGGAAATATCCCTTTCGTGCCAAAGGGCGACGTTTTCCATGGCCGTTAACGCGTAGCCGCGAAGCAGGCGGGACAATCCGGAAACCTGTTCGCATTTCACGGGATTGCGCTTGTGCGGCATGGCGCTGGAACCTTTCTGTCCGCTTGCGAACGGTTCTTCGGCTTCCCTTACTTCGGTTCTCTGAAGGTGACGGATTTCAGTGGCGAATTTTTCCAGCGAGCAACCGATGATGGCGATCGTCGACAGGAATTCCGCATGGCGGTCTCTCTGCAGGGTCTGTGTCGAAATCGGCGCCGGTTTCAGCCCCAGGCGCCGGCATACCTGC
This sequence comes from Acidobacteria bacterium UBA6911, assembly GCA_002451015.1. Taxonomy (GTDB): domain Bacteria; phylum Acidobacteriota; class UBA6911; order UBA6911; family UBA6911; genus UBA6911. Next base: position 6,185 of record DKBB01000011.1, read on the forward strand.
TCCTCCACATCCGGATCCAGGTGGGCGAAAGTTCCGACAGCCCCCGATATTTTTCCAAAAGTAACTCCCTCGACCGCCCGTTCGAGGCGTTCCCGGTGCCGCCGTATTTCGTCGTACCACACGGCAAGTTTCAGTCCGAAGGTGGTGATTTCCGCGTGCACCCCGTGGGTTCGTCCCATCATGATTGTCCCGCGGTGTTCCCGGGAGCGCTCTCCGATAACTTTCTGCAATGCAACGAGGGCCTCAAGTATTTTTTCACCGGCCTGTTTCAGCTGGATCCCCCGAGCAGTATCGACGACATCGGTGGATGTCAGGCCCCAGTGGATGTATCGCGAGTCAGGGCCGACAAACTCGGCAACGCTGGTTGTAAAGGCGATCAGGTCGTGGTGCGTGATTTTTTCGATTTCCTTGATCCGTGGAACGGAAAAATTGGCTTTTTTTTCGATGTTCTCCATCGACTCTTTGGGGATCCACCCCTTTTCCATCAGAACCCGACATGCTTCCAGTTCCACCCGGAGCCAGGAGCGGAACATATTCTCTTCGGACCAGATTTCCGCGAAATCCTCAGGCATGTAACGATCGATCATAATCAATTCCTCAAAATAAAAATGTATTCGGGATCTGTAATTATAGCGTTATTCAAAGATTAATGAGAATTTTGTTTCATAAGAAGCCAGAAGCTTTACAAGGTTATTTTTTTTATATGAAGCGAAGGGCAGAATTTTTCAGAATACTCAACTGTATCTTAATATTTTGAATAAACACCATTTACTTCTGGCTTCTGTCTACTGGCTTCTTGTAGCTTATTTCAAAATCTGGTGGAAAATCGAGGCGACACACTTCGACAGAGCCATAACTAGTACCTGTAAGTTTTTCCGATTTGATCGGCGTCGGCCAGTTCAATCTTCGTCTGTGTCTGCACTAGTCCGGAACGGGCTTCAAGGGCACGGCGGGCGGACAGCAGCGCAAGCTCGGGAAGATTGTTCTGTTTGCTGAGGTGGGCCAGCACGACATGGGCTGCGTTGCCGTCAAAATCGTTTTCGAGGAATTTCGCGACGGAGTCGTTCGAAAGATGGCCACGCCGGCTCATGACCCGCTGTTTCAACGCCCAGGGATACGGGCCCGCCTTGAGCATCCGAACGTCGTGATTGGATTCGAGGATAATACCGTCGCAGCCCTTGAGGCGCTCCAGAACAAGGTTGGAAAGGTATCCCAGATCCAGTGCGATCCCGACTTTTATGCCGTTCTTCTCGATGACGAAACCGAGCGGGTCGGCGGCATCGTGCGGCACGGAAAAACCGGTAAATTGAATGCCGTATACGTCAAAACTGTTCCCCGCGACGACCCTCTGGTGTTTGCTTGGAGCCATAATTATTTTGGAATTTTCCAGAGCCCCGTCGGTTATGAATACCGGGATATCCAGGGATTTGACGAAAGGGCCGACACCGCGGCAGTGATCCCCGTGCTCGTGCGATACGACGACGGCCGCAATCTCTTCCGGTTCCGTGCCGATTTCTCTCAAACGCCGCACCGTTTCGCGACCGCTGAGTCCCACATCCACAAGGATGTGCGTGGAGCCGTCGCTCACCAGCGTCGTGTTCCCGGAACTGCTGCTGCCCAGTAAAGTGAAACTCAATCCCATGCGTTATAGGTCCATTTCAACGGATTTCAAATCCCGGCCGTTTCGATTGCTCAGGGCGGTCAAGGTCAGACAGGAAGCATCGAATATCCTGACGGCAAGATCCCGGATGTCCCGTGCCGAGACGCGTTGCACGGCCTTGAGTATTTCTTCCAGTTCGTGGAAACGATCGTGGTAAATCATCTGCTGAGCGAGATTGGACATCCGGCTGCTGGAGCTTTCCAGGCTCAGCATGATCGATCCCTTGATGTTGTCCTTTGCCCTGTCCAGTTCCCGGGATGAAACGGGGCGGTCGCGCAGCCGACCGAGTTCGCGCAGGGTCAATGCCACAACCTCCGGGGCTTTGTCCGACGCTGTACCGGCATACACGACGAGGGTTCCCGCGTCGCGGTACTGGTTCAGCATCGAATAGATGGAATATACCAGACCCCGCTTCTCGCGGATATTCTGAAATAAGCGGGAACTCATTCCTCCGCCCAGGATGTTGCACAGAAGATGGGCGCAATAGCGTTCTTTGGCCGCGATGGGGGGGGCAGTGGTTCCGAGGCACAGGTGCGTCTGCTCCAGGTTCGGCTTTTGCCGGACGGTTCTGGAGGCGTGGTCGGCGGGGGGTTCCCCGGCAGGGATGGGGGCTCCCGGTTTCATGTTTGAAAAATATTGCTCGGCAAGTTTCAGGACTTCCCGGTGCCGCACGTTCCCCGCAACGGCGACGACGATATTCGATGCGATATAGTGCTGTTTAAAGAATTTTCTAATATCTCCGCGTGTGATCCTCGAAACCGTTTTTTTTGTGCCTGCAATCGGACGGCCGAGGGGGTGCTTTCCCCAGAATTTTTCGAGGTACATATCCTGGATCAGCTCCTGGGGGGAATCTTCCACCATGTTGATTTCTTCGAAAATAACGTTTCGTTCGCGCTCGATTTCCACGGCGGGGAATGCCGGGTGCATCACCATATCCGACAGCAGGTCGAACGCGATCGGAAGGTGCTCGTCGAGGACCCTGGCGTAGTAGCCGACAAATTCCTTTTCCGTGAAAGCGTTCAGCTGCCCACCGATGGAATCGATCGTTTCGGCGATTTTGGTCGTCGAGCGCCGTCGGGTCCCCTTAAAAAGCAGATGCTCTATGAAATGGGATATGCCGGAATTTTCGGGTTCTTCGGAACGCGATCCTGTCTGGATCCAGACGCCGAGCGACGCGGAGCGGAGATGCGGCATGACCTCAGACGCGATCACAAGTCCGTTGGGCAATTCTTTTTTACGAACATCCATACAGATTCCTTACTTACTCCTGAACTTCATTACTTACCATAATACAAAAGGGGACATAAAACTTATTTCTGTAAAAGCCCTGAAAGGGCGACAGTAACTAGCCAGGGGCGTAAAGCCCTGGAAATGGATATTTTAAGAGAAAGCCCCGTAAAAGGCTTATCTTAAAGCTTTAACTGCTTATTAGGGTGCTTCGCACAAGATAAATTTTCGATTAGAGAAATACGGGGACATAATTCCCATTTCCCCGAAATTTATTGAAATGATTCCCAGCCAGAGGAACTAGGAATAATACCCCCGGTTTTTCCAAGCCGAACGCAGCCTTGGCTGCGTTCGGCCCTAATCGAGTCTCTTGTGGAAGCGCAGGGCGCTCAGCCACAGGATGGTAATGCCGAAAACGGCCAGGGCCGCCATCTCCTGCCACAGGACGTCCACGCCGACCCCCTTCAGAAAAAGACCCCGGACGATCTCCATGAAGTAGCGCACCGGATTCAGGTATGTGATGTACTGGACGAATTCGGGCATGTTGCGGACGGGGAAGGCGAATCCGCTCAACAGCATCGCCGGCATGAAAAAGAAGAACGAGGACATCATCGCCTGCTGCTGGGTGCGGGAAATGGTGGAAATAAAAAGGCCGATTCCCAGGGTGGAGAGCAGAAAGAGGACCACGCAGAAGAACAGCAGCAGCAGGCTGCCGCGCATCGGGATCCCGAAAATGAACAGGGCCGCTACCACCACGAAAGCCGTTTCGAATAGGCCGATTACAGCAAAGGGAATCAGTTTGCCCAGGATCAGCTCGATCGGGCGAATAGGCGTCACCATCAACTGCTCCATGGTGCCGATCTCCTTTTCGCGCACGATGCTCATGGCCGTCAGCATGATCGTAACGAGTGCGATGATATTGACGATCACGCCCGGCACGAAATAGACCCGGCTGGAAAGTTCGGGATTAAACCATACGCGTGGTTGGACCGACAGCGTGGGTATCAGCGATGCCATGGGACCGCCGGCGGCCGCGGCGCGCGGGACCATCCTGGCGTTCCTCTGTGCGGCAAGTACTTCGGAAGCGTATCCCGCAATGATCCTGCCGGCGTAGCCGGAAATGATGGAGGCAGTGTTGGAATTGGTGCCGTCTACCAGGACTTGAACGGCGGCGGTTTCGCCCCTTTGAATGTCCTGTGAAAAACCGGGCAGAATCCGGACCACAGCCTGCACCTCTCCGTGATCTATGAGGGATTCGATCTCTTTTTCATCCCGCGGAATGGCTGCAATCCGAAAATAGAGCGATCCCTCAAAGGCCGCCAGCAGTTCCCGGCTTTCCACCGTGCGGTCCAGATCCATCCAGGCCGTGCGGGCGTGCTCGACATCCATGTTGACGGCGTAGCCGAATATGATCAGCTGCATTAACGGGGGGGCGATTAAAAGGATGCGGCGGCGAGGATCCCGCAGCGTCTGGCTGAATTCTTTGCGCAGTATTTCCCGTATTCTTTCCCACATGGCAATCATGCGACTTTCCTACTGACCTTTTTGGTCGCTAACAGGAATACCAGGGCGGCATAAACAACCAGCATACCGACTTCCAGGTAGAGTATTTCCATGCCCACACCGCGCAGAAAGATTCCCTTGAGGATGGTGACAAAATACCGGGTTGGAAACAGGTACGTAACGACCTGGATGGGCAGCGGCATGTTCTCGATGGCGAAGAGAAATCCCGAAAGTATAAAAGCGGGTAGAAACGAAGTGAGCATAGCAAGCTGATAGGCCATCAGCTGGGATTTCGACAGGGCTGACAGCAGGATGCCCCAGAAAAGGGCCCCGATCAGAAACAGGCTGCCTGTGATGGCCAGGAATACGTAACTGCCCCGCTGCGGGACCTCGAAGATAAAAACGCCGACCACGATGGTAAATACAAGGTCCACGACCCCCAGGATAAAATAGGCGCTCATCTTTCCCAGGGCTATTTCCGCCGGACGGAGTGGTGTGGACAGGAGCTGTTCCATAGTCCCCATTTCCCATTCCCGGGCCAGGGTCAGGGATGTGAGGATCGCGCCGATTATCATCAGAATAAGCGCAATGAGTCCGGGAATGATGTAATTCTTGGATTTTAAATCGCTGTTGTACCAGACACGCAACCGGCTGCTCATGGGAGGATTCGCTCGCATCCCTCCGCGGCGATCCTGTGCTTCTGTTCGAATATTCTGTCCGAAGGACTGGAGAATACTATTGGCGTACCCGAGTGCGATCGAGGCCGTATTGGAATCGCTGCCGTCCAGGATTAACTGTACCTGGGGCGCCCGCCCCGAATGCAGTTCCCGGGAGTAATCCTGCGGGATGGCGATACAGAGTATGCATTCATCCCGGTCTATCTTTTTTTCGACGTCGGTGTAGTTGTCGGTAACGCCTGTAATCAGAAAATAGCGCGATCCTTCAAAAAGGGAAACCAGCTCCCGGCTTTCCACGCTGTTGTCCAGATCGTACACGAGCGTGGGAATTCGGTCGACGTCGAGAGTCAGGGCATAGCCGAAAAGAAGAATCATCAGGAGGGGAAGAGCCAGAGCCATGATCAGGCTGCGGGAATCCCGCAGGATGTGCAGGAACTCTTTCCGGGCTATGGCATGGGTGCGTTTAAGATTCATATTGCTTTTTTTCTTCTTCCTCGATAGTGCTCACGAATATATCTTCCATCGACGGGTCGATCGCTTCCAGGCGGAGGATGTCGATGTTTCTTCCCTCAAGCGCCCGGCGGATTCCGGGAAGTGCGGCATCGGGGCTCCTGACTGAAATGTGCAGGCCGCTGCCGAAAACGGCGACCTCATGGACGCTGTCCAGCGGTTCGAGGATTTTCATGCTTGAGAGTGGATCCGAGGATTCAAGGTTCAGCAGGGCGTGAACCTGTAGATTCTTTTTCAATTCGGCCGGCTCGCCCATAGCCACAATCCTGCCGCGATGCATCAGCGACAGACGATGGCAGTATTCCGCTTCATCCATATAGTGGGTGCTGACGAAAATCGTGTGCCCGGTATCTGAGAGCTCGTAAATGAGGGACCAGAAAGACCTGCGGGCCAGGGGATCGACACCCGAGGTCGGTTCGTCCAGGAACAGGATCGGGGGCTCGTGCAGAATGGCGCATCCGAGCGCCAGTCGTTGTTTCCAGCCGCCCGACAGCGTGTGCGTCATGGAGCCCTTCCGGTCTTCCAGCCCGGCCATTTTCAGCACATAATTTTTCCTATCCTGTTTTCGCGATTGCGGCACCCGGTAGATGCCGCTGAAAAAATTGATGTTCTCTTCGACGGTGAGGTCGTCATAGAGCGAAAATTTCTGGGACATATAGCCGATGTGGTGGCGCAGGGCTTCAGCCTGGGTCGCGATGTCGAAACCGCCGACGAAGGCTTGGCCGCCGGTCGGGGACAACAATCCGCACAGCATGCGGATGGTCGTGGACTTGCCGGCCCCGTTGGGACCGAGAAAGCCGAAGATTTCTCCGCGGGCTACATCGAAAGACACATTGTTGACGGCCGTGAAATTATCGAAGCGTTTAACGAGGTGCCGCACTTCCACGGACAGTTCTTTGTTCGCCATAGGGCATCATTCCCCCGGAACCCGGGAAACATTCTTTTCCCGGCCGGATTTACGGATCAAAGCGATGAAGACATCTTCAAGGGAAGGCACGATCTGTTTCATTTCCACAGACTCCGGCCCATCTTTTTCGAGCGCTTCCTTAACAACCGCCACCGAAGTTTCGGACGGAGACAGGAACAGATGCAGGGCGGCGCCCGCGGGCTCCACGCCGACAATGCCCGGTAGCGTTTCCAGGTATTCCCTGGTTTTACGAAGATCGCGCGCGGTCACCTGGTAGCAGGACTCCTCCATCCGCGCGCGCAGGTCTCCCGGCGAAGCGCAGCGAATGATCCGGCCTTCGTGCATGAGCCCCACCCGGTTGCAGCGTTCGGCTTCATCCAGGTAGGCGGTTGCGATGCAAACGGTCATGCCGTCCTTGACCAGCTGATACAGGATGGCCCAGAAATCCCTCCGGGAAACCGGGTCCACACCGTTGGTCGGCTCGTCCAGAAATAAAACGTCCGGCCTGTGCAGCAGTGTGCACATCAGGGCGAGTTTCTGTTTCATCCCGCCGGAGAGTTTTCCGGCTGCTCTCTTTCGGAAGGGTTCCATCCGTGTCATTTCCAGTAGTTCCGCGGCCAGGGTGTTCCGATGCGCCGAATCCAGGCCGAACAGATCGGCGTAGAAATTCATATTTTCTTCAACGGTGAGATCGGCATACAGGCCGAAGCGCTGTGCCATATATCCTATCCGGTCTTTGACGGCGAAGGTTTCCTCGACGGTATTGTGCCCGATCACGAGAACCTGCCCTTCCGTAGGGTCCAGCAACCCGCAGAACAGTCTCAGGGTGGTTGTTTTGCCGCCGCCGTCCGGGCCGACCAGGCCGAATATTTCCCCTTTTTCAATTTCAAGATTCATGCGGTCGACCGCCACTGTTTCGGCAAAGCGCCGGGTGAGATTGACGGCCTGAACCATGGGCGGTGAAGATGGCGACATTATGACTGCACTTTCAGGTGGTCCACCTTTAGGAAACGACGGATCGGGTCAATTTTCATCCAGCAGGATTTCCCCGCTGGCCGGCATGTTCAGCTTGAGTTCCTGCCGGGGATTTTCGACCTCTACTTTGATCCGATAGACGAGTTTGACGCGTTCTTCCGGAGTCTGGATCTGTTTGGGAGTGAATTCGGCCTCTGAAGCCATATAAGAAATTCGCCCTTCATAAATTTTGTCCGGGTAGGAATCGGTCGTAATTCGGACCTTCATCCCAAGTTTTACCCGTCCTTGATCCTGTTGCCGTATGTACCCTCGGAGCCACGGTTTGTTGATATTTCCCAACGACGCGATGGTTGTTCCGGCCGCGACCACCTCGCCGATTTCGGCGGATTTTTCCAGGATTACTCCGTCAAGCGGCGCTTTTACAGTACCGTCAGCGATAACGGTATCCATATACGCCACCTGGGCCCTGGCCTGTTCGATCTGCGCCTTCCGCGTGTCGACTTCCTGTTCTCTTCTCCGGACTTCCAGCCGGGAGGCTTCCGCCTGCTGCAGTGCGGCCCGGGCCTGATCGACCGCAGCGTGTGCCGCTTCGATATCTTCTTTCCTGGGGCCCTCCCGGATCAGCGAAAGGTGCTGTTCCGCCTGCTGCAGCGCAGCCTGAGACCCGGTGAACTGTGATTGATACCGGTCGTACTGGGATGTGGTAATATCGTCATTCTTATAAAGGACCTGAGCCCTTTGCCATTCTTCCTGGGCCAGGGCGAATTGGCTCCGGGCCTGTCGGACAGCAGCATCCGCCTGCTCTATTTCCTGCGAGCGGGATCCTGCCAGCAGCTGATCCAGGTTGGCCATAGTCTGCCTTAGCCGGGCCTTTCGGCCGAGGATGTCCGCTTCAAGAGAAGCCTTGAAGTATTCGATTCCTGTCAGATGCTGCTCCAGAGAGGTCTCGGCAACTATCAGTGAAGCCTGCTCCCGGGAGCGCTGTTCTTCCTGCGGCTGCATGTCAAGGCGCGCCAGGATCATCCCCTTTTGAACGGCATCCCCTTCTTCAATCGGGAAATCGACCAGCTTGCCCGAGGACTTGAAAGCAATGTGGACCTGGGTGAATTCTATGTTCCCCGATATAGATATTTTGTTTTCGTCCCCGCCGTTCCACAAACTGCATGAAGGCGTCCATATGCCGCACAGAGCGACAGCAAGAACCGCCGCGGGTATAGATTTATAGTTCCTGATCATTGGGACGGCCTCCTGGAATCATCTGCCGGATGGTGCCCATGGCACTGCTAAGGTCGATCCTGGCTGCGTTGTGGATGAATAAGGCTTCTATACGGTTGTCTCGGGCGCGCTCCAGGCGCGTCTGGGCATCGGTTACTTCAATGCTGCTTCCCACCCCCGCCTTGAAACGGCGCTGTGCCTGTTCAAGCTCGCTTTTTGCAAGTTTCAATCCTTCATCTGCCGCCGTGACCTGAAGTTCCGCTGATTTCAGGCTGTCAAGCGCCAACCGGATTTCCATCTCGATCTGCAGGCGCAAATCGCCCGTGAGTTCCTGTTCCTGTCGTAGTCTGGAAGCGCTTTCCGTCCGTCTTCCGTCCATGCGGCCACCGTCAAAAATGGGAATCCGGACGGCAAATCCGTATGTGCGCGTCGGCCTGTTGTCATTTATGCCTGATCCGATGGTTCCGTAATCGGCGAACAGGCTTACCGAGGGCAGGCGCTCCATCCAGGCGGCACTGTGATTCAGGCGTGACGTTTCTTCGCGCTTTATCTGGGCTTTCCAGTCGGCCCGCGACTCCAACGCGATTTGAAGCGCTTCCTGCGGATTGTGAATTTCGACAGGCTCGTAGGTCATTATTTCGATCGGTTCCACCTGCAGATCCAGCTCCAGGCCCAGGACCCGAAGAAGCTGCAGCTGTGCCCTGTTTACTTCATTTGTGGCTGCAAGCAGACGCTGCTGCTCGTTAGCCAGCTGGACCCTGGCCCGGGTGATTTCAATACCGGTTCCGGCGCCGGCGGATTTCTGGTTCTCGGCCAAGGTGAGAAGCCTTTCGGCCAGTGCAACACTGGAACGGGTTGCGTCCTCGCTTGCCCTGGCTTTCAGCAGGGATAGATACACCCGGGCCACGTTGCTGCGTACCTGGTCGTGAGTGTATTCCTGCTCCGCTTCCGCCTGCCGGACTCCCTTTTGTGATGCCTGGTAACGACGGATGGAGCTCAGGTTCAGCACGTTCAGGCTGGCGGTGGCCCTGGCGTCAAAAACATTGTAAGGACCGACAAAAGTCGAGAATTCATATCCCGGGATGGGAGGGAACTGTATGCCGAAGGCGGCCAGATCCCGGGTTATATTCTGCCGGCCGACGGAGGCGTCAATATTCGGCAGCAGGGACGCGCGTGACTGGACCGAACGGGCTTTTGACTGTCGAACCAGTTCCTCCGCGATCCGAATCCGGGTGCTTCCATCAGGGCTCAGGGCGATATCCACCGCCTGCTTGAGGGTCAATGGAATCACCGGCGATTTCCGTGTCGCGGGATCCTGCGCTGCGGCGCTGCCGCCTTCTGCCCGGCAGTTCTGGCAGGACCAAAGCAAAACCGGGAGAAGGAGTAACATGAATCGACGGGTCATTTTATCTTCCCCTCCTGTTTTTTCCGGTTTGACCGGCTTTCTCTCGTTTAATTCCTGAACCTGCGGGCGCTTTTAATCCGGCAACGATGAACGCCGTAAGCTTTTCAATAACTGCCTCCCTGTCGTCCGGATTGCAAACGCCGTGTGAAATGATCCCAATCAACTGAGACGAGATCAGTGTGTGGGCGGTGGCTCCGATGGCAAAAAACGATCTCCAGAAAAGATCTTCCAGAGGAATTTCGGGCAGGGTGCGCCGGAGGGCGGATTTGAAACGCTCCGAGAACTTTTCAATGTCGGATACCAGGATATCGGCCAAGGGGCCCTGCGGGGATGCATACATCCGACCCAGGAGCATCCCGAAGACCTTGCTGCCTTTCGAATGATTGCCCGTGACATCAAGCATGGGTTCAATAAGGGCGCGCACAAGCTTCTCCGGGGGAACGGATTTTTCCCTGTACTCGGCTTCATAAGAATCCAGCAGGGCCATCCTTTGCCTGTTCAGCCGTTGCATCCCGCGAGTGAAAAGGGCTCTCAAAAGCTGATTTTTGGATTGGAAATGGTAGTTGACGGCCGCCAGGTTGACACCGGCCGCTGTTGTGATTGCGCGCAGGGATGTTGCCTCGTATCCCCGCTCGGCGAAAAGTTTTTCCGCCGAATTGAGAATAGAGTCTTTAGTGCTTGTCATGTAAACACCTGTATGAAACAAACGTATGATTAAAACAAAAGTATGAATATGTCAAGCAAAAAATGATCCGAGTTTAAAGGCCGTAATCAGGTCTCTGATTGATGAGGGGCGTCTGGATATTGCAGGGGCGGAACTTGTGATCGCCGGCGGTTCAAAGCCGCGGGGAATAGACTGGATTCTCAATCTCACGGTGAAAATGGTATTGTGGAGGAGGAAAGGGATGGAACTGGATGCGCAATCTGGTCGGGGCCGACCTGAAAGAGATCAGGGACATAATAACGGCGCTTAATGAGCCTGCCTATAGGGCGCGCCAGGTTTATGCAGGGATATACGGGCGCGGGGAGCGTTCCTGGGAAGCCTTCACCGATCTCGGCAAACCTCTCCGGGAAAAACTGAAAGAACGGTTTGTTGTCGAGTACCCGCCCGTTCACAGGGTCTTTGACTCGAAAGACGGAACCCGCCGGTACCTGTTCGAGCTTTCCGGAGGCCAGAGAATCGAAGCGGTTTATATCCCGGAGGAAAAGCGCGACACCCTCTGTATTTCAACCCAGGTCGGATGCGCGGTCGGCTGTCTCTTCTGCGCTACGGGCCGATTGCGAATGCAGCACAACCTGACACCGGGAGAAATTGTCGGCCAGATAATGGCGCTTGAAAGCGACCGGGATATGGAGGCGAAGCGCCTGAACATCGTCATTATGGGCATGGGGGAGCCGCTGAATAACTACGACAACGTGATGCAGGCGATCCGGTTGATGACCGATGAGCGGGGTATGTCGATATCTCCACGGCGCATCACTCTGTCCACCGCCGGTGTGGTCCCCGGTATCCTGGCGCTGGCCAAAGAGCCGGTTATTCCTAATCTTGCAATTTCCCTGAATGCGACGACCGACCCCGTGCGGGACCGACTGATTCCCATAAATAAAAAGTGGAATATTGCCGCCCTTCTCGAAGCCTGCCGGGAATTTCCGCTGGAACCGCGCCGCCGCATCACGTTCGAATATGTCCTGATCAAAGGGATCAACGACACCGTGTTCGACGCGCATCGTCTGGCAAAACTGCTGAAAGGGATGAAGAAGAAGGTCAACCTGATCCCGCTCAACGCAGCCGATTCAATATCCCTGAAACCTCCGGCTCCCGAACGCGTTCTGGAATTTCAGAGGATCCTGATCGACCACAACATCACGGCCAACATCCGCCGCCCCCGCGGCACCGACATTGCAGCCGCCTGCGGCATGCTTGCGGGATCGGTTACATCCGCTGGCCAATAATGATTTTGCCGTCTGTAATCGTGAAGGTCAGATTTACCGGCTTTAAAATCATTTCCAACGCTTTCGATAAGGGCTGGTTGGATATAACGGGTGTAATCCATTGCCTGCGGACCGGATCCGTGTTTTTTGCCGAGGCATCCCATTCGTACCCAATGCCCGCCTGTCTGGCGACCTCTATGACGGCGTACTGAACCGATATTTTATCGGTCGGTGCTCCCGGGTAGGCAGACGGGTATGGTGGAACCAGTGTTATGTTTCCTAACGGATCGGTAACGGTAGCCTTCCTGGAACATCCCGCGACCGACAATCCCAAAGCAATGGCCACTACAAGAATTGATGCAATAAATGATTTGTTCCGCATAGAAAGCCTCATTTAATAATTGGTGACAGGCTAGAATTTCACTTTTTNNTCTAGTATTTTGACAATTCTTATTACCGAATTTCTGTTGATTTAAAAAGTGAAATTCTAGCCTGTCACCAATTATTCAAAAGTACGACACTAAAGCACAACCTATGAGGACAAAAACAACCGATACTTTCCAGAACTGGAGCAGGCAGAACGCCGCGACCGCGATGAGTAAATCCCGGAAGTCGTGCACGGCCTGGGTCCAGACAGGATGATACAGTGCGGCGAGCAGGATTCCGACTACAACAGCGTTGGTTCCTTTAAGCGCCGCCTGGATGGAGGTTTTCGCGCGCAGAGATTCCCAGAAGGGATACACCCCCAGCACCAGAAGCAGGGCCGGTAAAAATATGGCGGCCAGGGCGATCAGCCCCCCCCTCCACCCGTTCGGGGTCGAATTCATTGCGGCGCCGAGGTAGGCTGAGAAAGTGAACAGGGGGCCGGGAACCGCCTGTGCTGCGCCATACCCTGCAATAAAGGCGTCTTCGGTGATCCATCCCGGAGTCACGACTTCGGTCTGGATCAGCGGCAATACGACATGCCCTCCCCCGAATACCAGGGCCCCGACTCGGTAAAAACTGTCCACGACCTGCAGGGTCCTGTTCGGGTTGATGCTTGAAAGAGACGGCAGCAGAAGCAGCAGTAAGAAGAAAAGGGCAAGAAATACAGCGCCCCGGGTGCCGGGTTTCCCGGTATCGGTATGAGTTTGCTTTTTCTCCGACGGGATATTTTCCCTGTAAAACAATCCGTATCCGGCAATCCCTCCCAGAAGGATAATCGCCACCTGGGTCCATGACGTGGGAATGACCAGGACAATGCCGGCTGCGATCAAAGCCAGTGTAATCCTTGTCCGGTCAGGACACAGCGATCTGGCCATGCCCAGTACAGCCTGAGCCACGACAGCCAGGGCCAGAATCTTGAAGCCCCGCAGGAGGTTTCCCGTCATGATACTGCTGTAGAGGGTGACTCCGTAGGCAAAGGCTATCATGAGGACGGCAGACGGGGCCGTGAAACCCAGCCAGGCTGCAAGCCCGCCTGCAATCCCTCCCCTGTGGATCCCGATACAGAATCCCACCTGGCTCGATGCCGGTCCGGGGAGAAACTGGCACAGTGCGACCATATCGGCAAAAGCACTCTCGGACAGCCACTTTCGGCGGGCGACGAATTCATTCCGGAAGTATCCCAGGTGCGCGACCGGCCCCCCGAAACTGCTGCATCCCAGCTTGAGGAAAGTTGCCAGGATTTCAAATATTGTTTTGTTCTTCTTTATTCCGATCATGTCCCTGTTTCTTTAAACCGATCAGGGCCAGCATTCTGCCGGAAGGCGCGCCTTCTCTACGGTAGGAGAAAAACGTGTCGGCGTTGCAGCAGGTGCAGAGACCGAGGTCGTAAATGTTTCCAGGGTGTATGCCGGCCACGTGAAGCTGGACTTTCAGGGCTTTGGTCATGTCCAGGAGAAATTTCCCCGGACGCCCCGGTGCGGGGAGGGTTGCCGCGGCCTCCGGGTACTTATCCTCAAAAAGACCGGATACTTCGGGCCCCACTTCATAGCAGCAGGATCGGATGCCTGGTCCCACGGCAACGAGGAGACGGCCGGGATCACTGCGGAAAGCTTTCTGCATTGCCAGGATCGTCTCGAATGCGATCCGTTTCAGTGTGCCTCTCCAGCCTGAGTGAACGGCCGCCACGGCGCCGTTGCCGGGATCCGCTATCAGGACCGGCAGGCAATCGGCCGTTTGGACGGCCAAAGAAACCCCTTCAGTTTGGGTGATGAGGGCATCCCCTTCTGGCGGATTCCAATCGCCGGGCATTTCTTCTATCATATGTATGCGGTCGGAATGAATCTGCCGCAAGGTAGCGAGAGAGGTTTCAGACAGGTTCAGGGCGGCAAGAAAGCGACGCCTGTTTTGATCGACCCTGTCAGCGGAATCCCAGGCAGTCTGGCCAAGATTGAAGGGGTGCGCCGAAAAATTCCGGTTGTTGCCGTGACGTGTGGAGAAACCATGGCACAGGCTTGGCACTTCTTCGAGGGCGCGGCAGCTGTAAAAAGGGAGTCCCTCGAATTCTCTTAGAATGAAATTGCTTTCCACCATGTAGGGAATATTGAATCTTCCCGGTGTTCCCTGTCAACCAGGGTTGGAGAAGAACCATGATTATTGGTACCGGTTTAGATATTGTGGAGATTGAGAGAATTCGCAAAGTGACGGAACGGCAGAAAGATCGTTTCATCCACAGAGTGTTCACCCCGGAGGAACAACGGTTCTGCAAAAAACGCCGGGATCCCGCGCCTCACTTTTCCGCACGGTTTGCCGCTAAAGAAGCACTGTTTAAAGCGCTGGGAACCGGATGGGCGAAGGGCGTGAGTTGGCTGGACGTGGAGGTACAGAGGCAGGATCGGCAGGCGCCCGTTATGGTTCTCCGTGGAGAGGCGGAGAAGCAATATCGTCGATTGGGAGGGAGCCGGGTGCATCTGAGTCTTTCCCATTCCGATCAATGGGCCGTGGCAATGGTGGTTTTGGAAAAATAATCCTGCTTTACCGCGAAATTCTTCCCTAAGGGGAGCGTGACCGGATTATTCGAAAAGGTCCAGGCTGGGTGATTTTGGGGGATTCTTCAGCTCATTAACAATTCGAAGCAGATCATCGAAGCTCCGGGCGGACGCATTCTGTTCCGGTGGCGGCTCGGGACTTATCGGTCTCAGCAGCCCGGCAGCGGCGGCAATCTCCAATTCGATTTTTCTCATTCCCTTGGCTTTCGCCGCGGCCTCAAGAGTGGCTTGGTTGGCCGGAATATTGATCTTGTCCGCCATCTTTCGGAAAACCTTTTCTTTCCCTCCGGAGGAGGACAGGGCTTTATCCGCCCCAGCGGTAGCCGCCTTCGGTTGAGACAACCGCTGATTCATCATTTCGTAAATTGAATGTAGCAGCATAGATTTGGCCACTCCGTACCTTTTAATCGGCGGCAGGGTAAATATATTTGTGTCTGCAGTCACGAAAGCGGGTCTGTGAGTGAAAAGTGCGTCTGTTTTGAGAAGTCGGACCGGAGTTTTTTATCCGCCTGTATTGGCGCATAACTTGCCGTTCGGCATGCGTTTACCGCTTATGCCGTTACATGGGAAATCCTTGCCAAGGTCTCATCGGGTTTTACTTCTTCGATTCGAACTTCGACCAGGCGGTTCGGCGGCACGGTATGTGTGGGAACCGTTGCGTGTATGTAATTGCCGGTAAGAACGCTCGAAGAACCCCGTTCCTCTTCCCTGGAAAGCGTGATGGCCGGCAATGTCCGGCCGACGAACTGTCTTCGGAATAAAAGGCTTTTGTCCCGGGATATTTCCATCAATAGGCTCCGGCGTTTTTTTACTGTCTCTGCGGGCACCCGATCGTGCATTGAGAAGGCTTCCGTACCTTCGCGGGGAGAAAACGGGAATACATGCAGATATGCCAGGGGCAGGGACTTGATCAGATCGTAGGTNNTGAACCTGGAGGCCTTATAGGGCCTCCGCATCCGGCGCAGGATCCGATCGCTGCCGCTCTGAAGCGGTATGTGAAAATGGTGTGCGAAAACCTTGTTTTTGGCGGCAAGATGCACAATGGCCCGTTCGAAAAACATCGGCTCGATACTGCTCAGGCGAATTCTTCCGAGCCCCGGAATCTTGACGATACTCTGCAGGAGATCGAACAGGTGCCTGTGCCCTTTCTGTTTGCGTCCGTACGTTCCGAGATGTACGCCGGTGAGAACTATTTCCTGAAAGCCATTATTCACAAGGGAACGGATTTCGGCGAGAACGTCTTCGGGACGGGCGCTTCTTCCCGGGCCCCGTACCTTTGGGACGATGCAATAGGAACACCGTGCATCACATCCATCCTGCAGTTTGATCAGGGGACGGGTTTTCCCCCCCGTTTGTGCCATGGACCGGACCGGGCAGTTGCTCAAGCCGTTCAGCGGTGGGTGAATAATGCGCTCTGCCGGGTTTTGTCCGTATCTTTTCAGAATATCCGGAAGTTGTTCCCTGGCGGCGTTCCCGAATACCATTTCCACACCGGGAAGGGCCCCCAGTATATCGGGATCTCTTTCGGCGTAACAACCGGCGACGATTATTCTGGCCGAATGATTCTTGCGATGCAGGCTCCGGATTGCCTGGCGCACCTGCTGGTCCGAGCGGTGTGTCACCGTGCAGGTGTTTACAATTATAATATCCGCTTCCGATGCATCCTTGCACTCGGACATCGAATGAAGACAAAGACCTTCCCTCATTGCAGCGCTGTCGGCCTGGTTGCAGCGACAGCCGAAGGTCTGAATAAAAAATTTAGACATTCCGCTCTTTCTTCAGGTTGCGGTCCTTCTCTTCAACGCCTTTGGCCAGCTGTTTTTTATAGCTGTGAAGGTGTTCGGCCAGGGCCGGGTCGTTCCGGGCCAGTATCTGAATAGCCAGGACAGCCGCATTGCTTGCTCCTGCTTTACCGATGCCCATCGTTGCAACGGGCACGCCTGCCGGCATCATGGAAGTGGACAGCAATGCATCCAGCCCGCTCAGGGGCGAAGAGTCAATCGGCACACCGATAACCGGCAGAATAGTATGTGCGGCGATAACCCCTGCCAAATGCGCCGCAGCACCGGCACAGGCGATGACGACCTGCACCCCTCGGGCTTCAAGGCTTTCGGCGTACTGTTGGGTTCGGCCTGGAGACCGGTGCGCGCTCGAGATGGTAATTTCGTGTTCTATGTTAAAATCGTTCAGGCGTTTGAGCATATCCTGAATTACGGGGTAATCTGAGTCGCTGCCCAGAACAATCGCTACTTTAGGTTGACTCAACGTTGTCCTCCATTAAAAGCATTTCCCGATTCCGGTTTCCCGTTCCGCGGTATAGATCCCCGGCGGGAATCGGAAACGTTATTATTTCAATCCTTTGGCTCCGATGTCCCGGCGATATTGCATGCCGTCAAAATGAATTTTATTCACGGCTTCATAGGCCGCCATTATGGCGGAGGCAAGGTCCTGATCGACGGCGGTTACGCCTAAAACGCGCCCTCCGTCTGTAACCAGCCTGTCCTGCTCCCTGCGGGTGCCGGCGTGGAATAAGGCGATGCGCTTGTCTTCTTCCGCCATGTTCAGTCCCGTTATAACCTTGCCCCTGGCATAGGGTCCGGGATAGCCACCGGATGCCAGCACTACGCATACCGCGGCGCCGGGATTCCACTCGGCTTTGTAGTCTTTCAAGCGCCCCTGGCACAGAGCCGCACAAAGCTCTGCAAAATCGCTCTGCAGCCTGGGAAGAATCACCTGGCATTCCGGATCTCCCATACGGACGTTGAATTCCAGCACTTGAACGCCCTGGTCGGTCAGCATGAGACCGGCGTAAAGAATCCCCCGGAAAGGATTGCCTTCCTCGCGCATACCGTCGATTGTGGGCTGGATGATCCGTTGGAGCACTTCCCGTTCAAGGTCCGGTCCCAGTATGTCATCGGTCGAGTAGGTTCCCATGCCGCCTGTATTCGGCCCCTTGTCGTTGTCAAAAATTGCCTTGTGATCCCTGGAGGCTGCGGCGGGCAGAACGGTATTGCCGTCGGTGAAAACAATATAGGATGCTTCGACGCCCTTAAGACAGTCTTCAATGATTATTCGGTCTCCTGAAGATCCGAATTCCTTCTCGACCATTATTCGTTCGACTGCCTGGCAGGCTTCCTGTTGGTCCTGGGCGACAATCACCCCTTTCCCCGCTGCAAGCCCGTCTGCCTTGACGACTATGGGGTAATGGGTTTCTGCGGATTTCAGGCAGGCGATCGCCGAATCGGAATCCAGAAATGTACGGTAATCCGCAGTCGGGATGTTGTGTCGTCGCATGAAATCTTTTGCAAAAACCTTGCTGGATTCCAGTTGGGCGGCGTTTTTTGACGGGCCCAGAACCCCGACACCAGTTGCATGCAGGGTGTCCACAAGACCGGAGGCGAGAGGAGCCTCGGGTCCGACAACGACGAAATCGATTTTTTCCTGAAGTACTAATTCGGATATTGCTGCGGAGTCCTGCGGGTTTACGGAAACGCAACGGGCGGTCTGCGCAATACCTCCATTCCCGGGAGCACAAAGAATCATACGGACACGGGAACTTTGACTCAACTTCCAGACCAGAGTATGTTCCCTTCCACCGGAACCGATGACGAGTATTCTCATAACACCTCTCAAAAAATGCGGGAAATTTTCATTATAGCCGTCTGTGAGAACGTATGCGGATTCATTCGGAGCCTGCAAACAGCTTTAAGAAAAAATGTCTTCATGGAAACACGGTCGCTGCGTTCTTCCAAAAATAGCGTGGCTCTTGATCCCAAAGCTCAAAAGGAACGGCTGGACGACTAAGGATTATGGATATCCAGGGACTTCAGGTAAGAACGGAATGCGGATCCCAGTTCCTCGTTATCCAGGGCAAATTCCACGGTTGCTTTCAGGAATCCCAGTTTATCGCCGGCATCGTGTCTTTTACCGTCGAATTTATATGCAAGAACTCTTTGCTTCGCCATCAGGCGTCGAAGGCCGTCCGTGAGTTGAATTTCTCCTCCACTTCCTTTCCCCGTTTCCTCCAGTTCATCGAAAATAGAGGGAGTGAGAATATATCTTCCAATAATGGCAAGATTGGACGGTGCGGTTTCAATGGAAGGTTTTTCAACCATATCCTGCACTTCAAAGAGCCTTCCGTCGCTTTTCGGCAAAGGTCGCCCTTTAATGATCCCGTACCGGTCTGTCTCTTCCCCGGGGACTTCCATTATGGCTACGACGCTGGTTTGATATTCTTCGTAAATGTCCATCATCTGGCGGATACAGGGAGGATTTGAAACAATGACATCATCGCCCAGCAAAACGGCAAAGGGTTCCTTATTTATCAGATCTCGTGCCGTGAGCACGGCGTGGCCCAGACCAAGCGCCTCCTTTTGCCGGATATAGCAAATCGGAATCATATCCGGGATGGAGCGGACAAGTTTCAGCAGGTGTGATTTGTTACGCTCCCGTAGAATTGTTTCCAGTTCAAAGGCGATATCGAAATGATCTTCGATCGAGTTTTTGCCTCTACCGGTAACGATTACCAGGCTGTCGATTCCTGAAGCGACGGCTTCCTCCACGGCATACTGGATGATGGGTTTGTCCACCAACGGAAGCATTTCTTTGGGTTGGGCCTTGGTGGCCGGAAGGAATCGCGTCCCCAGGCCTGCCGCGGGAAAAACAGCTCTATGGATTTTTGTCATATCTCTTAGGATCCCCTGTATTATTAAGATTCAAAAAATGATTGAAACAATGGCATCTCCTAAAGTCAATGGTAGAATGCAGATTCAGGCGGCAGTCGACCTCTTGCGGATGCAATGCAGCACAATCCTATTGTGGATTTGCAGCCAATTCGTTTGATTCTCAATATGTTGGAAAAGAAGTACCGGTCAGTGCCCCCGGATTTTCCGGGAATAAATAAGGATTCGGTATGCTGGATAAAAATTTTGTGCGGGAAAATCTGGATCTGGTGAAGGAGCGGCTGGCAACAAGGGGAGGGAGGTATTCCCTGGACGAGCTGGTTTCCGTCGATACGGAGTGGAAGAAGGCTGTTCTCCGAAGCGAAGAGCTGCGACGCCGGCGCAACGAGGCTTCCGAGGCCATCGGAAAATTGAAGCGAAACGGTGTCGATACTTCGGAACAACAGGCAACGGTCAAACAGATATCGAGTGAGATCAAATCTCTTGATGAAACCGTTCAAGCTATTGAAGAACGACTGAATTCCATTCTTCACGGCATTCCGAATCTTCCTGATTCGTCGGTTCCGGTTGGAGCGGATGAAAATGAGAACCAGGAAATCCGCCGGTGGGGTACGGCGCCGGAATTCGATTTCGATCCGTCGGATCATGTTGATTTAGGCACGAATCTGGGAATCCTGGACACGGACCGCGCCGTAAAAATTGCCGGAGCGCGGTTTTCACTTCTCCGTGGCGAAGGAGCCCTTATGGAAAGGGCATTGATCAATTTCATGCTGGATGTGCACACACTGGATCATGGATATCAGGAAGTCCTGACTCCCTTTGTAGCCAATTCCACAAGTCTTTTCGGAACGGGAAACCTTCCCAAGTTTGCCCAGGACCTGTTCAAGATCGAGGGGACGGATTACTACCTCATTCCGACCGCCGAAGTTTCCGTCACCAACATCTACCAGGGAGATACCCTGGACCTGGAAGAACTCCCGAAAAAATTTGTGGCCTATACACCCTGTTTCCGCAGCGAAGCGGGATCTTACGGTAAGGATGTACGCGGATTAATCCGCCAGCATCAGTTCAACAAAGTGGAACTTGTAAAATTTACCGCCCCGACGGGTTCATATGAAGAGCTGGAATCCCTGACGCGCGATGCAGAGGATATTCTGCAGCGCCTGGGACTGCACTATCGTGTGATAACCCTCTGTACCGGGGATATGGGTTTTTCCAGCGCCAAAACGTACGACATTGAGGTCTGGCTGCCGAGCCAAAATCGGTTCCGGGAAATTTCTTCCTGTAGCAACTTCGAAGCATTTCAGGCCAGGCGAGCGAATATTCGCTTTAAGAACGAGACCGGAAAGCGGCAGTACCTTCATACCTTAAACGGTTCGGGACTGGCGGTCGGCCGGACCTGGCTGGCGATACTCGAAAATTACCAGCAGAAAGACGGCTCGATTGTTATCCCGGAAGCCTTAAGACCCTACATGGGCGGGAGGAAAAGCCTGAAAAAATAAGGATAACCCGGGAAGCCGGTGGCTGTTCCGGAAGCCTTCATGCGGATGGGTGGCGAGGGATAAGAAGTGTTTTAATTTTCGAATGGATCTTAATTTAAATTTCCATCATTTAGCTGCCTACTGCCTGCTTTTCACCGGTATTTTCAGGGCCTGATCGAGGGATACGTCCATTGTCGATCCCAGGTGCAGTTCAAGGTCCTTGCCGCGGGTCCAAAAGACATTTGCCAGGCCGATGCCCGTGCCAATTCCAGCCCCGATGCCGGCGCCTTTACCGCCGCCTGCTATGGCCCCGATGCCGGTTCCGGCCAGTCCCGGGGCAATTACCTTTCCAAGATCCTTTCCCTTGGAGCTTGTACCCTCCAGCCTCCCCTCATCGTCGATATTCGCAGCATCCTCCGGCTCGACTCGAACCAGGGACGCCAGAATGGATAGTTTCTCCCGACCGGGAATCTTGATGGATTCGAAAAGAAGGCGCATGACCGCTTTTCCCTTGAACCTGCCCGGACGCGTAATCCGCGAGATGCTGCCTATAACCTCGCTTCCCTTTGGGATTACTATCTGCTTCCCTTGATAGATGGGTTCTATCACGTAGGCGGTAAAGGGATCGCCTTCCTGATTGTCTTTAGTGCTCAGGTTTTCGTTTAGTTGAAGCCTGAGCTGGGTTCCTTCAGGCACAACCAGGACATCCTCCGCCCGGCAGGTGGGTTGTAACGCAAGCCCGAGCGGCAGCATAAAGGCCAGGATGAATTTGAAGACATGCTTCATCACGATTAATTTACATAAATCCATAATCACTTCCAATCATTTAATTGGATGAACGATTATGTTAAAGGGTTCAGTAATCGATCACATTCCCGGGATCCTTAAATGATTTATCGACACCTGCATAACAGAAATTTAAACAACGCTGAGTTCCGGCGTAAACCGCCATTTGGCTCAAATTTTTCAAGGGCATACCCGGGACCGGATCCGGATATCTAAAACATAGAGCTGAAACGGATTGACAGCAGGTTTTGAACTTTCCGTGTCCGGGGTCCGGTGTTATGATGGACGCAACTACCAACGGAAAAAGGAGGACTATGCCGGCGATTTCTACAGAGCTTAGAGAACTACTGAACGAGACGGACCTGTTTGTGTTTCCTGAAGACTTCGTCGTTGTATACCTGCCAGAGAACATTAAGGCCATTTCCGGCGAATGGTTTCGCTATGAAGCGACGAGATTTGCGATGGTGATCCGGGAACCCAAAACGATCACAATGATAATTCCCCGCCGTAAATGGTTGAGAATGCAAAACATTTTCGAGCAGTACGAAGTAAACGGTCCCTGGAAAGTCATCAGTTTTAAAGTAAAGCGATCCCCTGTAACCACGGGTTATCTGGCTGTCGTCGAATCAGCCTTGAAGGATTCCAAGATCAAGGTAATTCCGGTTTCTACATTGAAATCAAACCATATTCTGGTTCCGAAATCCGATCTTCCCCGTGCCGTTCGGCTGTTAAGAGATTTCATGGAAAATTGTAAGAAAAAGAAAAAACCTAAAGCCTGACAGAGATAAGCGCGGTAAGGTCAGTCGTCGTGCCGGATTTCCGGATTCCATCGATGTAGAAACTCCAAAAGAAAGTTTTCCGTTCCTGCGCTGCTGGCCCGCTCCAGTAAATCGCTGCCGGCCGCTTTCAAGGCTGATTGGTAATCGTCCTTTGTCAACTTGCCCCGCAACAGTTCGACGCGAAGGAAAAGAAGGTAGGTCTGAAGCACGTCCGTCATGCAGTACTGGTTGATCTCTTTATAGCGGCCCTGGCGGTAAAGATACTCCACATCTTCCCCTTCTATGGTGTATTTACCGGGGAGGCCGATCAGTTTGGAAAGCAGGTTCAGGGAATTTCGCGGATACACGGCTCCGAAATTGGATAGGAAGTCGCACAGATCTATGTGGAACGCATCGTTATAACGGCTGCTGCGATAGGCGCTCCTGCCGTGATCCTGGCCGAAATAGCGTCCGAGAGAAAGCCCGTGCTTCAACGCCTGGATTTCAAGCACCGGAAGGTCAAAACCGCGTCCGTTAAACGTTACCAGTGTCTGGACCGGTTCGAATATTTGCCAGAATCGTTCAATTAATTCGGATTCGGAAAAGCGGTCGGCTCCGATGCAACCCAGGGAGGCAATCCGGTAGTTTTCATCCGCCTGCAGGGTAGCTATGGAAATGGGGATATGAAAGGGCACCGGGAAGAAGTCGCTCTGCTGGTTGCTGCGTTTCAGTATCTGGTCGCGTGCCGTGTCGTAAGCCTGTTCAAGCGTCAGGCAATCTTCGGGATCGTATATATGTTTTACAAGTTCTTTATCGACTCTGGTTTCAATATCGAATACAAGGTAGCGAATCATAACGGGCCGTACTAAAGTTGGGTGGAAACGGGCTTCCATTTTGGATGAGAGTTTATTGCATGTCAATTTTAGTTTTGATGTTTTAAAGTCGGGATCTGTCTTCGAGAAGGGCGCAAATGACTGAAATTGAAGGAGGTAGAGTCGGAAGCGCGCCCCATTATCGCAACATGTTGTGGTAAAGTATCGCCCTGTGTACCACATATAGTTATATTTTCATTGACAGGTCGGATCCATATCATGTAAAAACCGAGATACCCTAAAATGTGACGGTGCAGTACCGTTTGAATCCGCATTTCATACCGGATTTCGTAAAAAGGCAGGGTTGTCTGGTCTGCATTAAGCATTAGAATCGAGGTTGCTAGGGCGTTGATTCCCGGGTTTCATGTTCACTTTTTAAGTATCTTTCCCACCCTAGGAGGAGTTTTCTAATGAGCAGTAACAAGCCTTTGCCTGTGGAAAGGGTCGCTTCTATTGCAATGAATACTAAGGAGCAGCAAAAGCCCAGCGGCGGGCTTAAATTTCCCCGCCATTTCACTAGTGAGGGCAAAACACCCTACGACGAAATCGAGTGGGAGACCCGCACAACTTCGATCACGAACGAAAACGGAGAAATCCTTTTTCATCAGGAAGGGGTGGAAATTCCGAAGAGCTGGTCGCAAACGGCTGCAAATATCGTCGTCTCGAAATATTTCCACGGGCAGGTGGAAACGCCTGAAAGGGAGCAAAGTGTCCGGCAACTGATTGAAAGGGTTGTTGATACGCTGACGAAATGGGGCCTGGACGGGGGCTATTTCGCTTCGCAGGAGGACGCACAGACATTTCATGACGAACTGGCGTTCCTGTTTCTGAATCAATACGCTTCGTTCAACTCCCCCGTGTGGTTCAACTGCGGTATTGAAGAGAAACCTCAGTGTTCAGCCTGTTTCATCAATTCCGTCGAAGACACGATGGATTCCATCCTTCGCCTGGCCCGTACCGAGGGAAGACTGTTCAAATACGGATCCGGGACAGGTACAAATTTTTCTCCGCTCCGCTCCTCCAGGGCCAAGCTTTCGGGGGGCGGCATCGCGTCGGGGCCTGTCAGTTTCATGAAGGGATTCGACGCTTTTGCGGGAGTCATAAAAAGCGGCGGGAAAACGCGCCGGGCCGCAAAGATGGTTATTCTCGATATCGATCATCCGGACATTGTGGAATTTATCGAGTGCAAGGCAAATGAAGAGCGGAAAGCCTGGACCTTGATCGAAGCGGGCTATGACCCTACTGTAGACGGAGACGCCTACGGCAGTGTTTTCTTTCAGAATGCCAACAACAGTGTCCGTGTGACGGATGAGTTCATGGAAAGCGTCGAGCAGGATGGAATGTGGGTAACGCGCGAGAGAAATTCAAGACAGATCGTGGATACCTACAAGGCACAGGACCTGATGCATAAGATTGCGGAGTCTTGTTTTACCTGCGGCGACCCCGGCATGCAGTTCGATTCGACGATCAACCGGTGGCACACCTGTAAAAATACGGCGCGTATCAATGCCTCCAATCCCTGCTCCGAGTACATGTTCCTGGACGATTCCGCATGCAACCTGGCTTCTTTCAATCTGCTGAAATTCGTAAACGAACAGGGCGAATTTGACGTGAACAGTTTCCGCCGGGCGGTGGATATAATGATCTCGGCCCAGGAAATAATTATAGACAACGCGAGTTATCCAACTGAAAAGATCGACCGGAACAGCCGCCAGTACCGTCCCCTCGGCCTTGGATACGCAAACCTGGGCGCTTTGTTGATGCACAATGGGCTGGCCTACGACAGTGATGAAGGAAGAGATTTCGCCGCTGCGATAACTGCGGTCATGACCGGCGAAGCCTATCTTCAATCCGTGCGCATCGCGGCTGGAAAGGGCCCGTTTTCAGGATACGAAAATAACAGGGATCCCTTCCTGGAAGTCATGCGCATGCATCGGGCGGCAGTGCAGAATATTGACTCTGACAACGTTCCGGCGGATTTGATGCAGGCGGCTCAGGAATGCTGGGACCTGGTGGTGCTTGAAGGGACCGCGCACGGATTCAGGAATGCGCAAACAACCGTGCTGGCTCCGACCGGAACGATAGGATTTATGATGGATTGCGATACCACCGGTGTGGAGCCCGACCTCGCCCTGGTGAAATTCAAAAAGATGGTCGGCGGCGGGATGATGAAGATCGTAAACAGGACCGTTCCTGCTGCGCTTGCAAAACTGGGCTATTCCGAAGAGGAGATCGAGGGTATTACCAGTTTCATCGATGAGAACGGCACCATAGAAGGCGCCCCTTCGATAAAGGACGAACACCTGGCTGTCTTCGATTGCGCGTTCCAAGCTTTGCGCGGGACCCGCTCTATTGATTACATGGGACATATCAAGATGATGGCCGCGGTCCAGCCGTTCCTTTCAGGCGCCATATCCAAGACCGTAAACGTTCCTGAAAATATTTCCATTGAACAGCTCAGCGATCTGTATCGCCAGGCCTGGAAACTGGGTGTAAAATCCATTGCCGTCTATCGCGACAATTCGAAAAAAACGCAGCCGCTCAACGCCTCCAAGGGAACGAAAGAGGACGATGCACCCGGGCTGGAGGGGGAATCTGCAGGGTTCAAACCCGTCCGCCGTAAACTGCCGGTGGTACGCAAGGCGATCACCCATAAATTCAGTATCGCCGGACACGAAGGCTATATTACGGTGGGCATGTACGATGACGGCCAGCCGGGAGAAATTTTCCTGTTAATGGCCAAGGAAGGGAGCGCTATTTCCGGATTGATGGACTCCTTTGCAACGGCCATATCGCTTGCCCTCCAGTATGGCGTTCCCCTGAAGGTCCTGATCGACAAGTTTTCCCACGTCCGGTTCGAGCCGTCGGGCCATACGGGCAATCGCGAAATTCCGTTTGCGAAATCGATCGTCGATTATATTTTCCGGTGGCTGGCTTCCAAGTTTCTGACCAGGGCGGAACAGCTGCACACGGGAATTCATGTCGCCGATCCTGTCAATTCTCCGGAATTTGAGGAGCCCCCCGGTAATCGCGGAACAGAATCCTCCAGTGATTTAAAATCCATGTACGTTCTGGACGACGCGCCCTCCTGTGCCGGATGCGGCAGCATCATGGTGCGAAACGGTTCTTGCTACAAATGCATGAACTGCGGGGAGACAAGCGGCTGTTCGTAATTTTGTCCCGTGAATACTCTTTTATACGGCCCGTCCACCCATTACGGGAGTCGGATTTAATTTAGCCAAAAGAAGCCGGCAGCCAGGAGGCTTGTGACTCCTGGCTTTTTCTTTTTTTCCCTGTGCTATGAAAGGGTAATTCTTCCGGGAGATTTCTCCAGGTATAACGATATAACGATAAATTCACTGGGAGAAATCCGCTGCTCGTTCAATAATTACCTGTGAGAAATGCGGGTTAAGAGGGCGCATGCGTAAAAGCGGCATTTTACTGCACCCTACGTCGCTTCCGGGCGAATGGGGAATTGGCGAACTGGGCCGATGGGCCTATCGTTTTGTGGACTTCCTCGTCGAGAGCGGCCTACAGCTCTGGCAGATCCTGCCCCTGGGGCCGGCAGGATCGGGGCATTCCCCCTACCAGGCGTATTCCAGTGTTGCCTTCAATCCCATGCTGATCAGCCTCGAGAGCCTTGTGGATCAGGGCTGGCTGTCCTCTGAAGATCTTGAGGAACCTCCGGATTTTCCTGAATCCTCGGTCAATTTCGAGGCGGTCATCCCTTTCAAGTGGACCCTGATAAAAAAGGCGGCAGAGCGGTTTTTTCAAAATGATTCCGACCCTCTCCGGCCTGGATTTCAAGAGTTTTGTGAGCGGCAGAAGTTCTGGCTGGATCCATTCGCCGAATTCGCTGCTTTGAAGGAACTGAATTCCAATGGGACCTGGACGGGCTGGAAAGTCGAAACCGTAAGCGATGACCGAAACGTCCTGAACCATAAGTTCATCCAGTTTGAAGCATTCAGGGAGTGGGGATTATTAAAAGATTATTGTAATGATCGCGGCATTCAGATTATCGGAGACCTGCCCATTTTTGTGGCGCACGACAGTGCCGATGTTTGGGCAAATCCTGAGCTTTTCGATCTTGACCGGGGTGGGAGGCCGAGATGCATTGCAGGGGTTCCGCCGGACTACTTCAGTGCCACGGGACAATGCTGGGGAAATCCCCTGTATCGCTGGGATGTTATGAAGCAGACCGGATACCGATGGTGGATCGAACGGATACAGGTCATGTTGCAGCAGGTGGATATTATTCGCCTGGATCATTTCAGGGGATTTGAAAAGTATTGGGAAATTCCCTCGGGAAGCGAAACGGCCATCGGCGGCCGGTGGGTGCAGGGACCGGGGTATCATTTCTTCGGCGTTCTTTCGGAGACCTTGGGGAAACTTCCTTTTATAGCGGAAGATTTGGGATACATCACGCCTGAAGTCCATGCATTGCGCGATCGCTGCGGGCTTCCCGGGATGCGCGTCCTGCATTTTGCCTTCGGGGATGAATCCGCGGACGACCCGCACAAACCTTTCAACTACATTCGGAACTGCGTGGCCTATACAGGAACCCATGACAATAACACGACGGCGGGCTGGTTTGCCGGAGGAGATCGTGCCCACGCAGACGATGAGATCGAACGCGCGCTCCGCTACATGGATGCGGGCGAAAGGGATGCGGTATGGGGCTTGATCCGTGTCCTGCTTGCGTCGGTTGCGGATAAGGCGGTTATCCCGATGCAGGATGTCCTGGGTCTCGGGGCGGAAGCACGTATGAACACTCCGGCAACCATAGAGGGGAACTGGCGCTGGAGAATGCGCCCGGATCAATTAAATTCAGAAATTGCGTCCCGCCTTTATGCGTTGAACAGGATTTACGGGAGGCTGCCTTAAAATAAAGCTTCGTGTGAACGTTCACACGAAGCTTTAATAGACGGGGACGCAGAGATCCCGGTACTTTGGATTTTTCCCGCGGACTATATCGAAATACAGCTGTCTCAAGCGGTCCGTAATGGGACCGAGTCTCCCGGTGCCGACCAGGCGATGGTCGACGCTGGTGATCGCTGCAATCTGAACCCCGGTACCGCAGAAAAACGCCTCCTCCGCCAGGTAGAGCTCAGTCCTGTCCAGAGGGCGCTCTACGACTTCAATGCCAATTTCGTTCCGCAACAGATGGATCACCATGCTGCGGGTGATTCCTTCCAGAATATTCTCGGTTACGGCAGGGGTGCAGGCGATGCCTTTTCGGATCAGGAAAATATTTTCCGCGGATCCTTCGGAAATATGACCGTCCTGGTTGAGTACGATCGCTTCATCATAGCCGGATCTCTGTGCATCGGTTTTGACAAACGCAGAATTGACATAGGCGCCGGAAATTTTCCCCCTTGCGGGAATTGTGTTGTCGTCAACGCGTTTCCATGAGGAGACTGTCACATGGCTCTCCTCTTCGTTCGGGACATAGGAGCCGAACGGAATGGCGATAATGGTGATTTCCGGATTTAATCCATGCAGTTTGACTCCAATAACTTCATCGCCGAAATAGGAAATGGGCCGGATGTAGCAATCTGTGCGGTAATTCTCAGTTTTTAGAAGATCAATCGTGTACTGCACCAGTTCCGCTTCGGAATAAGGAAGTTCCATCAAGAGCAACCTGGCCGAATCAATGAAACGTCGATAGTGATCGGTAGGTCTGAAAACGAACAGCTGTTCTTCCTCAGTATTCCAGTATGCACGAATGCCTCCGAAAACTCCGGTGCCGTAGTTGAATGTATGTGTCAGGACACCTATTTTTGCCTCACTGTAAGGAACGATACGGCCTTTAAAAAAGGCGTAATTGGGTAACGTCATAAAAGGTCCTCCTGGACATCGGCGGATAGGCCTGCCGAATACCGAATATCATACCTTACGGATCAAGTTTTGGAGAAGTTTTTGCTCGTTTCTACTCCATTTCGCGTATGAAAAACGGGAACATAATACTTTATACACCGAATTATGTAGTATGCCCCCGTTTTCAATCCTGTAAGAAACAAGGATTCAGGCGTATGATGATTAGTAAACAAAACCGGCATTGTTAGACTCATGCGTACCTACATACTGGCACTTTTCACACTTTTCGTTCTTTCAGCGGGAGTCATGCTCCCCGCGATGCAGGACCGTGACACTGCCAAGTTTTCCGTATCCGTAAACCTGGTTAAAGTGCCCATCAGCATCTTCGACGACCGCGGACGCATGGTCACCGATCTACGTAGAGAAAACTTTCGAGTCTGGGAAGATAAAACGCTGCAGGAAATCCGAAGTTTCGGCCTGGACACAAAACCGGTTTCGGTAGTTCTGCTGCTGGATACCAGCGAGAGCGAGATAAAGGATTTGAATAAAATAAAGGATGCCGCCAAAGAGTTTACCAGGGTTCTTTCCGGCGGGGACCGTGTTTGCGTCATAACTTTCGACGAACAGGTTAATCTGATTCTGAACTGGACGGAGGATATGAAGAAAGCGCGCCAAGCGCTTGAAGACATCCGCCCCGGGTTCAGAACGGCACTTTACGATGCCATGTACTTGGCGGCCAAGGAACAGCTCATGGATATTGAAGGACGCAAAGCCATAATCCTTTTAACGGATTGCCTGAATAATCATAGCCGTATCGGTTTCAAGGAGGCCTCCCTCAAAATAGTCCAGTCACAGGCTTCGCTGTATGTCATATCAAAAACCGTATTAATACGAAAAGAGGCCAAACGTGATCGAAGAGTCATCATGCTGAGCGATATTTACAAAAGACTTTTAGGCAGTGATCACAATTATATCGATGAGTTTTTCAATAGGAAGGAAGTGGAAATGACCGAGCTGGCCGAAAATACGGGCGGCCGGTGTTTTTTCCCGGGAGACTACGATCAGATAAAAAAAGACTATAGCGAGATAGCGAAGGAAATGAAAAGCAAACATTTCCTTACCTATGTCTCCAATCAGGCACTGTTGCCGGATACCTACCACCAGATTTCGATCGAATATCTGGAGCCCTCAAGCAGGATGACTTATCGTAAAGGTTATTATTACCGGCCCCGCACTCAGCAGCGCCCAAAGATTTTGGAACCCGCTTTTGAATAAACGACAGCGGCTGCGGACAAGTTCCGCCTGGCCCGGAACGCCGACGATTGCACCGGAAAGAAATTGCCGGATAGTCGAGAAGTTTGCTAAAGTATCGGCCTTTCGAACCGGAGGGAGAAAGGTTGCTGTCTAAAATTTTTTATCATTGGGAGAAACGGCTTTCCCAAAGGGATACAAACCGAACGGTGAGGGATTTTGAGTGGGGCCTCGAATTTGTTTCGGAGAATGTCCGAACGGAAGATTCCAAAAAATTCCTGCTCGAGTATGCCCGTAAGGCTCTGGACGACAGTGATCGATATCATTCCTATTCCCGAATAGAAGACGTACAAATGACGGACCGGCATTTGACCTTCACCTCTCCACTGCAGGGTATNNGGTCACCAGTCTCTTTGCCGCATGTTGAACGCTTTCGGCCTTTCCGCTCTGCGATTGAGCCTTCCCTACCACGATAGGAGAATGCCGGACGAACTTGAACGTGCGGACTACATGCTGTCTCCGAATCTGGGACGAACCCTGCAGGCGGTCCGGCAGGCGGTTATCGATTCCCGGGCTGCCCTGGACTGGCTGGAAACGCAGGGGTATCGCAAGTTCGCCATACTTGGAACGAGCCTGGGATCCTGTGTGGCGCTGATCGCCATGGCGCACGATCCCCGGATAAGACTCAGTGTCCAGAACCATGTGTCGCCGTATTTTGCGGATGTCGTATGGAAAGGAATTTCTACGCAGCATGTGCGCAAAGGGCTGGAAGGGAACATCACGCTGGAGGATCTGCGTGATATATGGATGCCGATCAGCCCGAAGGCGTATTTCAAAAGACTGAAAGGAACAGGGCAGCGGTCCTTGCTGGTCCACGCACTCTACGACTATTCCTTTCTTCCGCGGTTGTCGCGGGAGGTATTGCAGGATTACAGATATTACGGAATTCCGCACTCCACGTGTACCCTCTTGTGCGGGCACTATACTTCCGGAGTGTTTCCCTTCAACATCTACCTGGGCTATAGGATGTGCAGATATATCCGTGGAAACCTGTAAAATAGCCCTGATGGATATTGGGAAGAGTAGCGCGCTTCGAATCCGGTGACTGTGCTTCAAGAGTCGGAGGCGGCCTTAGGACGACTCTTCGACTTTTGTGACATTCTCCGCCTGCAGGCCTTTCGGACCTTCCGTTACATTAAAGGATACGGATTCTCCCTCCGATAACGTGCGAAAGCCATTCATTTGAATAGCGGAATGATGTACGAAAACATCTCCGCCGGTATTTCTTTCGATAAATCCATACCCTTTGGCGTTGTTAAACCATTTTACTTTCCCAATTTCTTTGTCCATGGGAATATACACTCCTATCTGACCAAAACCCGTTCCGACCCGCATATTTCAACGGCGTTCTGCAGCGACTGCAGGCTGGGCTTTTTCGCTATACGTAGTCACACACACTCCGATCACCTGCCGGGTGTGCTTGCGGGTTACCCACCATCCCTGTCTGAATTACCTCGCTGCGAGTCCCGGTGAGTTATTCGGACCGGCACCAGGAATGAAAAAGCCGCCTTCTTCCGGTGGCGGCCATCACCTGGTACCTTCACGCGAATATACTACTTAGGCCTGTCGCGCTATGTCAATCATAATATAAGCTTTATTTGGATATTTACGGAATTCGACCCCATTGACATCGTGTGGCAAAGCGTGGACTCATGCATGCTAAAAGATAATCGACGGCCGGAACCTCCTTTCCTGCCATGTCGCCTTGAAGGTTTCGGGATGAAGTCCGGATGAAAAGTTTTATGAGAAATACAGGTTTGACGGTTCATCCAATGGCTTTGTAGATAAAACGGCTCCATTAATATCGGTTGACTGGCGGAAAAATGTTTTCAACATGAAACCGGATGCTGGAGGCTCAAATCCGGCATGAGGGCGTCAAATAAACCTTTCACGGGATTCGGAGGGTTCCATTTATTCTGAAACATGCCCCCGCTTTGTCCGTAGTGACATTCTAAGCCTGGGATACGGGGCTTCATTTTTGTTTCATCGAGACTCCTTTACAGGTACTCTTGTTTCTATTTATGGGAAGATATTCGCGTCATCGGTAATGCGGGATATTTGAGGAGAGATTTGGATTCATGAAAGATAATCGAATGGGAGTATTTTCGGGGATGGGAATGGTCATTGCCAATATGATCGGCGCCGGTGTATTTCTCAGTACCGGGTATATGGCTCAGACTTTAACCCCGAAGGCGATCCTTCTGGCATGGGTAGTCGGCGCATTCCTCGCCCTGGCGGGTGCCCGGGTGTACGCCGGGATCGCCCAGGTTGTCCCCCAATCCGGTGGAGAGTACAAGTACCTCTCTACGCTGGTTCATCCCGCCCTGGGATATCTGGCGGGTTGGGCTTCACTGTTGCTTGGATTTTCGGCGCCTATCGCTATCGATGCGTTTGCCGCAGGCGCTTATGCGAATACGCTGGCTCCCTGGGTGAATCCGAAGATATTCGCAGCCTNNCCTGGCCGGATTGGAAGCCGCCAAGTCCATCCGAAGGTTTCCCGATCGGATCGTTTATGCAGAATCTGCTTTTTATCACTTTTGCTTTCAGCGGGTGGAATGCTGCTATTTATGCCGCATCGGAATTCAGGAATCCAAAGCGCGATGTTGCCAGGGCGATCCTGGTGGGTTGCTCTCTGGTCGGGGTTCTGTACCTGATAGTCAACTGGGTTTTCGTAGCCAATCTTACTCCGGAACAGTGCGCCATCGTCACCAATGATGAGACGGGGCGCATCACCCTGGGACACCTGATCATGAAAAACCTGATTGGGGAAACGGGTGCGGCATGCATGTCNNGGAAAGGCGCCGATTGGAGCCGTAATCCTTCAGGGCGCGATTGCATTGTTCCTGCTTTTTGCCTACCAATTGGGCGAGGTACTCAGCAATGTGGGAGCTATCCTTACACTGTTCTCCGCATTGACCGTCTTCGGACTTTTCTGGATGTATTTCAGAGGCCGGAAGCCCTATAAGCTAAGTCCGGTAACCTTAATAGCCGGTTTTTTCTATCTGTTTCTTTCCGGCGTGATGCTGTATTTCGGATTTAAGACGTCGGGAATTCTGAACCTCTGGGTAGGAGCCTGTATACTGGCGTCATTAATCGGGTATTATCTTACCAGACGGAAACAGGGGACAGGAGATCGAAATGTTCCCCTTCCGGAGGAAATCCCCTGAATAGGATATTGTATAAATCTGCATGAGGTCGGTGCCAGGCATTTGTTTGATCTTTTCCATCCATTGAATTATTATAGGCGATCCGGGGGAGCGGCACGCATGCTGAGCAAAGTTACATAGTGCAGGTCTGGTCGATCCTCTCCAATAAAACACGGAGGTTTCTATGAGCACACAAATTACAGATCCCAATTTACGCAGGCCAGCCCCACAGGAAAAGGCCCTGATTCCGGAGACGGCCAAGCTGGTCGCAATTATTGTTCTGTTTTTATGCGTCATTTATCTGATTTACGAAAATTTTCAAACGAAAAAGGCCATTCAATCCGAGGTTGACGGGATAACGGAACGGCTACAGGCCTTTGAAGAGGACAGCAAGCTTACGGAAGCTTCCCTTTCAAGCCAGGTCGCCGCCCTGAAAGAGGAAATCACCGGCACAAAAAGTGCCGTTGTCGACACGAAAACGGAACTTAGAAATACCGCGGTGAAGATGCAGCAGGCCCGGAAGCAAACGGCGCAGGAACTGAACCAGGCTCTGGCCCAAAAAACGGCGGAAGTGCAAGCGCAGGTTCAGGCGGCTAAAAGCGACGCCGATGGCAAAATATCCGATGTCAATACTGAAGTGGATGGTGTTAAAACCGACGTTGTCCGGGTCAAGGCCGATCTGGCAAATACAAAAAACCAGCTGGCAACTGCGCAGAGCCAGCTGGCGAGCGTAGGGGAAAACCTGGAGGCAGCGATCGCGAAAAATGCCACCGAGCTGGCGCAGCTGCGGCTGAAGGGAGAACGCGACTACTACGAATTCGAATTTCCGAAAAAGAAGCAGATCGTAAAGGTTGAAGATATACGATTGATGCTCACCAAAACGGATTCCAAAAAGGGTAAATACAATATGAAAATCCTGGTTGACGATACCGAGATCGAAAAGAAAGATCTGCTTATCAATGAACCGGTTCAGTTCCTGGTAGGCCGTAATCGGGTTCGTTATGAAGCCGTAATCAACTGGGTGGAGAAAGACAAGGCCGGCGGATACCTGGCCGTCCCCAAAGACAAAACACTCTCATCTATCGGAGTGCCGATTAAGGATTAAGGCTGAAACTCCCGGGAGCCCGGGCAGACCGGATCTTGAAATGAAAACCGGCCGACCGCAGGCAAGAATCGGTTTACCTGCGGTCGGCCGCTCTGTTTTCATAACCCGCAGTTTATATATATATCGGGTTTCGACGCTGCAACATTTAGCGTGCCGGGCAGATGCCGGGGATCCCCCTACCCCTGCCGGTATTGCAGGTTAAGAGAAAAGGCTGCCGATTCTGAGTCTATAGTCGCGTGCAACCGGCAGCCCGCTTTTAATCTGCAATTTTTAATC
This sequence comes from Acidobacteria bacterium UBA6911, assembly GCA_002451015.1. Lineage (GTDB taxonomy): Bacteria > Acidobacteriota > UBA6911 > UBA6911 > UBA6911 > UBA6911. The sequence goes on from DKBB01000011.1 coordinate 41,402, forward strand.
TTAAATCAATCTGAATTTCTCAAAGGATTTCGGCCGCTTCGCTCACAAATACCGGACTCGGAAAGGCGTGGACGTGCCATCAATGCAGGTACTGTCTGAGTATTTCATATTAAAGGCTGGAAGGTTCCAGCATCTGCCGCGCTAAATCCATGATGAACAGCAGCAATAACTGAACATCCTTCAAAAAATTGAGGACAATTCTATCAGGCCGGAATAGAGTCCTTTTCTTGCCGTATTTTCTCTTCCAGAATGATTTCAGGTCGGAACGAGAATAAGTGATTCTTTTGGCCATCCTGAAATTCAGATTCCGAAATGCAAGGGAGAGCCTCGAAGGGACACTTAATTCCGGAAAATGGATGCGTGCGCGAACATGGGCAAGCTGCAGTTCCGCGGAACGGAGGTTGCGGTTGACCTGCAATCGCATGCGCTTGATTTCCGCAAGCAGCCGGACTTCCGCTTCGCTGCGTTTGCGGGTTTGCAGCCAGAGTTCCTCCATTTCCAGTGCCAGCAGCAACCAGCTGCGCGCCAGTTTCCGCATGTCGCGAAAACGGCGCCGGAAATGCCTGAAACGGGATTCAACGGGGAATCCAGATCTCCGGTCCGCCCGGTCTTTAAGACGAAAGAATCCGTGAATCATGGGATGCCCGCCTTCGATGATGGCGGCATTCTTGTACCAGATGAAATTGCAGAAGATGTTCCAGTAGTTTTCCGGATTGGCCTGGGAAAGGACCTCTCTCATATAGCCGAAGGAGTAGAATTCTTTCCAGGCTTTGCGATAGGAGTCGGCCAGTTCTCCCGGCTTAAAATTCGGATGTCGGATGGTTTCATGGAACGAGTCGTATTTGTTCAGATCGGGATCCGTATAGACTTTGTCGCGAACCATCCGGGCATGATCCTTTGATCCCGGAATCGGAGTCAGCATGAAAAAGGATGCCTGCTCGACCTTGAGTTCATTCTGCAAGCGCTGCACATCCTCTCGAATGGACTCAGGCGTATCAAAAGGAAATCCTAAAATATAGGCGACGTGCGTCGCTACCTTGGAATTGTGCCAGGCCGCAATCAGGGCGGCGTAATCCTGAACATGGTTCTGCATTTTGCCGGCTGCCTTCAGGTTTTTGGGATTGATGCTCTCCATCCCGATAAATACCTGGGTGCATCCGGCTTTGGATGCAAGAGTAACGAAATCCGGAATCTTGTGCGACTGCGTGTCCACCTGGATCATGAACTGGATCGGGATATGCTCTTCTTCCCTCATGCGTATGAGCCCTTGAAAGATTGCTTTCCAATTGCTGTTCCGGGCAAAATTATCGTCCGTGAAAAAATAAAAACTTAGATGATGTTGCTGATAGTTATTCCGCAGCGTGTCGATCAGCATCTGCGGAGAACGGACACGCATTTCCTTTCCCTGAACGTTGATGATGGAGCAGAAACTGCAATTGAAGGGGCACCCCCGGCTGCAATCGATCGTTCCAAAATTGGAAACGATGAATTTTTTAAGGTAGTTCTTGTGAAACATGGGAATCGGGTGGCTGTTGAGATCCGGCTTGCGCTGCATGAAATCATAGAGGGGCTGTAACCGGTCTTCCGCGGCATCCCGCAAAATCTCTCCCCACGTGTCTTCCACCTCTCCCTGAACCACGCTCACTCCAAGATCCAATAGCTCCTGGATCTCCGGAGTCACGGTTTTCGATAGAGCCAGTGTACCGGTCACATGGAAACCGCCAATCAGCACCTGCAGTCCCCCGGACCGGAATTTGCGTGCCAGGTCGGCGGCTCGGGGGAATTGATTGGATTGGACTCCGGCCAGCACAATAATGGTTCGCTGCCTGGGAAGATGATTCGATTGGATGATTCGATCAACCGGAATTTTTTGTACCGTGTCATCGAACAGGTCAACTTCGAGCGTGACGTCCTCTCCCAGAAACTTTTGCCTGGCGACCTCCTGCGTGAGGCTGGAAAGGCACGCAAGGGTGTTGCTTGGAAGCACTCCGCGAAAATGACGTATCACATACCCTTCGTCGTCATACTTGGAAGGCTTGATGATGACAATCCGAATGTTTTTGTTCGCGTGCGGATGAGCTTTTAAATAGCGGCTGATCATTTCGGGGCACCCTATGCAAAATGATTGAAATAAAAAATGTT
>DKBB01000323.1 GCA_002451015.1 Acidobacteria bacterium UBA6911
TACTCATCAGCAAGATATGGACATTGGAAGGAATAAAAGATAATCTCGTATCAAGTGTTACACTTTTCAACCGCCACGTGCTTCAATTTTCGACCGCCGCGCACATTCCCTTTGAATTATGGAAAATTCATACGGCGCACAAGCTTTCTTACACCCGGGATAAACCGCGAAATGCCGAACATCGGGAGCAACTTGAGAATAACGAGATTGCTGTCCCGATCCTCAAAAGCCCGCTCGAACAGGTTAAACGCCAGAAACGGCCGGCCCAGCCTCAGACTTAGAACGGCCAGGAAAACGGTTGGAACATAGGTTGTTCGGGATTCCAGATTCAAGCTTTCAAGCACCTCGACAGCCTGCTTTCTGCGGCCGGATGCGGCATATGCGAGTCCGGCAAAGGACATGGGATACAAAACACCTGAAAGATCGGTTGCTTTCTTCGCGGATTCGATGCATTCATCAAACCGGGAACACTGAAGGAGAGCCATCGCCACCATAGTGTGCGCATGGAAAAAATCGGGATAAAGATCAATGAGCTTCCGATAGTGTTCAACGGCCGCCTCTATCTGTCCTGAGAACTGAAGGTATGCCGCAAATACGATATTTGAGACATGACTGAGCGGCTCGAGGGTCAGCGCCTTTTGTGCCTCGACTGAAGCTTCGTCGAACCTGCCGAGTAAGATCAGGGAAAGTGCATACCAGGCATGAGCAACAGAGAGGTCAGGGTCCAACTGAATTGCGCGCAGAAAACCGTTTTCGGCACCAATCCAATCCCAATCGTAATAGAAGGCCACAGACGCGAGCGAGGCGTGCCCATCGGCAAAAAGGGAATCGAGCTCGAGAGATCTTTGTGCCGCCTGCTTGGCATTCGGAAATGCCTCGATAGGCCGAAGCAATCCCAACTGTCCTATTTTCCAGTAGCAGTCCGCCAAACCAGCGTAGGCCGGCGCGTAGTTTTTCTCGGTGGCGATTGCGGCCCTGAAGTACTCCAATCCTTTCCAGAGCCCTTCCCGACTGATCATGCCGAAACAGTAACGTCCTTTCAGATAAGACTCATATGCACCGGGATCAACGGATGGAGTCTTCGCTGGTATCAATCTAATTTCCGGAGCGATTCGGTTCCGGATCTCTTTTACCACTGCACCGGCAACTTCATTCTGCAGCGCCAATACATCCTGAAGATCGCGCTCATAACTTTCCGCCCAAAGGTGAGTCTGATCGCTGACCTGAATCAGCTGTGCGCTGATACGCACACGGCCGTTCGACCGGCGCACGCTGCCTTCCACAACGTAATCCACGTCCAATTCGCGGCCGATCTCGTCTATNNCAAGCCACCGAGCCGTGTAATTAATTCCTCGGTCATTCCGTCGCTGAAAAATTCCTGCTCGGGGTCGCCGCTCAAGTTCTCAAGGGGCAAAATGGCAAGGCGGATCCTCGGCGATTCCACCGCCGCGATCATTGGGAAATTCGGGCCCGCCGGCGAAGCGATAAAGCGGTAGCCTTTGCGGGGCAGGGTTTCGATAAAGCGGGGATTTTCCGGAGAGTCGCCAAGCGCCGTCCGAAGGCGATTCATGGCCTTATTAAGGCCGCGCTCGAAATCCACAAACGTATCCGCGGGCCAGAGCTTCTCCTGCAATTCCTGACGTGTGACGATCTCCCCCTGACGTTCAAGGAGCGTGATCAGAACCTGCAACGGTTGATCCTGAAGCTTGATCTTGACGCCTTTCTTGCGCAGTTCGCCGGCGCGAGAATCCAGCTCAAAGACACCAAAACGCAACACCTCTTCCGAAGGCTTGCCGGTATGCATAAGTTCTATCCTGGTGTTTTCTTCATTATACACCGCGGTACTTTGGGAAACCAAGTTTGTTCTGGATCGGGAATCCAATCCCGTAAAGCCTCTGTGCACAAATAAATATCCCGCCACAATCATTTCTCTTCACAGGGACATCGGGGGCATTGAGCTTTCGGAGTGAAACGGAGTAATTAGACTCCACGGGCCCTCCTCCATGATGAGGTTTTATCACGGCGGGACGGCCGCTAATCCAGAAAGGAGCGAATACTATGCGCCGCAAAATTATTAGATTGAGTTTGGCTGCAATTGCGCTTGGCTGCATTGCGTTTTTCATTATCAGTATGACCCCGACAAACGCGCAGCACTACGGGGACTTCAACAATCATCACCTACGGGGCAACTATGCTTCTCAACTGAATGGAACAATCAATTGTCCCGATGGGCACCCACTTGCACCATTCAATGGTCCCTATGCCCTTAATGGCCTGGTCTCTGCGGATGGGAATGGCAATGCCCAGGGGACCGTGTACGACAACTTAAACGGAATGCTCGTTCTTTATTCCTGGGAGGGCACCTACGAGGTAAATCCGGATGGCACACTCTTGCTCGATGCTTACTGTGACTTTCCAGGGATGGGTGTGCTCTATGTGCAGATGTTCGGGGTATTGTGCGATAACGGTAAACGGGTACGCCTGATGCAAGTCGGACCTACGTATGGTTCCAATATGGTAGGCACAACCATAGTAGGTTCATGGATTCGTCAATAACACAAGACGGGGGACGTTTGTGATGAACG
>DKBB01000076.1 GCA_002451015.1 Acidobacteria bacterium UBA6911
TCGGACGAAGTCCCGGAGCGGTGCAGTCCAACAAACGGGGTACTTCCAATTGGCTATGTCTCTACCACAAAAAGTGGTGCTAATATCGAGGGGGGTTAAGCTGGAAGAGATACTCTTGATTCACGATCTGGTTCACACGCCTCCTTTTCTGAGGTGGAAGTCTGCCCTTCGAGGAGACGATCCGAATTCAGTCGCAGGCGACTCTTCTCCATCTCATCGACACCTAGAACCGTGAGAGCATACTGGCCATTTTCAAGCCGCTGGATGCAATTCTTTTCTTTCAAATACCATAAATGGAATTCAATAAGGTGGATTGGAATTCTCATGAGACGGGCAACTTCCATCTCTCCAAGGCCTGGATCGTTCATCTTGCTCCTGCGTTGCACGTAAAATAGAGAGAGTAAGCTCTCCCGCACTTCGCTGTCTTCCACATATGACCGACCATTCGAAGCATTCTCAGATAAATTCCACTTTGCTTCCCAAAATTTCTGATACTTGACATCATAAGTGGCTCGTTTTTCAGGATTGGTAAGTGTTTTGTTTGCTTCAACGAGAATTCTGAATCGTTCGGGATCGCCTTTCGGATTGTCAGGATGCCATTTTTTTGCCAGATGGCGAAACATTTGTTGGATCGTATCTTCGTCTGCGTTAGAACTTATCTGCAAGACATCATAATAATCAACAAATGAAGATCCGTTCACTTATAACCTCCCAGATTTCTTTAAATCGTGAATCACCATTGAGCAACGATTAAGTACTGTGTCGCTAATCTAGCTTATTATCGTTAAAACATAAATAAGCGGGCAAAACTGTACATCATTTTCCTTTATCGACCGTTTTTCAGGACATCCACATATTTTATTGAATGAAAGCCACTTCCCGGACCTTCAACCTAGTGATAAAGAATGCATTCGTATAGATTTATCGTAGGTTGATGACTATGCTCGATATGCTTTCATGTCATTATAAATAAAGGGTTCGGAAAGGATCCTATGTCCTTCCATATAGTCCGGAGAGTGTCATAATATTAGTCAAAAATCCCATAGTTTTAGCAGGAATTAAATAAAATTTTAAAAGTCACACCGGGAGTTCGAATATTGTGGCAATTGCGCAGGGCCCATCCAGGCTGGATATTGCACTTCTTAACGAGCAGAATGATGCGTCAAAGGCCATTTATTCAATCCATGATGCTTTACGGGGCGCATGGCGCTACGCCCGGTTTCATTGCATCACAAATCGATCAGGCACGTTCAAAGAATACTCCAATTCCCCCAGACATCGATACCGCGCGATAGACAAAACAGCAGATTTTCAAAGATTCAAAACGGCGTGCGGTACACATGAGAAGCGGAGAAAAACTCGGAGCGATAAGGAACAACCTCGGCTGCGCGGAGAAATTGATTACCCGACCGTGGTACATGCGCCTAACAATTGGCGTGTTGCGGATAAACCAATCATAATGCGCAATGCCGCGCAGGATTAGATCATTATTAGGCTCTGTATCGACATCAATAATAGCCAGCTGTTCCGCTTCATCCACTGCAAGCAGATCGATGGCATCGAAAGGTTTGCAAGGAATGCTGGAGTCGATTCCTTGCAAACCTTCCTCCAGAACAGCCGTGTTCTTATTCAGCAGAGAAATGAGTAACTCTCGATTGAGAGCCTGCGAAGCACGCAATATAAAAGGCGTCCCGGGTGGTGCGGCACGAGCGGGATTCTCCTCCCTTGAAGATGCCTGCCCCGTATCTTTTTCAACCGGCCCGGCGGCCGATTGAGACAAAAACAGGTGCGATACATCTTCCAGGCCTCTCGCAAGCCGTTTCTCAGAAGGTCGTCGATTCTCGGTTTCGGTGCGTTTGATTTCGTCTTTTTGGCTATCCACGCTCTTCAAATCCTAAACAGCCTCTAATCCTGGTCGCTTATTGCTCGGCTTGGCTTTCCGCTAGATCAATCACGGAATCCTCATTCCCGAAGGGACTGGGCTCTACGTGGCTGTTGAGCGGATCCCTCTGCCAGTGACCGTCTACAACATAGCGGTAGCGATATTTTCCGGGCGCCAGGGACAACATTTTTTGCCAAATCCCGTTGCTGAACTGCATTTCGCTTCCATCCGGCTCCCATGAGTTAAAATCACCGGCGATCTGCACACAGTCCGCTTCAGGGGCTTCCAGAGTGAATAAAACACCATCCTTCGTCGCAATGGGAGAAGATGGAAGACTCAAACTTTCCAAATTCCCTTCATGTATCTTTTCCTTCAACTCTTCTATGTCGCGGCTTTCAATCTCGGAAACGTCAGGTTCCTGTCGCAGAATTTCCAAGGCTAGACTCTTGTAGTCATGGTAGCCCACAGTGCGCGGAGCATAATCACAGATCGGTTTGCCATGGCTAGCCGCTTCGGCAAGCTTGACACTATAACGAATGTAACTCTCGAACGCTCTGCCCCCCAAATGCTTCCGGATATCCGCAGCCACTTCCCTGACAAAATCGGAGCGGCCCGGATACAGCGTCAGAAGAGCATGCGCTTCGATCTGATGTCCTTTCTCATGCATCAGGAGTTCGAGCGTTTCCATCATCTTTCCAATCCCATGGAGCGAGAAAAAGCTTGGATCGATGGGGATAATAGCTTCAGAGCTGGCCATCAGTGCGTTGAAGGTCAAAACACCGACATTGGGCGGGCAATCGATGAGAATGTAATCATACTGGTTCTGCATTCCGCCAAGAGCTTGTTTGAGTCGATTCTCCCTTCCGGGAATCGATGCGAGTTTTTCCGAAGCGGCGCTCAATAAAATATCGGAGGGAATCAAATCTAAATTTGGAGAGATATTACACCTGATATCCTGCAATAGCGTTTTTTGATTATTGAGTTCCCACACCAGCACGTCGGCAATTGTGCGACCAGGGGTAACAAAATCTGCTTGCAAGCCAAGGGTTGCATGTCCTTGCGGATCCATATCAACAAGCAAAACCTTTCTCTCCTGTCGGGCAAGAAAGGCTGCTAGGTTGATGGCTGTAATGGTTTTCCCACATCCACCTTTCTGATTTGCTATAGCTATCGATCTCATAGGGGCCTCCTGGTTATCGGTAATCCCAAGTGGCGACAGGTTTTCTAGACCATATCATGCAAATATGGCAAAAGCAACTATAAGTTGGGGTATTAGTCCGACAGCACCACAATATATAGTAGCCTCCCCTGAACTTATCCTAGAAGGTCTCTCAGATTTATGCCACACTGGGTCATGAAGAGGAATGGCAGCGTTTTCATCTGATAGCTCTGAGCTACGAGAGTGTATGATAGGAAAAACATTTTCAAACTGGGGATTCATTACACGCGCAAATCGAATTGAAAAAACTATGCAGATAAGACGAAGAAATTTTCTGTCCGTCATCCTGGCCGTATTGGCAGCCCTGTCGGCCGGTTGTCCAGCTGATGATAGCCCTAAACAGGGAATGGCAGCCCAGATTCCCGAAGAGGACGGTTACAGGCTGTGGTTGCGATATGAGCCGCTCGGAGGTCTTGCGGACCCGTACCGCGATGTGATCCAGCAGGTTGTTGTTCCGGGTGACACGGAAACGGTCAGAGTCATAGGAGGGGAGCTTGGCTCTGCCCTCGCCGCGATGCTTGGCTCTTCCGTCTCCGTTGTCAAAGAGTGGACGGAGAAGCCTGGGTTGATTGTCGGAACTCCATCAACCTCGGACTTGATTCGGGGATTGGTGAAAGAGCTAGATCTGACTGCAGCGGGGCCCGAAGGATTTGTCATTCGAGCTATCAGGATTGAAGACCAGCCGATGATTGCCATCGCGTCCGAAAGTGAAGTCGGCGTTCTCTACGGGACGTTCCACTTCCTTCGTCTGTTGCAGACGGGTCGATCGATTCAGGATCTGTCCCTAGTCGAACGACCCAGAGTGCAGCTGCGTCTGCTGAATCACTGGGACAATCTAGACGGCTCGGTCGAACGCGGTTATGCCGGTCATTCCCTGTGGCAGTGGGATGAACTGCCGGACAAGCTCAGTCCGCGTTATACCGACTACGCCCGCGCCAACGCCTCAGTGGGTGTCAACGGCGCGGTGATCAATAACGTCAACGCCGACGCCCGCATCCTCACCGGGGAATACCTGAAAAAAGTTGCCGCACTGGCAAGCCTGTGGCGACCCTACGGCATTCGCGTCTACCTTTCAGCAAACTTTGCCGCGCCGATGCGCCTCGGCGGACTGGCGACAGCAGATCCTCTGGATCCCGCAGTAGCGGAGTGGTGGAAGACAAAGGTGGACGAAGTATACAAGCTCATCCCTGACTTTGGCGGATTCCTCGTTAAGGCCAACTCCGAAGGTCAACCCGGACCCAAGGATTACGGCCGCACGCACGCTGAAGGCGCCAACCTGCTGGCCGATGCGCTCGCACCGCACGACGGAACTGTAATCTGGCGCGCCTTTGTTTATGACGAAGACGTAGATCCCGATCGCGTTAAGCGTGCCTACATCGAGTTTACCCGGCTGGACGGACAGTTCCGCCCCAATGCCGTGGTGCAGGTTAAGAACGGTCCGATTGATTTTCAGCCGCGCGAACCGTTTCATCCTCTTTTTGGAGGCATGAAGAAGACGCCGGTTCTGGCCGAACTACAGGCCACACAGGAATATCTCGGCCAGGCAAAACACCTGGTCTATCACGGTACGATGTGGAAAGAGTTCCTCGACTCCGATACGTTTGCAATGGGAGCCGGCTCGACCGTCGGCAAGGTTCTTGAAGGCGCAGTGCATCCCTACCCCATCACCGGTATCGTATCGGTGACCAATCCAGGCCTGGATGCAAACTGGTGTGGGCATCACTTTTCCCAGGCGAACTGGTACGCCTTCGGGCGGTTGGCATGGAACCATCAGTTGTCGGCCGAAGAAATTGCCGAGGAATGGGTGCGTATGACCTTCACAAATGACGACGCGACCGTGGATACGATCCACGGCATGATGATGTCATCCTGGGAGACATATGTCAGCTATACCATGCCGCTTGGGCTCCATCACCTGATTGGAGGAGACCACTACGCGCCCATGCCCGAGAACGACCGGGCTCCACGCAGCGACTGGACCGCATTCTATTATCACCGGGCCGCCGGAGACGGCATCGGGATCGACCGCACCAAACGTGGCAACAAAGCCGTTGAGCAGTACTTCCCGCCAGTTTGTAACCTTTTTGACGACAGAGCCTCCTGCCCCGGGAAATTCCTCCTGTGGTTCCATCGCTGTGCCTGGGATTACAGGATGAAATCGGGCAAAACCCTTTGGGAGGAACTCTGTGAGACTTATTACAAGGGGGCGGAGCAGGCAGCAGAGCTGAAGACCACCTGGCAATCCTTAAGCGGCAGGATCGATTCGCGACGACACAGGGAAGTGGCCGACAGGCTTGAAATCCAGGTGACGGACGCCGCCAGGTGGCGCGACCATATCCTCGAGTATTTCCAACAGTACAGTAAAATGCCGATCACCCCAATAAAAACAACACAATAACGCTAAGACGCAATGGTATAAAATATTTTTTCTTCGCGTCTTTGCGCCTTTGCGTTTCAGTCTTGTGCTATAACGGGTTATCTTCTTTGTTATACCTTACCCAGTGCTTTCAGTACCTTGTCCGGAGTGGCCGGCGGATCGACCCATTTACCGATGGCGTTGTGGATGGCCATGATGACGAGATGCGTGTTTGCCAGGGAGTGGCTGATGCCGTTTGAGCCATAGCAGGCATTGCCGGCACGCGTTTCCAGAAGATCCAGGTCCACCCGGGGCATATCCAGCATGCTGACCTTCTTGTACTCAAACATATTCGTGCTGAGTTTCACTCCGGTATTCTGGTCGTAGATAAATTCTTCCTGAAGCTGGCATCCGGCGCTGAAATCCATCACCTGGTCGATCTGGCTTTCAAGCGACGTGCGGCGCATGATCTTACCGGTGTCGGCCACCACGCCGAACCGGAGTATTTCCACATCCCCGGTATCGGTGTCCACGGCGACCTCGCACGTGGCAACGTTCATGGTGTCCAACGCTTTTCCCCTCTGGTTCCAAAGGGCAAGGGGGGGCCTTCCTGAGTATGTTGCAAAAAGATTCGCCCTGATTTGTGAGAGCGGAATGCCTGTGCCGGGATCTGCTTTTACAACGATTTTCCCTCCCTGCAGGTCCAGTTCTTCGGGTTTCCTGCCTTTCAATGGATTGGGCGTCGGTTTTTTGCCGAATCCGCCGAATCCGCCTGCCGCAGGCGGATTGTCGGCTTCCTCGACAGCCGTTTCCAGGATCAGCTTCTTCAATTTATTCGCGCACTCTTTCACGGCCCAGGAGGAAGCGGTGGTTCCGTCGCTGCCGCCTCCCCAGGGCCTGTAGGTTTCATGGTGATCGAACTTCATGCGGATATCCTTGTAGTCGAGGCCCAGTTCTTCGGCGGCAACCATTGCGTTTGCTTCCAGGATGTAGTTGCCGATAACGGCGCCGTTGGAATTCAGATGCACTTCGCCGTTGCGGAGTTCGAGTTTTGGCGAGAATACCGTGCCGGAATGGCGCGGGCACTGGTTGTATCGAAAGCTCGCTCCGTGCAGCCTGCCGTCGGGAAGTTTCTTCTCCCCCGACTTGTGCCACTGCCAGTCCATCATCTTCTTTGCGGCCGCGACACACGCCTCATAGCTGGGCACAGGGTTCGGATCGGTCTGGGATTCCGGTCCATGGAGGTTCAGTGTTGCGATGTCGATGGGGTCCTTTCCCAATTTTTCAGCGATGGCGTATAGAGTCACCATCAGGGAATCCCAACTCATCGGATTGTGCTGGCCGCTGAGCCACATCTTTCCACGGTTGCTATCGATAACCTCCATGTTCTGTTTTACGTTCTGGCAGCGGGTAGTAAAATAGGGGCCATAGGTCTGGTCCATGGTATTGCCGAAATTCGTGCTCCCGCGGGCCCCGCCGTCCGCGATCGAAAAATCGTCTATCGCCGTGATCAGGCCGTTCGCCTGGAAGCCTACCTTCAGGTGTACATAGCGCTGGTTCAGGTTGAAGTCGTACATCCCGTAACGATCATTGACGCATCGAACCGGCCTCCCGGTCCTTTTGGCCAGCAACGGGGTNNCACTCCTGAAATACCTTTTCAGCAGGCATCCGGTACATGCCTACCACCTGGCCATGCCCCCAGGGCGTGCCTTCAATTCTCAGGTTCTTTCCCTCTCCCTGATAGATGCTGTCGAACCACCAGGCGACGCCGCCCACCGGATTCGGGATGTGACCGCAGAAGGCGGACGTGTTCACGTCAAGTTCGATGATATGATCGGCTTCGCGGAAGCCGGCCTCGATGTCCCCATCGTTGACGTTCGAATAGGACACATTCCCTTTTTTGGGGGGATTGTTGCCTCCGCCCGTTCCAAATCCCATTTCCCCTCCACTTTTTTTCCCGGGGGGAGTCGGGCGAATGACCGGCGCATCCTGTTTTCTGCCCTCGAGCAGGTCTACAACATGGGGCAGGACTTCCCATTTTACGTCGAGTTGCCTTAAAGCCTTTTCGCAGATGTCTTCATTTTCGGCGACGACGATGACGGCAACTTCGATCCCTTCCTGGTCCGCGATATTGTCCAGGAAAGGCTGGGCGGGCCCCATGAACCCGCCTCCGGCACTCAGATTCTTGATGTCCTCATCTTCCCAGGTGATGATATCGACGACTCCCGGTATTTTGCTTGCTTTCTCGGTATCCACGCTGACAACCTTTGCGTTGGCATAGGGGCTCTTTAAAAATTTGGCGTGTAACATGTCTGCAACGACATAATCGATGCCGTATTTGGCAATGCCTGAGGCTATCGCATGCGACAGCCTGCCGGGAAGGTTCGGTTTTCCGACAACTTTAAAGTCCTTCCTTTGACCGTTTATTCCTTCTAGATCAGCCATGAAGATTCTCCTTGATTACCAGGTGCCATTTTTCGGGTCCTATCATTCTTAGGCTGTCGCCAGCAGGGCGCG
>DKBB01000274.1 GCA_002451015.1 Acidobacteria bacterium UBA6911
TTTTCAGGGTTGCGACAACATGAAAACCCAGATGATTCCGACGTTATCCGAGATCACCCACCGGGTTGTGGCGATGGATGAAGAGCTTGGTGTGGTCGTGGTACGCATGAACTTCGGCCGCGGGTCCACTTTCCAGGGCGACGGCGTACTCGACGTCTGGCATTCGTTTAAAATCTACGGCGACCTGATTCATGCGGCGGAAGCCTATTGTGAAATCGTTCCCGCAGGCGCTCCGTCCGGCTGGGAATAATTCTTCATGTGACAAGTATCGTAATGCTGTGCGGGCACGGTACCGGCGTCCGTGCAGCTTGTTTTATGTATCGGATGGTCGGCCTTGCTTTTACATCCAGATGCCGGCAGTTTCGGAATATCCTGCCCCGGCCATACCCGCTTCTTTTCGTCAATCCCTTGTGCCGGAATCAGATCGATTTTCCTATAGACCGATTAAGATCGTATCTTCCCAAGGGAAATGAACTTGATTTTAATCAACCGATCAGGTTTCAATTAAACAGGGGAACTTTTTTATGCAAGTGGACTATCAAGCTCTTCTGGCCAACATCAGAGACGGCGTCTACTTTACGGATACCCACCAGCGCATCATCTACTGGAATGCGAGCGCCGAGCGGATTACGGGATACAAAGAACAGGAAGTCGTCGGAAGCCGTTGCTCCGACAATATCCTCATACATGTGGACGAACAGGGCCGGAACCTGTGCGAGTCGTTCTGTCCACTCGCCGCGTCGATACAGGATGCCTCAGCGCGGGAAGCCAAAGTCTATCTCCACCACAAGCAGGGACACCGCATACCCGTACTTGCACGCGTCACTCCCCTGCGGGATAACGAGGGCAATATTGTCGGCGGTGCCGAATTTTTCACCGACATTTCCAATCAGGAGATCATTGCCGAACGTCTTCGGGAACTGGAGCAACTGGCCCTGCTGGACGCCCTTACCAGACTGCCGAACCGCCACCATCTTTTCCCCGAACTGATCTCGCGTTTTCATGAAAAAAAGCGTTTGAACCTGAATTTCGGAATTATCTTCATAGACCTGGACTACTTTAAGAACATCAACGATAACTACGGTCACGATATCGGAGATCGTATGCTGAAAACCATCGCCAACACCCTGAAGGTCTCCGTACGGCCATTTGACCTGGTAGGTCGATGGGGAGGCGATGAATTTCTGTGCATTGTGCGCAACGCCGACGAAGTCTCCCTGAAAACGATGGCACATCGCCTCCTTGTCGTGATCAACGCCTCCTCCGTTTCCGCAGAAGGCGTCCGTATCCGCATCACCGCCTCTGTCGGCGCAACCATGGCACTGGATGAGGATACCAGCGAAACCCTGATCCGAAGGGCCGACTCACTGATGTACGCAAGCAAGGAGAACGGCCGATGTCAGGTGACCTTCGGATAGACGCATCCCGCGAGAAATGCGGGCCGGCTTGTACTTTGCGCCCCATTCCCATAGTGGTAACCTAGAGTTTCATGGCGATGGAACAAAAGACGGTGCGGCATTGCCGTTCATAGCAAGGATGTACGGTGACGCCGCTTTCAGGGAGGAAGGACAGGAGTTATGGTCAAAGAGGTTCGCGTTCGCTTTGCCCCCAGTCCCACGGGATACCTGCATGTCGGCGGGGCGCGTACCGCCCTGTTCAACTGGCTCTTCGCCCGTCGTCACGGCGGTAAATTCATCCTGCGCATTGAAGACACGGATTTTGCCCGATCATCGGACGTGATGGCGGAAGGAATCCTACAAGGACTGCACTGGCTGGGCCTGAACTGGGATGAAGGTCCCTACTTCCAATCCCGGAGGCTGCAGCATTACCGCTCGTTCGCTGACCGGCTCCTCGAGGAAGGAAGAGCCTATCGTTGCTTCTGCAAACTCGACGACAATGCCGACCGTAAGAGCGAACAACTGACAAAGGCCCCGCAAGATGACATCCGGCATGAATGCCCAGATTTCGCCGCGGAAGATTCCGAACGCCGGGCCGGATCGGGAGAACCGTTTGCCATTCGGTTCAAAGTTCCAAACGATAAAACCTCTTTTAAAGATCTGGTCTTTGGAGAGATTGAGGTCGACAATAAAACCCTCGAAGATTTCGTCCTGATCCGATCGGACGGTATCCCGACCTACCATCTTGTGGTCGTGGCCGACGATATGGACATGGGAATCACCCACGTTATCCGAGGCGCGGATCATATCTCCAACACGCCCAAACAGGTTCTGCTGTACCAGGCTGCCGGCAGCCCCTTGCCGGAATTCGCTCATCTCCCGCTGATTCTAGGCCCGGACAAACAGCGCCTTTCCAAGCGTCATGGAGCCACGTCGGTTATGGCTTACGCGGAAATGGGGTATCTTCCCGACGCTTTTTTCAATTTCCTTTCCCTGCTGGGATGGTCTCCGGGTGACGACAGGGAACTGCTCAACAGGAAGGAGCTTATCGAACTCTTCTCCCTGAAAGGAGTTGGCAAAGCAAATGCCGTGTTCGGCCTGGAAAAATTGGACTGGTTCAACAGCCAGTATTTAAGAAATGCTTCCATCGATAAACTGAGGGAACTGGCGCTCAAAGAACTTCAAACCGCAGGCATCGAAGTGTTTGAGGTGGAATCTCTGGATTCCAGGTTGGAACTTTTAAGGGTCCGGGCACGAAAATCCAATGACTTCAGCACAATTTTCAAGGCGTTTTTCTCCGACGATTTCGATTACGATCCTGCCGCAGGTGAAAAATTTTTCGAAGATCCAAAGCTCAAGGAGTTGATCCCGGCGCTACATTCTCTCTATCTTGAAAGCGAGGAGTTTACACTGGAATCTACGGAGAAAACCTTACGCCGCCTTGCAGAACAGAAAGAAGTCAAAGCAGGCCTTCTTATCAATGCCGTAAGGGTGGCGCTGACGGGCCAGAAGGTAGCACCCGGCCTTTTTGAAGTCATGCTTGTTCTGGGCCGCCAGCGCACCATCGAGCGTCTTGAGCGTCTCGGCAGGTATTTAAACAGTTTGCCCGAGAAGTAGAATAGTCCGGCTTCCGGACACATTATCTGATATCCTTAATCTATTAATACTCAATCTTTAATATTCAATCTTCAATTTTTGGGAGAAGAAAGCCATTATGACCAAGCTTGGAGTCAACATCGATCACATAGCAACCATCCGGCAAGCCCGCCGGGCGCTGGAACCGGATCCTGTTGCTGCCGCCGTATTGGCTGAACTTGCGGGTGCCGACGGCATCACCGTCCATCTCAGGCAGGACCGCAGGCACATACAGGACAGCGATGTCCGCCGACTGAGAGACACCGTCACTACCAGGCTGAACCTGGAAATGGCGGCAACCGACGAAATGGTCCGAGTCACCCAGGATCTGCATCCGGATCAGGCCACTCTTGTTCCTGAGAAAATTGACGAGATCACAACTGAAGGGGGATTGAATGTTGCCGGCAATCCGGTCCCGGTTGGCAGGGCTATCAGTAATCTGAAAGATGTCGGCATTCAGGTCAGTCTGTTTATCGATCCCGACACCGACCAGATCGATGCGGCAGCGGATCTTGGCGTTTCAATGATCGAACTGAATACCCGCGCATACTCCGAAGCGGCGCCCAAAAGCCCGGACCTGGCGGGACAGGTTTTCGACGACGAGTTGACCCGTATCATCCGTGCGTGTGAACGCGCCGGAGGCAAAGGGCTGAAGGTTCTGGCCGGTCATGGACTGACCTACCGCAATGTTCGGCTCATATCCGACATCCCGGAAATTGAGGAACTGAATATCGGCCACAATATTATCGCCCGCGCCTCCCTTGTAGGACTGCAGAGGGCGGTAGGCGAAATGCTGGAAGCCATGGGGAGAGGAATGAAGGGGTAAATGGTCCAGGGCACGCTCTATCTCGTCGCGACTCCTATAGGAAATTTGGAAGACATTTCCCCGCGGGCGCTTCGCATCCTGCGGGACGTGGACCTCATTGCTTGTGAAGATACCCGGCACACGGCCAAACTTCTGGCGCGATATGGTATCCGTACGCCCAGGGAGAGCTACCATAAGTTCAATGAAGAAAGACGGACCGAAAAACTGATGCGGCGGTTGCACGAAGGCGAACAGATCGCTCTGGTCAGCGACTCCGGAACGCCGCTTGTTTCCGACCCCGGATACGAAATTGTTACGGCCTGCAGAATGAGAGGAATCCGGGTAATTCCCGTCCCGGGACCTTCCGCCGCTATTGCGGCGCTCACAGCATCGGGACTGCCGACTGACAGTTTTTTCTTCGCCGGTTTCCTTCCGGCACGTAGCTCTCAGCGAAAACGACGGTTGGAAGAACTTGAGTCCCTTCCCGCAACATTAATAATCTATGAAGCTCCCCATCGGCTTCTAGCTTCCCTCTCGGATATGATTGCCGTCCTGGGTTCCCGACAGGCCGTCATTGCACGCGAACTCACCAAAATTCACGAGGAGTTTCTGACAGGCTCCCTCACGGAACTTTTTGATCTGCTTCAGAGCCGCGAAAAAATCCAGGGGGAAATCGTGATTGTGGTCGAGAAGGGGAAAACCGCTCACGAACCGGTTGCATACCCGGATTCCATCAAGCGGCACCTGGAGTAGGAGATCCAGAAAACCGGGCTTGCCAGAAATGAAGCCTTGAAATCAATCGCCCGGCAGAGGGGCCTTACCCGCAAGCAGGCTTATCAGTTGATCCTTGAAGAGGAATAAAGCGTTTTTCGTTTCCCGTTCAGGATTGGGTCCAAACTCCTAACAAAAAAGCTGGAAAAGGAAACCCGAAACCTTGCCACCCGTTTCGAACCGGCGGAACGGTTGAAAGTTGATAAACCGAAAATGTAAATTTTACCGGGATTATGGAATGATACCCTTCCCATCCAGTTCCCCGGGCATAAAACCGTCTTTCCTCCCGGCATCGTACACCTCCCGCCTCTCTTTTTTCAGCAGCTTCAAATCAACCTGCAGGTCTTCAATCTGCTCCCATACGCGATCCCGGGATTCCCTGTTCCGGCTTATCCCTTTAAAATTCCCTATCCCGAAGCTTTTCCGTCTTAAAGACTCCAAACGATCCTGAAGCTTCTCAAGACGTGCATCCCCCTTGCGGATATCTTTATCCAACTTCTGCAATTTTGTTCGATACCGACGAAGGGTGCTTCGATTGCTAGAGACCGGAGATGTCCGGATTTTTTCTTCCGGATTGGCTTCGGAAGGAGTTAATGTGGACACATTGCCTTCCGGGGGAGTGCCCTCCCCATTCCCCTCAATCACCTTTCCCTCGATTCCCAGCCGTTCGAGCCTGTCCCTCCTCGCTGCTTCCCTGCGTGCGGCATCGGCCAAAGATTGCATCGCGACGGCGGAATCCAGCCCGGAGATCCCACAAAGATATATTGCTATCAGGCAAAACAGGAATTTAGCATTTCTCATGCCCTATTTAACGGGTGACCTGGAATTTGAGCGAAAAAAATAATAAGATTGAAGATTCAGTTAGGCTGTATTTCCCAGTCACATATAGCGAGAAATGCCGGTTATTTAGAGGAAGTACTGATTTTTGTATGTTTGTAAAATCTCCGCATTACAAAGGATAAACAATTCTGTTTGCAGAATAACGAACTTCGTCATCGTTTTTTTAATCTGCAATCTGCAATCTTCAATTGTCTGAAAAAAGATCTCGTGAACTCTCTGACGCTTCTAGTATTTCATTGGCGGGCCTGATACTGGGTAAGCCTGCATATAGCCTTCAGCCAACCGCAGAAGCGTCCCTTCCTGAAACTGCCTTCCAAGGACCTGAAGGCCTACAGGCAAGCCTTCCTTTGTGAATCCACAGGGTATAGAGAGCGCAGGTATCCCGGCCAGGTTGGCCGTGACCGTGTATATATCCGAAAGGTACATGGCTAGAGGATCGGAGGTCTTTTCACCTATTTTAAACGCGGGCGTGGGACTCACCGGGCCAAGCAGGGCATCCACTTTCTCGAACGCCCTGTCATAATCCTGTTTGATCAGCGTCCGCACTTTCATGGCGCGACCGTAATATGCGTCATAGTATCCTGAAGACAGTGCATAGGTCCCGAGCATAATCCGTCGTTGCACTTCCGGTCCGAAACCCTGGCTGCGGCTTTTCTTGTACATATCGATCAGATCGCCGTATTCGGCGGAACGGAATCCGTACTTGACCCCGTCAAAACGGGCCAGGTTGGAGCTCGCCTCCGCTGGAGCAATAATATAATAGTCGGCCACGGCATACCGGGTATGGGGCAAAGAAATTTCCTGAACCTCACATCCCAGCGATTCCGCATTGCGGATACCGGATTCAATTATGGACTGCACCTCGGGATCCAGCCCTTCTCCGAAGAACTCCCGCGGCACGCCCAGTTTCATTCCACGCACGGATTGCTGCAATTCGGAGATGTAATCCGGGACCTCAAACGGGGCGGAGGTTGCATCGTGGTCGTCCCGTCCTGCAATGACTGATAACAGAAGTGCAATATCCTTCGGGCTGTTCGCAATCGGGGCAATGCAGTCTAGCGAGGAGGCAAACGCAACCAGCCCGTAGCGCGAAACCCGTCCATAAGTCGGCTTCAGGCCGAGGACACCGCAGAAGGAAGCGGGCTGTCGAACGGAACCGCCCGTTTCCGAGCCAAGCGCCAGGGGGGTTATCGCCGCAGCCACCGCGACGGCACTCCCGCCGCTGCTGCCGCCCGGTACCCGTTCCGGGTCGTAGGGATTGCGCGTCACACGCAGCGCGGAATTTTCCGTTGAAGACCCCATTGCAAACTCGTCGCAATTCGCTTTGCCGAGTACAACGGCGCCCGCATTTTCCAGAAGACTGATGACGGTGGCGTTGTACGGCGGGATGTATTCTTCCAGAATTTTCGAGCCGCAGGTCGTTCGAAGATTTCGCGTACATATGTTGTCTTTAATCGCAATAGGGACTCCTGCGAGAGGGAGGTTTTTTTCCTTTACGGCACGGTCGACTGCATCGGCACGCTGGCGAACCGTGGCAGGTTCAACAGTCAGAAAAACGCCCAGGCCGGAATCCGCGACCTCAATCCGGTTCAACGCTGCATCCGCCCAGTCCCTTGCGGAAATCTCCCCTGAATTGACGGCGTTTCGAATCTGGTGCGCATCTTTGAGGTTCATATTTTTCTTGTTCCAATCCGTTTCGTGTATCTGCGGTAAAGGCCAGGCTCAAATTACTTTTGGCACACGGAAATGCCCCGACCCCGGGTCCGGAGCATTTGCCAGGCTTTCTTCAACCGGAAGAGACGGCTTGATTTCATCTTCACGAAAAATATGTTTTTCAAACTCTTCCGTCAGGGACACATGGCTGGTAGGTTCAATGTCATTTACATCCAACTGTTTCAACTGTTCGATATAATCGAGCAGGTGCTGAAATTGAATTGTGAAGGCATCCAACTCCTCCTCGCTGAAGTGGAGCCTGGCAAGTTCCGCGATTTTCGATACTTCTCTTCGTGAGATAGCCACGATAAGTTCTCCCGGTTATGAATTCTACCCGAATTCGCCTGCACCGATTCCGGCGGCCGGCTAAATTCATGAATCGAGCGTGCGATTCAACCAATTAAAATAACGTTCCGCCTTGCAGATATCCTTTTCGATTTGACGGACCAGTTCATCCTCTCCCGAAAAACGGCGCTCGTCTCGCAACCGGATCAGGAATTCCAGCGTAATCTCTCTGCCGTATATGTCCTGCGAGAAATCAAATATGTGGGTTTCAATGCTCAGATCGCCGTCTTTATTTTTATTCACGGTCGGCCGTAATCCGATGTTGGTAACGCCCCTGTATCGGAGCCCATCCACGCTCAACAGGGTTACGTAAACCCCGCTTCTGGGTATCAGTTCGTTTAATGTTTGAAGGTTGGCGGTAGGAAAATTAAATTTCCTGCCGATCCCCGTCCCGTGTACAATGGTTCCGGAAAGTGCAAACGGGCGAGCCAGGAGCCGGCGTGCCAGGCTTACCTGGCCGGAAATCAATGCCTGACGCACCGCCGTACTCGATACACGGTTACCGCGAAACTGCACCTGATGGATTTTCCCCGTCAGGAAACCCTTCTCTTCGCCGATTTCCTTCAACAGGTTGAAACTCCCCTGCCTTCGGTGACCGAACGCAAAATTGGGCCCTACGTATATCTCTTTGGGGTGCAGCCGTTCCCATAAAATCTTCTCGGCGAAATCACGGGCGCTGATTTGAGCCAGTTGCATATTGAAGGGAATCAATACGACGAGAGGAATGCCGAGGGATTCGAATGTATGCAGTTTCTGATCTAGTGTCTGAATCTGCAGCGGTGCATTATTGGGCGCCAGAACCTGGAGAGGATGCGGATTGAAGGTAAATACGACAGGAGTGCCCCCGATTGCATCCGCGCGCGAAATCAGATCTTTTATCAGAAGCTGATGTCCCAGGTGAACGCCGTCGAAATTCCCTATGGTAATAACCGGCGCTGTTTGGTTCGGAGGGAGATCCTCCGGTTGATTAACTACTTTCATAGTGTAAAAACTTATACGTAAATTTTTCTAACCGATGCGTCTTTTAAATGAATTGCTCCATGACAGCGTGCATCGATAATAAATCAAAGATTAAAAATTGAAGGTTCCGCCTGACGATAATTCTCGCTCAATCATAGGGAAGACTTCCGATTATTTAGAGGGAAATCCGATCCCATCATCCTGTTTTTAATTTTCAATCTGCAATCTTCAATTAGATTTTAATGCGATTGGTCTTCGCCATATATTTCATGCGAAGCTCATACAGCACATTCTCAAGCAGCTGTTCTTCATCCTGGCGGAGATTGCCTTTTGTTTTTTCCTGAAGCATAGTCAGAATGTCGATTGTATGCCTGGAAGCTTCGACATCCTCTTCTTTTTTACCGGAATACGGGCTCGGCACTTCTCCCAACAGAACAAGGCCCTGGGTGTAGTAGGAAAGAATGTATGAAGGAAAATCTATCGGAGGCCGCTGCTGTCCATCCGGCTCGGACGCATCATTCCCGGTCTCGGAGGACGGCTCATCCGATTCTTTTACCTCCGTTGTTTCGGAAACATCCGAAGCGCGGGATTCTCCGTTTTCCTGGAAACCCCTTTTATCCGTGACTCTGAAGCTTTCCTGTTCTTCCTGTTCTTTGGTCATAGCAACACCTATGGTCAAGATTGATTTGAAAATGAATTCAAATAAATAACACCGGCTCAACACCGGCTCAAGCTAAATTACGGCTGCTTTGCATTACAGGCACGCTCTGACATGGCTTGTTCCGGTGCAAAGCCTGACTGTCTTTGGGGGGAAATCACCTATTTTGAAGCAGGAGGACCGGGAGCTCGATTGAAGAAGTACTGTGAATCGGGAAACACATTTCAGGCATGCATCCCTTACGCTCGTTCCCCTTCAGGGCTGTTATAAAGGCCTGCTCTTTTTAGCGGCCCACCGTTCCGCTCCCGGTTACCGTATCCCGCAACTTTCAGACAGATTACATCTGAACGCTCAGATAGACCTGAATTCCCATGTCTTTTATCTGGTCGAGCTGCTCCTCAAGGCTGTCAAGGTGGTCTTCTTCGTCTTCCAGCAGTTCTTTGAACAACTCTACGGTACCCTGATCTTTCCTCTTTGTCGCAACGATAATAAGCTCGTTATACATGGCAACGGCCGAAGCTTCCAGCTTCATATCGTTTTTGAGCATGTCGGGAACGGTCGATCCTATGTTGAGCTTCTTGACGCTCATATCCGGCCTTCCTTCAAGGAACAGGATTCTTTCTATCAGCTCTTCCGCATGCTTCATCTCGTCAATAGACTGTTTCTTTTCGAGTTCCGCCAGCTTTTTATATCCCCAGTTTTCAAACATTTCAGCATGAACGAAGTACTGGTTTATGGCAGTCAACTCTTCACTCAATGCTTCATTTAGAGATCTAATAACGTCTGCATTCCCTTTCATGAACCGTCTCCTTCTAAAATTTGCCGTTTGAGTCGTAAAACATACTTATTTCCGATCTTTAATTTTCCGGTCCGGCATCGGCTCCGGACGTTTACATTCCACAATCTATTTATTTTACATTTTTAAGGCTTGATGTACATGATGAGACTGCTGCAATTTCACATTTCCGGATGGAAGTATGGACTTAAAGGAACACTTTTCTCTTGTTTTCGGTAAAAATGAGCCCTTAGGATTCTTTTTCAAAGCTAATGATGGGTATTTCGGATTTGTAAAATCCACGACGGGAGAGAGCCGCCATGTCACCTTTTCGTGATTTCATCCATGCACTGTTCCCCCTGATACCGACCGGTATCGCCATATTGATCATTGTGCTGATTATTTTCGGGATTCGCTACCTTATAGATAAACGGGCTCAGACGCACCGGAATGTCACCCGCCAGGTCACGACAATGGTTCTGTCCTTAATCGGGCTCCTGATTGTCCTGATGTTTATTCCTGAGCAGTACCTGAGCGAGACTTCACAGGGACAGCTGCTGAGCCTGATCGGGATTCTTGTCAGTGCTGCAATCGCACTTTCCTCGACGACATTCATCGGAAACGCCATGGCCGGGATCATGCTGCGATCGGTCAAAAGTTTTCGACCCGGAGACTTCGTACGAGTCGGGGATCATTTCGGCCGCGTCACCGAACGCGGGCTGTTTCACATAGAAATCCAGACCGAGGATCGAGATCTGACCACCCTGCCGAATCTTTACCTGGTCACCAATCCGGTCAAGGTCATAATGTCCTCGGGGACCATTATCTCGGCGGAAGTGTCTCTGGGCTACGATGTACCCCATTCGGACGTGGGGGAAATTCTCAAAGAGGCCGTAACGGCCGCCGGGCTGACAGATCCCTTTGTGCTGATCATGGAACTGGGGGATTTTTCGGTCAACTACAGAGCCTCGGGCATGCTGGCGGAAGTCAACCAGCTGATCTCCGTGCGATCGAGACTCCGGGAAATGATGCTGGACAACCTTCACAAAGCAGGGATAGAAATCGTTTCCCCCAGCTTCATGAATACAAGAGGATTTCCGGAAAAAAAACAGTTCATACCGCGAAAAGGCGCGCCAAAATCAACCGGGGAATCCGCGTCGGAACCGGGAATAGAGAAAGTGGTTTTCGATATAGCCGACGAGGCGGAATCGATCGAAAAACTCGATCAGATGATGGCGGAAACCGTGAAGGAAATAGACAGCCTGAAAAACAATCTTAAAGAAACCGTTTCCGACGAGGAAAAAAATAACATTAAAATTCGGATGGAAGAGCTCGAAACCCGACGGGAGCAGATAGACAGGTTGGTCCTAAAAATGAGCGAAAAAAAGGAAGAATAGGAACGTCATTGCCACAATTGTGTAGAAGAGAAAAGGATTCAGGTGTGATTCCATTTCAGGCGGTTATATGCGATATGGACGGGCTGCTTCTGGACACGGAAAGCATCGCTTTTGCCGCGTTTAAGGAAACATGCGGGCACTTTAAAATCGGGGATCGGAAAGAGCTTTTTATGAAGTGTATCGGGGCAAACCAGACCCTGGGCGAAAAGATTCTGATGAAAGGTCTCCCGAAACGGGTGGATTTCCAGTCCTTCAGCAGCATCTGGTATGCCAATTACCGGAAGCGAATCCATCGCAAACCACTTCCCCTGAAAGAAGGCGCCCTCAATCTTCTCAATCACCTGTCATCCCGGCAGATCTCCGCCGCCGTCGCCACCTCCTCCAAAACCGAAACCGCGGTTGAAAAGCTGCAAAATACCGGCATCCTGCACCTTTTCAAAGTCGTTGTAGGCGGCGATCAGGTGGAGCGCAGCAAACCGTATCCCGATATCTTTTTAAAAACCGCTGAGCGGGTTGGGGTAAATCCGAAGGAATGCCTCGCGCTGGAAGATTCCGAAAACGGGGTTCGGGCCGCAGTGGCTGCCGGAATGACCGTTATACAGGTACCCGACCTTGTGCCTCCCTCGAAAGCCCTGATCGAGCTGGGCCACACGATTCTGAAAAGTCTGAATGATGTTACCGTATACCTGTCGGAGTGTGGATGATGCAGGGGATACCGGATTCGGCTATCAGGACATCAGTTTCTGATGTTCGATTTTCAGGCATTTTGATTGAACGGCAACCAGGCCCGCTTCCTCTGCCTTCTGAGCGGACGCGTTATGGGCCAGCCCAAGCTGCATCCACACAACCTTTGCCTGGATCCCTATGGCTTCGTCGACGATTGCAGGAATAGCATCGACGTTTCGAAAGATATCCACGATATCAACCGGTAGGGGTATCGATGCCAGATCGGGATAGGATTTTTCTCCCAGGATTTCCGACCTGGTCGGATTCACCGGAATAATGGTATAGCCCTGTCCTTTCAGATATTCGGCCACCCTGTAGCTGTCTCTTTCCGGCTTGTCCGAGAGTCCGACGATTGCGATGGTTTTGCTGTTTTCCAGGATTCCTTTAATTGCATCGTCCAGCGGGTTCGATTCCGGGAATTCACACGACTGTTTCTCCGTCATTATCGCTCCATCGAATCTATGGGTATAAAAATGGTTAACAAGACAAACACAATGTTTGCTTCTGTTCTAATCCGTATATCCAGATTGTAGGGGCGAGCCTTGCGTTCGCCCACGTTACGAAGACTGATCAGAGTTCTTCAATGCCGATGAGCGGCTGTCCCTTTTCCACTGAATCCCCGTCGGTCGCGATTTTTTTGACAATCCTGCATTTCTTAGGCGCGGTTATTTCGTTGAAAAGCTTCATCGCCTCTACAATACAAACCTTGTCGCCTGCTTCCACTTCATCCCCCTCTTTTATGAAATTGTCCTTGCCCGGCCCGGGAGCAAAATAGAGGGTGCCGACAAAGGGGGCGTCGATGGTCGCACTGTACGCTGCGGCGCCGGACTCTTCCGGCGTTCCTTCAGATGACTCCCCTTTCCGATCCCGTCCAACCGGCGGCGCTTCGGATCGAGGCGCTTCAGCTGCTGTGTCAGCCATATCAAAAAGCGGAGAAGCGATGATGCCTGAAGGTCGGATCGCAATGGTCGAATTGCCCTTTTTGAAAACCAGCTCTTCGACGGTCAATCCTTCAATCTTGTCGAGGACCTCCTTTGCGACATCCGGAATATTCATCGGAAGGTTGATGGATGAAGACGGCTGTACTGCAACATTCGGCTCCGTGCCGTTCTCGGTTGTCGGGATCTCCTTTTCCTGTTCTGCCCGCATCTTCTTTATTTCAATATCGGCCGGAGTGTCCGGACGCTGCTCCGGCGGCAAAGCGCGCCACTGGAAAAACTGCAGTGCCGGTTCTGGGAGGAGTACATAGGAAATGATATCTTCTTCGTGTTCGATATATTTCGGATTGACATTATCGGTAGCATTGGGAAGCATCGGGCTCAGTTCATCCGCCGGACGATGATCGATCGGCTTCTCATCTCCGAGTATTTTCTTCAGAAATTCCTTATTAATCGGCACCGGGGATCTGCCGTATTTGCCGCGGACATAATCTTTCACTTCATTGGGAACTATTTTATATCGCTCGGCCGAAATGATATTCATAACCGCCTGCGTACCGACGATCTGGCTGGTGGGCGTTACCAAGGGGGGGAATCCGAGATCTTCGCGAACGCGGGAAACCTCATCCAGCACCTCGGGCAGCTTGTCTAGGGCTTTCTGCATGGACAGCTGCGACTTGAAATTGGAGATCATGCCGCCCGGNNATCTGGTGCACAAGAATCCCCGGATCTATAAACGGGAACGATCCGGAACTCTGCTGCCGATGCGGCGTGAGTTCATTAAAGTACTGGGCCACCCTTTCAAGAGCATCCACATCAAGACCTGCCGAATAATTGGTTTCGGTAAATATTGCGCTCATTGTTTCCACAGGAGGCTGGGACGAAAACCCGGCCATGGACGAAATCGCGCAGTCGATCGCACCCGCGCCGGACCGGACACCTTCCACGTAGGTTGCAATAGCCATGCCGCTCGAGGCATGACAGTGCAGCTGAATCGGTATGTCGAATTCTCTGATCAGTCCCGTCACTATGCGTTCCGCGCTTATTGGAGACAGGATGCCGGCCATGTCCTTGATGCAGAGGGAATCGATCCCGAGGTTTACCTGCTCCCGGGCATAGGAGATGAATTTCTCGACAGTGTGAACTTTGGAAATCGTGTAGCAGAGCGTTCCCTGTGCATGGCCNNACTCTGAAAATATCGATCCCGTTCTCGCAGGCGAGTGAGACAAATCGATCCACGACATCATCGGCATAATTGCGGTAGCCTACCAGGTTTTGCCCCCGCAACAGCATTTGCAGCGGTGTATTCTTGGCCTTGGCTTTGATCAATCGGAGCCGTTCCCACGGATTCTCTCTTAGAAAACGGAGACAGACGTCAAATGTGGCGCCCCCCCAACATTCGAGAGAGTAGTAACCGACATTGTCAATCACATCGAGAATGCGAAGCATGTCGTCGGTGCGCATTCTGGTCGCCCAAAGCGACTGATGGGCATCCCGCAGTGTTGTATCCGTGATTCTCAACGGTATTTTGTGCAACGTATCTTCGGAAGTATTGCTCGTATTTGCCATAATTCTATTTCCAGCCTTTTATTTGGTGAATTTCCCCATCGCCGCGT
Organism: Acidobacteria bacterium UBA6911; assembly: GCA_002451015.1. Classification (GTDB taxonomy): domain Bacteria; phylum Acidobacteriota; class UBA6911; order UBA6911; family UBA6911; genus UBA6911. The sequence continues at coordinate 14,577 of DKBB01000274.1, forward strand.
ATTTGTCGAATCTCCGTGCGACAATTTTGGAGGGAGACCATGGAGCAAATTTTTTGATGTATTTGAGTATTACCGGTTTAATCGCGTCCGCTGTTTCCACGTAATCCGTGTGCGCCCCCCCCGGCGGCTCCGGAATTATCTCATCAATAACTCCCAGTTCAAGCAGAGACTTCGCGGTGATTTTCATGGCCTCCGCCGCTTGGGCGCTGAAGGATGCATCCCTCCATAGAATGGACGCACATCCTTCCGGCGAAATGACTGAATAGATCGAATTAGAGAGCATCAGCACCGCATCGCCTACCCCGATTCCAAGCGCGCCGCCGCTGCCCCCTTCTCCCGTGACTAGCGAGACAATCGGCACCTCGATACGCGCCATCTCGGTAATGTTGCGAGCAATAGCTTCGGCCTGACCGCGTTCTTCCGCATCCAGTCCCGGATAGGCACCCATTGTGTCAATGAAGGTAACGACAGGAATGTTGAACTTCTCGGCCAGGTGCATCAGGCGCAGCGCTTTGCGATACCCTTCGGGTCGTGCCATGCCGAAATTTCTTTCTACATTATCTTCCACTGTGTGACCGCGCGCATGCCCGATCAGCATCACCTTTTCAAGATCGATCCTGGCAAATCCGCCGATGATGGCTCGGTCATCGCTGAAATTGCGATCGCCGTGTAGTTCCATGAAGTCGGAAAAAACCAGGTCGATATAGTCGTGCAGCACCGGACGCTGGGGATGGCGGACCACCTTAACCGTCTGCAACGGCGTGAGATTGCCGTAAATTTCTTTCTTACTTTCTTCAAGCTTCCGTTGCAGAGTCTCAATCTGGTCACTGATGTCTCTTTCATTTTTGTCGGCCAGATTTTTCAGTTCTTCCAACGCTTTTTCCATGTCGGTTATCGGTTGTTCAAAATCAAACTCGCGTTCCATGAACCGTCCTTATCGATTGTAAAAGGAAATAATTGAAGAAAGTGTATTTTTCATCGCACTTCGCTCGACGATCATATCCAGGAAACCGTGTTCGAGCAAAAATTCCGAGGTCTGGAAATTATCGGGGAGTTCCTGCTTGATTGTCTGTTCGATAACCCGCCGCCCGGCGAATCCTATCAGCGCTCCCGGTTCCGCAATATTGATGTCCCCGACCATCGCGTAGGAAGCGCTGACGCCCCCGGTTGTTGGATCGGTAAGAACCGAAATATACGGCAGGCGCCGTTCATTCAACCTTGCCACTCCCGCACAGGTTTTCGCCATCTGCATCAGCGAAAGAATTCCCTCGTGCATCCGGGCTCCTCCTGAAGCGGAGAAAACGATGTAGGGCAACCGGTGATCGTATGCATAGGAAGAGCCGAGAAGGATTTTCTCTCCCGTTCCCGAACCCAGACTGCCGCCCAGGAAACGGAAGTCCATCACCGCAATGGCCACGGGACTTCCGTTTATTTTGCCGGATCCGGTAACGACGGCCTCATTGAGACCGGTTTGTTTTCGGGCTTTTTCCACTTTTTCGGTGTACGGTCCCTTCCCGTCAACAAATTGGAGGGGATCGCTCGGTCGTATTTTCCTATTGAACTCTTTGAACGTTCCTTTATCCAGAATCATATCGATTCTTTCAAGTGCGGTGATCTTCCCGTGCCAGCCGCATTTGGTGCACACATTACGGTTATTAACGAAATCCTCTTTGAATATGTGAGAATTGCACTTCTGGCATTTGATCCATATCTCATCCGCCTGCTTCTTCTGCGAATCGCGCTTCGATCTCGATTTAATAAACCAGGGCATTGCAACCCTCCCTATGAATACATAAATATAAACAAGTACCGACAGAACGGCTGACACACAGGTACACCATGTATTATTATTCGGAAATCCTTCATTATTCAAGTGTAGCGCTTCTTTGGGAAATGAAGAAGCGGCAAAACGCGGCCTGTAGGGATAGTTTTCTGCTCCGATTTATTCCATATAAACGCACCGATGGCTAAGATTTGCTGAAACATGCAGCGGGTAAAACTATAAAAGCATAAATAATAGAATAACCGCCTCTTATGCTATTATCTTGTACATGAATCCAGCCAGACGACTGCTCCCTTCAGGGATTTTACTGCTTTGTATATTCTGTATAGGAACAGCCGGATATGTTCTCATCGAGGATTGGTCCTTTCTGGAATCAGCCTATATGGTCGTTGTCACACTTTTTACAGTAGGCTTCAAGGAAGTGCACCCGCTGTCTCGTGGCGGTGAGGTCTTTACAATGGCAGTCATTATCACCGGGGTTGGAACGGCCGTATACGCCGGAGGAAAAGCGGTGGAACTCATTGTCGAGGGAGAACTGGCAGGCTATCAGAAGAGAAAAAGAATGGATAAAAAAATCAGAGAACTGAATGAGCATTATATTATCTGCGGTTTCGGCAGGGTGGGCCACCAAGTAGCCGAAACCTTTGATTCAGAAGGAATTCCCTACGTCGTTATCGACAGCAAAAAGGAATCTTCCGATGAATTGGAACTGAAAGGGGCTCTGGGAGTTATCGGCGACGCCACATCCGACAGCCTTCTCACCGAGGCGGGCATTATGAAAGCAAAAGGATTGGTAGCCTGCTCCGATTCGGATGTCGTCAATGTATTCATTACCCTGTCCGCACGGGCCCTGAATCCCGATCTTTATATCGTCGCACGTGCCGGTCTGAAGGACACTGAAAAGAAGCTTCTGATGGCGGGCGCCAATCGGGTCATTTCCCCCTATTTTATCTCAGGCATCCGGATGGCCGCACTGGCAACCCGTCCGATAACCATCGACTTCCTGGACATTGTGACACATGGCGGCAGTGTGGATTTCAAGCTCTTCGAAATCACTGTTCCGGAAAATTCCAGATTCGTGAACAAAACCATCAAAGATTCGAATATCCGGAACACCTCGGGCGTCGCCGTTCTGGCTATCAGGAAAGCCGACGGAACCTTCGACCTGCAGCCGAAAGCTTCCTCAATAATCCATGAAAACGACATCATGGTGCTGATCGGCACCCAGGAGCAATTCGAAAAACTGGAAAAAATGCTTTGATCCGCATCGCAATACGATTTACGCAAGTCCTATCGATTAATCTGCCGTGTTATACCAATCTGCAATAAAGGGCTCCAATTTTCGGAACCATGTTCCCTGAAACAGAGAACAAATCTTCCGGATATGTCCATGTGCGCTTTTTAATGGAGAAAGATTATTTTTATAACGGTAACACGCTTGAGGATTCCGCACTCCATAGATGCGATATTTTCCGATACCCTTGAGGGCTCCCGCAAGCGGAAATAAATCAATGCCGTAACGATTTTATTCAACGCACTGCGCCCGCGATGTTTCACACATTGACTTCCGGCAGAGCAATTGGTAAATAGCAGGGAGGAGAAGTTCTCATTGTAGCCTGCAAAACAGGTTGATTTCCCTCCCTCTACCTGGATTCTAGTACAGAATGTTAAGGAGGAAAAATGTCCAGAATTTACGACGATAATGCACTATCCATCGGCAACACCCCACTTGTCAGACTGAACCGGATCCCCGCAGGATTGCCCGGCACCATCGTTGCGAAGATCGAAGGAAGAAATCCCGCCTACTCCGTCAAATGCCGGATCGGAGCATCGATGATCCAGGCGGCGGAACGGGACGGAATTCTGAAACGCGGAGATAAAAGCATCACAATCATAGAACCGACCAGCGGCAACACCGGAATTGCGCTGGCTTATGTTGCAGCCGCACGCGACTACCCGCTGATCATTACAATGCCGGAAACAATGTCTTTGGAACGAAGGAGACTCCTCAAGGCTTTCGGGGCGGAACTGATCCTTACTGAAGGTTCCAAAGGAATGCCGGGAGCCATAGCCAAAGCAGAAGAAATAGCGGCTTCGGACCCGAAGAAATTCTGGATGCCCCAGCAGTTCAATAACCCGGCGAATCCTCTCGTTCACTTTCAGACAACCGGGCCGGAAATCTGGAACGATACGGGCGGCAATGTGGATATTCTTGTTTCGGGAGTGGGAACGGGCGGAACGATTACCGGAGTCAGCCGATACATCAAACAGGAAAAGAAAAAACCGATTCAAAGCATCGCGGTGGAACCTGAAGAATCCCCTGTTATTACAGCAGCCCTGAAAGGCGATCCCCCAAAGCCGGGGCCGCACAAAATCCAGGGAATCGGAGCCGGCTTTATACCAAAGGTTCTCGATCTCCAACTTGTCGATGAAGCAATCACGGTCAGCAGCGATGAAGCGATAGAAATGGCTCAGCGATTGCATAAGGAGGAGGGTATTACAGCCGGCATATCATGTGGAGCCGCAGTCGCAGCATCCGTTAAGGTGGCAGCCAGGCCCGAAAATCAAGGCAAATTGATTGTAGTCATTCTCCCCGATTCCGGCGACCGGTACCATTCTTCCGTTCTGTTTCAGAGCATAGATGTGTAGGGGCGAATCTCCTGTTCGCCCTTATTGCGACAGATTCGGTCGAAGCGTCTGCCGGAGTTCTCCCGGCGTTGTCACGGGAGCCTTACAGGTATAATTTTCACACACGTAAACGGTGGCCAGACCGTCAACCTGAGGCTTCTCCCTTAAAAGAAACGTTTCGGCATTCGATCCGCAGGCGACAACCTTGTTGGGAAGGTAAAAGCCGAAAATTTCTCCCAGGAGTTCCTTAGTCTCTGGATCTTTCGGTCTTCCGACTACGGCAATCTCCCTGGGCTGTGCAAGGTAAAAGTCCAGTGCGCATAACAGATGGGCAAAAGCGCCGGGATGCTGTCTCATTGGCGCGATCATCCTCTTAAAAATCGTAACCGAGTAGGATGACCACCGATCGTTACCGGTAAATTTCCAGAGTCTTAGCAATGCATGCGCGGCAACAGAATTTCCCGAAGGTACGGCATGATCGTAAAACTCCTTGGGACGATGAATCAATGCCTCATGGTCCTCTGAAGTAAAATAGAATCCATCCCCGCTCTTATCCCAGAACCTGCTTATCAGACTTTCCGCCAGGGTTTCAGCCTCCATTATCCAGAGAGGATCGAAACTCGCCTCATAGAGCGACAGCAAGCCGTCGATAAGATATGCGTAATCCTCCAGATAGGCATTAAATCGCGCACGCCCCTCCTTGTAACTGCGAAGAAGCCTTCCGTCCCGGCGGAGTCGGGACAGAAGGAATTCGGCATTCCGTACCGCAGCTTCGCGATAGTCTTCCCTTCCCAATGCATTGGCGGCTTCGGCAAAGCTGCGCAGCATCAGTCCGTTCCAGGCTGTCAGGATTTTATCGTCGCGTCCCGGTTTTATCCTGTCTTGCCTTGTATTAAAGAGCTTTTTCTTTCCGGCTTGAATAATCGCCGAAAGTTTCTCTTCGGAAATATGTTCAAGGTTGGCGAATGTACCGGCCGGTTTCGGAATGTTGGGGATATTTAGCCCCTCAAAATTTCCCCCGGGCGTGATGTTGAAATAACGGCAGAAAATTTCGTTTTCCCCGTCGGCCAGAATGGATCGAACTTCTCTGTGAGACCACAGAAAAAACACCCCTTCCTTCCCTTCGCTGTCGGCATCCTGGGAAGAATAAAAACCGCCTTCGGGAGAGGTCATTTCCCTAAGCACGTAATCCAGCGTCTCTTCCGCGACATGACGGCAGAACTCTTTTCCGGTCAACAGGAAGGCATCAAGATAAACCCGGCTGAGCAGAGCGTTGTCATACAGCATTTT
>DKBB01000169.1 GCA_002451015.1 Acidobacteria bacterium UBA6911
CATTGTCACTTTCTCATGAATAAAAGCGGAGCGAATGCCGAGGATACTGATATACACATCATACAACAATGCCCATGCGAGCCTGGGTTTGCTACACCAATAACCCAGGCTCGTTTTTTTAACGAACTCTTTTCTTTAACGCTGCCCCGCCTTTGCAATACCTATCAATTGTCAACAATGAATAGCATCCCATATATCTTGACCTTCTGCCCCAGAAACCTTGAAAGTAAATTTGAGGCTTGGATTGGACCGGTCGACAATCGGATCCCTCGATAAGGGAAGGAACCGAAAGGGAAGTGAAGCTGCAACAAAATTTCTTCTAAAAGGAAATTCCATAAGACATAATGTCTAATTGTCCGGTTGCTTTTTATTTATACATATGGATAATTCGGTTCATGGATACTGATTTCGACGCAAATGATGCAAAATATCGGGAGGCTTTCGAAGCCAGCATGCAGGAGCTGAATACGCTACTGAATGAGCGTGAAGAACTGGAATCGATGCTCGGTCTGCTGGACCGCAGGATCGAGAAACTGCGTCAGGTGGCTGTCGGTCTGGGAGGGATTTGCGGAGAAGACGTCGAAACCATCAGCGGAAAATGGCCGGAACCTGCCCCCGATAAAGCCCTGGAAGTTACCGGGCTTACGGATGCAATTCGAGGAGTGCTTTCCACCCATAGCGAACACTATCTTTCTCCCATTCACATCCGGGATCTCCTGAGGGAAATGGGTTTTGATACAGGTAAATACAGGAATGTCCTTGCTTCCATTCACACCGTATTAAAACGCCTGCGAAACCAGAGGGATGTCGTGGATGCCTCGCATGAGGGGAAGGTAGTATATAAGTGGAACAGGCGATAGCACCGTAATGTTACGGGCACGGTACGGCGAAACGTTTCAACGCGCTGCGCCTGATAATGCCGCCATGTCTTCAGACATTCAACGACGCTTCTTGGATTTTCCCCTTTTCCATCAAGGTCTCCAGGGCCCATTTTGCTGCGTTTCCAACCACCCGGATGCATTTGGTCGGGTCCGAGTGCGCCCCGGCTTCGAGAAAGGATTTCCATTCTTCGGGATCCTGAAGGTTGAAGGAACGGCCGTATATTCTTGTCTGTACCTGGGGGCAAAGGATGGAGCCGTACTGGTCTGTGAACTTTTTGCAGAACGAACGGGCAGCTTCCATCGCCGAGGACAATGCCTCCAATCCTTCGGGTATCTCCTCGGTCGAAGAGATCAGTTCCACCGGCCTCCCGAGGTAATAGTCCAGAACGATAGTACCTCCGATGACGCCGCCGCAGACCCCGTTTGAAAGGCCTGCCTGTCCACCGCAAGAACTGGTTGCCACCTTGACGACGATATCTTCAAATCCTAGGATTTCCCTGAGTGCTGCAGCCGTGCATTGGGAACAGCTGCCGGAATATCTTTCGAAACCGGATCCGAGCTCGGCTGCCTTGGCGAGTAATTCCTGGCGGGTCATTTTGCGATACTTTTCTGATAGCACGGAATTATACCTCCTTATATAAAACATCGTTGAACGGTAAACGTATACACTTTGCACGTTGAACATTCAAACCTTTAACGTCGGAAGTTACACATTTACACATTCTGCGATGATTTTGTTGTTTCCGGATTATATGCCGGTTGTTCTGGATGTCATGTTCCGGCCGGTGCGTTTCAATGGACCGAAACCCCGATCGGGTGAGATATCCCCGGGCTTTTTTCTTCGCCCGACATATCGCCCAGTCCCTCTCCGTCCTGAGCCGGGGACACCGTCAGGCAGTGCATGATTGAAACAGCGCACAGGAAAGGTCCGAAAGGGATAACAAGAATGGAAAGAAATAAAATATGAAAGGTCTTAGAAAAAGTCTCGAATTGATTCAGGCCTTCGGAGGCATCGGGATATCTCCAAAGGCTTGAACGCTGCGATGAAGTTTTTTAAAGTTCACATATGCGAGGGTATAGTATGCTCCCTTACCAGGTAAAAACCGGTCCAAAGGTCAATTGGATGAAGCTCAGCGAATTGTCCCGGGCGGAGGGAATCGTATAACCGCGTGCGTCGAAATTGAAACCCATCGGCCCTAAAACTCTGCGTACTTTGATGCCTCCACCGTAGTTCAGGGTGAACGCGCTGCCGAAACTAAAAGCGTAAGCTGCAATCTTGGCGGGATCCAGGTCTTCCGGAAAATATTCCTGTCCCCAGGTCACAATGTATCCGATGCCCGCTGTTGCATAGGGAACGAATCTCCCCGGCACCTGCAGAAGCAGATTTGTATCCGTCTGAAATGCGTACACACCGCTAACGGCGAATTGGGGGCTGAAGCTGATGTTTTGTTCAAGACCGATGACTTTTCCCGCAGAAAATTTGGCTCCGAAAGTGCCGCCCCAGTTTCCCTGCAGAAGGTCGCTGGGGACCTCGGACAATGCACCAAAAGAGAGAGAGCCCGGTTTCTGGGATCCTCCATAGAGGACCATCTCCCCCGCCTGCAGAGATGACGCTGCAAGCAGGAAACATATACTGCATAGTAATATAGTTGATATTTTCATTGCGCCTCCTGATGCCTGCTTCAGATATTGCCCGAACTCAAAATACGGTCTTTTTAAACCTCTTCCGTTTGCTGATCGGCCTGTAAGCGTCTTTCGCTTAGGGAATTCCCCGTTTACAACAAGTGAGCGGTTTTTGACCGCCTGACGTTCGGGCATTTGCCTTCATAAGTACGCCGTTCCAACACCGTTTTGTTTCCATCCGGGCATGGGCTTTAAACCTTTAAGCGTTCATCGTTTCAAGTGAAACGCCGGAATGGTGACATCCTGAGCTATCGGAGGGGTCAGGATTCTTTCACGATAACAGTATCCAGCACAGCGGGCTGTCCGCTTTTTACCGCCTCCAGCGCACGCTGCAGAGCGCCGGGAAGCTTTTCCGGCTCTGTGACTTTTTCACCGTAGGCCCCCATGGCCCGGGCAATCATGGAGAAATCGGGGGATGGTGTAATGTCGGAACCGTTAAATCCGGCTTTGCCGGCATAGCTGGAAGCGCCTCCGTATTCGTCCAGGCCGACCTGCACGGCGTTGTATCTGTGGTTGTTGTTAATAATGTAAAGAATCGGGGCATGGTATTTGCGGGAGGTCCAGAGTGCGGCTTCGGGGTTTGAGAAAATCGCACAACCGTCGCCTCCGCTCGCAATGACGGTTTTTTCAGGGGCGGCCATTTTGATGCCGATGCCCCTGGGCCAGGAATTTCCCAGGTTGGCCGCATACTGGGCGAACACGTGGCCGGGCGGCGTCCGGTCTCCCTGTTCTATGGCGGCGATGTCCCACAGCA
>DKBB01000416.1 GCA_002451015.1 Acidobacteria bacterium UBA6911
CCGGTCTTTCTGGCCTCGTCCCCTTTCCATGAATTGCTGAATATCAGAGGCTCTCCATCGAAGGGCACAATTTTTTGGGCCATTGCTTCGACCAGTTCTTCGGCCGTATAAGAAGCGGCTCCGCCGAAACCTCCCCCGGACAGACCGAAGAAGCCGTGCCACATCGGATCCCCGGACATGAAGATATAGCTGTAGGCCCATTCGACGCTCGGCAGTGAATGATGCCAGCTTGCGCCCCATGCGGGCAGGCGCAATGCGCCGGAGTTCAAATCCTCTTCAAGGCGGCCCCATTTCTTGGCAGCCTCCAGTACCCCTTCGGCCAGGTCTGCGCCGATTCCGACCTTCCGGGCGATCGCGTCACAGAAGACCTCGCGGAAATTCAGGGTGTCCCACNNGCCGAACTTGGTCGCCCAGGTGCAGATGCCCCATTTGATGGCCACATCGGCTCCTCGCATCAAGTCGCCCGAATTGCCCCCCATACCCGGGATGCCCGGCGAGCTGCTCTGGCGCCCCATGTACCAGTACTGGTCCGCGCACATCGATTCGCCGCCGTAATAGGAATCCCGCTTGCGGTCGGCATTGAGGCACGGCATACAGCAGGACGCGCCGGGTGAAGCTACGGCCCGTGAGTGATTCCGTGTATGAAAAAGGCGTGTGTCCACGACTCCGGCGGGGTCCGCGACCTCGACGCTGCCGGTGCCGATCACGCTGATGGCCTTCAGATTCTTCGATCCGAAGACGCCGCCGAAGCCGCCGGTGCGGGCGCTGACGCCGCTGCCGTGGATCAGGGCCGCGATTCTGGCCCGCGCTTCCCCCACGGGGCCGATGCAGACGATCTGCGGTCTGGCGGTCGTATATTCCTCCCCGATCTGGTGCCACTCTTCGCCAAACCGGGTTTTCCCGCCTACCATTTCGGTTATTCTGTCCTGCGTTTCATAGGTGTTGAGGCCCCACAAACTTGCGGCATCCTCGATGGTGATCCTGTCGTTGATAACATTGATCCATACGGGCTTGTCCGCCTTTCCTTCAAGAACAATACCGTCCCACCCGGCTATTTTCAGCGTCGTCCCGAACCGTCCGCCAAAGTTAGTCCGGAAAAAGTACTGCGTGGGGAATACTTCGGGAGACAATCCGCAGACGCTGGTTCTTCCGGCCGCCGGCACGCCTGTTGCCGCCATGGGGCCGGTCATCAACGCAATCACATTTCTCGGATCGTAAGCGTCCTGCAGGTCCCATTCTCCGGGTGCCACGGCCAATTCCCAGAACAGGGCCGTACCGATCCCGTAGCCGCCACCGAATTCTTCATATTGGGCGGTATCGATTGTGCTGATCCGTTTGGCAGTGAGATTGATTCTCGCTATCTTCCCCGCAAATCCATTCGCCATTTTTTCTCCTCCCCTATGGTTGTTGCACCGCAGGTCTCGATGCAGGCATGAAACCGGGCCGGGGCCAACAGACGCTCCTTTTCTTTTCGATTCCGTCGCTCGCAACATTCCGTCTGTTCATGAGTGCGGCTCCTTCAATGGCGCATCCTGGCTTAGAAGATATTATGCTGAAACAAAAGGGATAGTCCACACTTACAACTTGAAATCAGACAGACGCCGTTTCATTTTACTCGACGGGCAGCAGGGAGACGGATTCCCGCCCCCCTTGGAAAAGCATTGAGGAATTACAGTTTCCGGCGCCTGAATGATTCACGCACGCTGAAGTCTTGAACCGGCTGCCGCATCATTCCAAATCTTCCCAAGGAGTTCGACGGATCCGGGTGCATATCCCGCGTAATGGTTATTGAAATAGACGTAGGTTGGAATATCGAACTTTGCGAGATCCAGCAAAGGAGGGATCCAAAGTTTCATCTGTTCGGTTCGGTCAAGTATCAGGCTTTCCCAGTCTCTGCGGCGTCGATTCTCCCGCCTGGCTTTTTTCACGGCATCCTCTATTTTTTTCCGATTTCCCAGAAAGCGCACGTAGACAAAAGGAGCCGTGAATACCTCCCGGCGGTGTGCCAGTTTATAAAGGGGATCCATGGTGTAGTAGTCGATGAAAACCAGCGATATGCGATGGCGCCGTAAAATATCCAACAGCGGGAACCGGATCCATTTGGCGTTGCGGATCTCAACCGCCCATTTGAACTCCTTCGGAAGCAATTTGACAAATCCCGTAAGTCGCCCGACAAAATCGTCTCCGGTTTCGTACTCTTCCGGATCCTTGCCTTTCGCGATGTAAGGGAATTGCAGCAACAAAGGACCCAGTTTGCTTTCAAGCCGGGACATAACCGACACGAATTCCTTCAGCTCGGATTCGCAGTTCTCCAGATATTTCTCGTGGGTGATTACCTTCGGCACTTTGGCGGAGAAAATAAAATGATCCGGAGTTTTGGATTTCCAAGCATCCACCATTTTTATATTCGGCATCCGATACCAGGTGGCGTCAATTTCAACCGTCTGGAGTTGATTGGAATACTCCCGGATCATTTCAGCATTATCTATCGATTCCGGGTAGAAGGCGCCGCACCAGTCCCTGGAACTCCAGCTCGATGTGCCGACCAGCATATTGGGCGGAAACGGCATATTCATGGGAAGCCCTCTGAGGATTGCTTTCACATCTTAAAAGAATACTAAACTTTCAGCGGAATGCTTACCGGAAGGATCGGGTTTTCTTCGATTCGGTCTGCGGCCGGTCGCGTGTGCGGAATTACATATTTTTAGATGCTTTCGTATCCGTACTTTTGTTCCGTGCCGCCGGGAGTATTTTCTTTGAGGCGACCGACGGCGTCGGACCGGCATCTCTCACAATGGTGCATCTGTGCGACCTGTCTGCCCGCCAAAAGCCTCAGCTTTTTCATTCTGCCCGAATCAGGGGGGGTGATGTGTGCCATGTCAGTGCCGGCCAGAGGAATCAGCGGCAGGAAATTCATAAGGTCTACCTTCAGACGTCCCATTTTACCGGCAAGAAACAGGGCGTGGTCCTCGTTCGCTCCCGGCACCACCACCGTGTTTACCTTGACCGTGATATTCGCGTTCTTCAGCAGTGTTATGGCCTCAAGCTGCCTCGATATGAGCACACCGGCGGCCTCCGTTCCTTGCAGGACTCCGTCTTCGACCTTCACCCATTTATACAGAAGTCGTCCGACATTCACATCGATCGCATTCACCGTGATCGTGACGAAACGAACGTCCAGGTCGCGCAAATGAGGAATGTATTTCGCCACGTTCAGGCCGTTTGTCGAAACACAGAGCGCGATTTCCGCATTTTTCCGGCGAATCAGCTCGAAGGTCCGCAATGTAGCCTCCGGGTCGCTGAACGCGTCGCCCGGGCCAGCAACGGCGGCGACCGAAATATGCGGCATTTCCGAAAGCGTTTTTTCCAGGCGCGCCAGGGCTTCCTCGGGCTGCAGCACCCGTGTAGCGACACCCGGCCTGTTTTCGTTGGGGCAGTCATAATCGCGGCGACAGTAGAAGCACTGGATGTTGCAGGAAGGCGCCACCGGCAGATGGATCCGACCATATCTGCCGCTGGCCCCGGCGTAGAAGCAGGGATGAGTATTCCGTTTCGGATTTACATTGGCAGTCGGCATTCAGAATTTCCTCCGTCCGATTTCAATGGCATTTTGAGGACAGACATGCAGGCAGTCACAGCAGTGGGTGCAGTCGGCTTCGGCCGGACGCGTACCCATTTCGCATACTTTCCGGCAATCGCTACAGTCATCGCATTTATTGTTTTTAAATACTTTAAACCAGGATACCGGCTTTAGAATCTCCAGGATTCCTCCGGCCGGGCAGGCAAACCGGCACCAGGCGTTGGCCAATACAATCCCCATCGCCAGGAAGCCCAGCACGAAAAAAGTCCGGACCAGCCAGATGATGTTGGCATGCTCGAAAGTCAAAGCGATGGATGAGAAAAATTCTCCGACACGAATGGGCACATTCTCCCGCGGCTGCCCCGCAGCCCACCAGATATACAGAGCTACAGCCAGGCCGAGATATTTGAAGTAGGGAACAACGCGGGTAAATGCGTTTTTAATTCTCAGTTTCGCGGGTGCCAGCATTCCCAGTAACTGGTTCACCAATCCGCCGGGGCAGGCCCATCCGCAAAACGCCCGGCCGAAAATCAGCACCGACAGGGGAAGCAGCAGCCAGAATCCCCAGAACATGGTAAGCAACCGGCCGTGGCATGTGATAACGGGGCAGTTCTGGCAGCTTACGTAAGGCACGATGAAAGGGCAGCGGAAAATGCCGTAGAAGGACCACTGTCCCAAGACCAACAGGAAGGCGGTCTGAGACAGTCGTCTCCACCACCGCAGCGGTACACTTTTACTCTTTTCATCCGGCTCCGTCTCCAGGGATTGGCCGACGGCTTCCATGATCTCAGGCATCCTTCACCCCCAATTTTTCAGTCATTTGCATCCCTTTACCCGAAATAGCCGGAATAAATCCTGCAGATTCAAAAAATTCCTGGCCTTCTTCCGAAAGAATGAAATCGACGTAGTGATCGGCAAGTTCCCTGTCGGCAGCCGCGTTCATGACACCGATGGTGAAGGTCAACGGCGGCGGGGGAAAGTACTCTTCCGGAATCGGAACGATTTCCACCTTTCCCTCGAATATGGGCATCCGGGTCAGCCTGTACTCCACAACGGAGACATCCCCCCTGGAATCTATCAGGTCTTCCATGGTGCGCTGTACGCAGCTCCCCTGGATTACCGCGTTGTTCATCGCCTGATCCAGCACGCCGGCCTTTTTCAGTAGAACGCCCACCGCCTCGCCTCCCGGTGGAGAGGCTTGCGGGGAAAGAATGACCCTGACACCCGGTTTCGTTAAATCCTGTATATCGGATATCCCCGCCGGATTGCCCTTTGGCGTAACCAGGACATACCGGGTGAAGCAGAGCGGCTTGAAATAAGCCATCTTGTCGGCCTCGCGCAGTTTCTTTGCCAGGCCCAGCACCCTGCCGGCGAACACTTCCGTCGTGGCACTTCCCAGAAGAGACTTGCCGAGTGCCGCCGCAAACGCGCCGGTGTAGGCAATTTCCACACCGGTCTTTTCCCGGAACCGTTGATTCGCCGGCATGAACGCTTCCGCCAATCCTCCGCAGGACCAGACTCGAAGCGTGTTCCGGCTGAATTTTTCCGTCGCCGATAAAGCGGAAGGCAGCGCCGCTGCTGTCGCCGCCCCTGCGGCGGTCGTCAAGAAAGCTCTTCGGTTGATACGGTCGGATTTTTTAGCATCCATATTTTTGCCCTCGGTTCAGTTCGGATTCCCGCCTTGAGACTGACGGATAAGCACAAGCGCATTCACGCGAACGATTTAGCCGGGAATCGCGTTGATCTCGGTGACGATGAAAGAATTGCTGGAGAGATCCCGAGAAATGCGGGTTAATATCGGGGTGNNTCACGTAAAGCGGGAATCACACGTCATGGGAAAATTTTATATAATAGATATTCTATATATGTCAAATTAATTAATTTATAGCTAACTTTGTCGTTCATGCCTGCAGCGAAGTTTCTTATAATAGCTGTATGCATCCACGCGAGGGATTATGGAACTGAAATACATAGAGATATTCTGTGCGGTGGTGGAAATGAAAAGTTTTTCCAGGGCCGCACAGGCGTTAGGCCTCACCCAGCCGACCATCAGCGTGCATATCAAGGCTCTTGAAGAGGAGTTTTCCACCAAGCTCCTGGACCGGCTCGGCAGGACCGTCATCCCTACGCAGAACGGTGAAATCCTGTACCGGTACGCAAAAGAAATCGTAGCCCTGAAAGAGAATGCGTGTCTGGCGATGGAGAGCGTCAGCAGCCTGGTGAGCGGCAAGCTGATCGTTGGAGCAAGCACGATCCCGGGGGAATACATCCTGCCCCGTTTTCTGGCCGAATTCGTGCAGGCCTACCCCGACGTATTCCCGACACTCATAATAGGCGATTCCAACGCCATATATGAGAGTGTTCTCAGAAGCGAAGTCGACGTAGGGATCATAGGATCCACCGTAAAAGACAGGAACATCATTTCCAAGAAATTCCTGGACGACGAACTGATACTGGTCGCCCCTTCGGACTACAAGGCGTCGACTCTCACCAAAGACGAACTTCGGAATGTTCCCCTGCTGATGCGGGAAACCGGTTCGGGATCCAGGGTTTCCGTAGAGGAGCATCTGAAAAAAAACAACCTGGCGATTGAAAACCTCAGAGTCATCGCCGAACTGGGTTCCTCCCAGGCCCTGATCCGGGCAGTCCAGTCAGGGATGGGACTGGGTTTCCTGTCCCGTCTGTCCGTTGATAACGAAATAAGACAGAAAAAGCTTAAGGCCGTGAAATTAACGGGCATTTCAATTACCCGAAGATTCAGCATCATCACCCATCGCCTCCGGTTCAATTCCCGTATCTGCAAGACCTTTATTGAATTCCTGACCGGGTCGGTATAGATCGGTCGCATCCTCCTTTTTATCATATAGATATTTTCTATTTGACATATTTATATATTTTAACTATTACTAGGGATCCCGTTTACGCACAATCCATTGAACACCTGTGTGGGATGCATCTATGGAAAGGGCACCATGAAACAGAAAAAAATATTTACAGCAATTTTATCACGGTTGATCCTTCTGAATATTCTCTCTTTCTGCAATATGGCAATGGCGGAAGTTGAAATATTCAAGCCTGCAGCGGATACCAGCGTTTCGGCGGAAGGAGAAGTCGTCCTGAGAAGCGCCTATTGGAACTGGTTCCGGCCCTCCGATCCTGTGGCCGAGAATGCATATGGCTATTATTTCACCCGCAGCCGGCTGGGGCTATCCCTCGACAATCCTTACGTGAGTGCGTATGTGCAGGCGCAGGACACTTATATGTGGAACCTGCCGGAAAATTCCCTGGCGCCCCCTCCCCAGGGGCCGCTGGGAATCGGCGCCATCTACAGCCTTCACATGCGGGAACGATCGAGCCACAATCTGGCTATTCGCCAGGCTTACGTAAACCTTCCTCAGGTTTTTATAAAGGGCCTTTCCGCGCGCATCGGCCGTTTCGATTATATGGACGGCAAGGAGGTGATGTACAAGGATCCCAAGGTGAACTGGCTTAAAAACATCCGCCTTTCCGAACGGCTGATCGGCCCGTTCGGCTGGTCCAGCTACAACCGAAGCTTCGACGGTTTCCAGGTGTCCTTTAACGGTCCGGGGTTCCATCTCAACAGCGTTATCACACGTCCTACACAGGGAGGCTTTGAAAAGGATTTCCAACGGAGCATGTCCGACATCGACCTTGTGACGGCAACAGGAACACTGAAATACAACGAGTGGATACCGAAGACCGAAGGCCGGATCTTTTATTATTACTACGACGACAGCAGGGCGATTACCGCAACGCCGGGACAGAGCGGTCTGAACGATGGGGACATCAGGATCCACACATTCGGAACCCACTGGCTCAGAACGGAAAAGACAAAATCGGGCGTCTTCGACATGCTCTTCTGGGGAGCCCTGCAGAACGGCGAGTGGGGCGCCGTGGATCATTCCGCGTGGGCTGCCGCCTTCGAAGGCGGTTACCAATTCACCGCAATTCCCTGGAAACCCTGGATCCGGGGCGGTTATTTCGTTTCCTCCGGAGATTCGGATCCGAATGACGGGGAACATGAAACCTTCTATCAGCTGCTTCCCACAGCCCGCAAATTTGCCCTGTTCCCTTTCTACAACCTGATGAACAATGAAGATCTCTTCATCCAGGCTGTTTTAAAGCCCAATGACGCGATAACACTGCGCATGGATCTTCACTCCCTCAATCTGCATGAAGCAAACGATCTCTGGTACATGGGAGCCGGCCCGACCCAGAATGCGGGAAGCATTTTCGGGTACATCGGTCGTCCCAGTGGAGGGACGAAAAACCTCGGAACTGTTTTGGAAATCGTCGCAAGTTATAATTTCAACAAATATGTGTCGGCAAACATGTACTACGGACACGCCTACGGGCAGGAAGTCGTCAAAAATACCTACGATGACGATTCCAGCGGCGACTTTTTCTCCATTGAAATGAAAACCCAGTTCTAAAAAAGACCCTCCCGATTCCTGTCGGACTCGCCATGGCAACGAAAAAAGGGGCAAACCGTGCGTTCGCCTCTTCAGGAACCCCGCTATGTCCGTTACTTTGCCTTCTGGAAAGGAGGTGCTTTCATCCCTGACAAACATTCCTGTAAATTATAAGGGTGGCGATTATACTTTAAACGCACGCTCCCCGCTTTAAGGAACGATTAAAATGAAATTCATCGCTCATCGCGGTTTCTCGCGACGGTTCGCCGAAAATTCCCTGCCCGCATTTCAGGCGGTAATCGACCATCCCTGCAACGGTCGCTCACTGATCGGCATCGAACTGGACATCCATCTTACCAGCGACGAAAGAATTCCGGTGATGCACGAAACGACGGTGACAGGACATAACGGAGAAACGGTCCCCGTCGCACATTGCACATTCGACGAACTGCAGCGCCTGTTCCAAAAAAAGCATGGCACGGCCGTCCCCCACGTACCGGCAATCGAGGAGGTGCTGGACCTTGTCGGACACCGCACGGAACTTTGTTTCGAAATAAAGGAAGGTCCCTACGATCTCAACCGCTTCTCCCGTCGTTTTGCTGCAGCGCTGGGGCAATATCGCCCGCACGGCGATGTCGTCGTGAGTTCCTTCTCATTCGAGATTCTTGAACGGTTGCGGCTGCCGCTTGCCCGGTTCGATCTTCGTTACGGGTATATTTTTAAAACCATCAAGGAGCTGGAGTGTCTCCCTCCCCGGGCGCAGGAAGGGTTCGACCTGCTCCACCCCAGATATACCCTGGTGCTGAAACATCCGGAGCGTTTTCCTTCGAACGGCCCGCCCGTCCGGTGCTGGACTGTCAACGATGCCATTGCCATAAAGCGCCTTATAGCCTGCACCCCGACAGTGCCTGTCGAGGCAATCATGACCGACAATATTGATCTGGCGGAACAATTTCCGGAAACGATAATATAAGCTCCATGCTTATTAGTGGTATTGTAATATCACGAACACACGGTTTTTTCAGTCGGGCTGCACCGTATCAGAGCATATGGGCGAGCCATCATGGATCACCTCGGGAGGAGGCATAAATGAATAGAAAGCTTCTATGGTCAAATTTCCGGTTGGGGATTACAGCCCTGATCTTATCCGGCATCATAACAACACTGGTTGCCTGTAGTGCCAATGCCTCCGGCGACGAATTGATTACCATTCTAAACCCGGCAGTCACGGAAAAACTCGCGGAGCGCGTGCCGCTGGCGCCCCGGCTTGACAAGCTGGAAGGCAAAACCCTCTACCTGGTGGACATGAACTATGAGGGAATCCTGGGCACCCCTGTGATGGGGGAAATGCAGGCGTGGTTCGCTAAAAATATGCCCGGGGTGAAAACTGTACTCAAACTCAAGAGCGGCAGTTACATTTCGGATGACCCCGCATTATGGAAAGAGATCGCCGAAAACGGGGGGGATGGAGTCATCATGGGCGTTGCCGGCTGATGGGGCTGCATCTCGGCCGTGAGCCGATTTAACGGACTTTTGGAAAAACAGTATGGTATCCCCACGGTATCTCTTGCAAATGAAAACGTTGTCTCCTTCGGGATCAATGCCCACTTCAAATACAGTACCGGCATGCCCCTGCGTTACGTCGGAATGCCCTATCCCTTTACGGGCCTGAACGAAGACATGCTGAAAACCTATCTCAATGGCACGGATAACGTCAGCGGCAAGCCCGTCATGCAGGCGATTGTCGACAGTCTGACGGCCCCCCTTACAGATAACGAAAAGATATCCGGGATTCCGGCCGAGGCGGCACCCGAGCCCAGATATCTGGCCGCGGATACGGAAGACAATCTGCAGCGCCTGTTCAAGGACAAGGACTGGACCGACTACAATCCAGTCATACTCCCGACAGAAGAGAGAGTCGCCGCGATGCTCAAAGGCACCAGTCACAAGCCGGACGAGCTGGTAAAGAAGGAATCCGGCACCTTTGGAACGACCCGCCCATTCACGGTGGAAAAGGTTGCCATCATCGCCGTCATGGCGGGCGCCAAACCCGAATATCTGCCCACGATCCTGGCGCTCTCCAGCCAGGTCCCTTATATGGATTCCACCACTTCCAGTGCGAGCATGGTCCTGGTCAACGGTCCCGTACGCAATGAGATCGGAATGAATTCGGGGATCGGGGCATTGGGTCCGAATGCCGAGGCCAATTCCGTCATAGGTCGCTCCATGGTCCTGATACATAAAATAATTCAGGGTTATAAGGAAGGCGTGTCCGGATTTTCCTCTCTCAGCAATCCGCTGCTCTACAACTACGTAACCATCGCGGAAAACGAGGAAGCCCTTCCGGAAGGATGGAAGCCTTTCCATGTGCTGAATGGTCATAAGCCCGAGGACAGCGTTCTCACGGTGCTCATGGGCTGGAATTTCGTGAACTGTTCCGGCTCAGTCGTGGAGCACTACGCTCCGCAGCTTTTAATGAGGGACTTTACGCGGGTACTGGCGGCAATGGGGTCTGCAACCCTCATTATGGATCCTTCCGTGGCGGATCTGCTCAAAAACTCGCAGGGATTTCAAACAAAAGAATCGCTTGCAGAGTGGCTATCGCAGAACGCGGAAGTGCCCGCGGGAACCTACTGGGCGAATTCCATCGCTTCCGGCATGATGGGGCCCCTCGGCGATCAGGGTCTCGAACCTTATGCCACCTGGAGAAAAGTCTCGAGTGACACTTTAATCAAGCATTTACCGAACCCGAATAATATTCGGACGATTGTGGTGGGTGGAGAAACAGCCAGCGTCTGGTTCATTACCGATTTCATGGCCGGCAGGGGGGTATCGATAGACGCGTGGAGATAATCCAACACCGATCGGAACAGCGATAAGAACGGATGCACATGGCACGCACCCTGGTCATCGGCGATGTTCACGGCTGTCTTGCAAGCCTGGACGCGCTTCTTGTATTAGTGTCGGTTCGCCCTGAGGACCGCATCATTGCCGTGGGGGATCTGATCCACAGGGGGCCGGACAGCGCAGGTGTGGTCCGGCGCATGCGGGAACTCAGAGCCGAGCTTGCCCTGGGCAGCCATGAGCGCCAGCAGTCACTATTTCGCAGAGCGATCGCCTCCTGCGACGGAGATTTATCGAAGGTTAAAATGAAGGGGAAAGAGATCCTGGCCAAAACGGAAGACTCTCTTTCCCAAGAAGATATTGCCTACCTGGAATCCGCCCGTTTGTTCATCCACGTCCCCGGCGGTCTTGTCGTGCATGCCGGGATTCTCCCGTCCATGCAACGTATTCCCGACGACGATGAAATTGCCGCGATGTCCAGGCGGGATCGGGAAAAACTGGAGAGGGTCATCCATGTCCGTTATCTCCGGGGCAAGCCGGAGACGCAACTAACCATCGAGTTTCATAACAGCGAAGATTTTCTATGGCCACCGGGAGAAACCATAAACATCGATTCCAAATTCATTGGATATGTATCCCGTTGTGNNATCTACGACGGGAGATATGGACATGTCTACTTCGGACACGAACCATTTCTGTCGGATACCCGACCCAGAATTTTCCCGCACGCCACAGGATTGGACCTCGGGTGCGTTTTCGGCAACCGCCTGGCCGCCATTGTCGTCGAAACAGGGGAGATATTCACCGTACCCGCAATGGGCAAATTCGCCGAGGGACCCTGGGATATTTAAGTCATTATAGGCACAGCCCGGAACCGACTCTTTCCGCTCCAATATATCTCTAAACAGGAAAGTAGATTTCGTCGCCCCATGTGGAACTGCTTTGCTCTACCGGAAGAACGTCCCAGATTGCCTGCGCGACTCTATTGTCTTCCCGTTCCGCCTCCAGACTGACACCGCCCGCCGTGATACGGACCCGATGGTTCATACAAGTTCCTTTCCCAGGCGCATTTCCATACGGCCGAATCAACCCTCTATAGTTTAAATCCCTGGATGCCGGCCGCCAATCGTTTCAAGAGTGTCGGCACCCGTTATCGACCATTCGAAAACGTCTTCAAAACCGGTTTATTGAAGTCTTTTTCAAATCTGCGCCGGATCGGAGACTATCTCTACAAGCGCCGGTCCACCGCAGGCCAGCGCGGCGGAAACGGCTCCGTTCAGCTCCGTTATCTCTGTCACCCGAAATCCCCTGGCTCCGCAGAGCTCGGCATACTGCGCAAAGTCCGGATTGTGCAGGCTGGTTTCCCAAACCGGCAAATCCTGAGTCTGCTGCTCCTTAGTGATCTTTCCGAGTTCCCGGTTGTTGAGCAGAATATGGGTAATTTTCATGCCGTACTTCACGGCTGTGCAGATCTCGCCCATATACTGCCCGAAGCCCCCGTCCCCCGTCAGCGCCACAATAGGCCTGTCAGGCGCGGCTGCCCAGGCCCCCATGGCAGCAGGATAACCGAAGCCGATAGAGCCCAAATACCCGGACATCAGGACCGACTGTTGCCTGCACTCGAAGTAGCGGCCGAACGAGTAGGTGTTGTTGCCGACATCGACCGCAATAACGGCGTTTTCGGGTATCAGGGCACCCAGTTCTGAAAAGATCTCAGCCGAATTCAGTCCATTGGCCCCTTGTTTCGCGGCCCGACGATTCTTCTCTTGACGCCACTCGCCCCATTTCTCCGCAATCTCGCCACGACGATCGATCCAGGGCCCGGTTTCCGGAAGCTGATCCAGCAGGATTTGCGTCGTCATGCCGATTTCACCATAGACAGGTACCGTGACGGAATGGAACTTTCCCAGGGTAATCGGATCGAAATCCACCTGAATGGTAGGAACGTTCGGATTGATCCCGGTATGCTGGGAGAACGACGCGCCGAATACGATGAGGAGGTCTGCGCCATTCATGAAGTGGGCGGCAACCAGAGTTCCGCTGCGCCCCTGGACGCCGCAGGCAAGCGGGTCTTCATCGGATATCAGTCCTTTACCCTTGAACGTGGTGATGACCGGGCATCTGAGCCGGCGGGCCAGTTTGAGAATTCCGGGCATGCGGAAGCGGGACCCGTGACCGACAATGATGGCCGGCCGCTCCGCTTTTTTGATTCGCTGCAGTGCCGCATCGACCGCCTCAGCGGGAGGGCTGATATCCAGGGAAGGGAGTCTCCCCTCCGGGCCACCCGGCGTCTGGGCCGGACCCGCGGGCATCCTCTGCACTTCATTCGGAAACACGAGGTGCCCTACGTCCCGCTTGAGGATGGCATGTTTCAGGGCCAGGTTCATCAGCTCCGCATGATGGCTCGATGGGAGGACCGTCTGACTCCAGGCTGCCACGCTGGAAAAAGCGGAGACAAGATCCACTTCCTGGAATGCACCCGGCCCGAGAACTTGTGTGTCGATCTGTCCGGTCAAAGCCAGGATCGGGATCCGGTCCATTCTCGCATCCCAAAGCCCCGTCAGCATGTTCGTGGCGCCCGGACCTGCAATACTGAGGCAGGCTGCGGGGCGGCCTGTCAGTTTGCCAAACGCTGAAGCGGCAAATGCCGCCGCTCCTTCATGGCGGACTCCCGTGAAACCCAACCGGCCGGCTTCGCTCTGCCGGCGTATCGCGTCGGCAAGACCGAGATTCGAGTGGCCCACCATGCCGAAGACATGGGTGACACCCCAGTTCGCCATGGTCTCCACCATTACATCCGATACGGTTCTGCCTTCTCCTGAAACGGCAACAGCCGGCGCTGTCTCAGCTCCGGACTCCATTTCAGGCGGAACTTCCGTGAATTCGAACGCGGGCGCTCCACATATCGGGCAGGCCTCCGGCGGTTCGGATCCCTGATGCACGTAACCACAGACATTGCATTTCCAGCTTTTGTCAGGCGAATTCATAGGTGCCTCCCTATGTTGATTCCGGCGGTTGAAGTCTGGGAAAAGGGTCTCGATCCTACCGTTCCCTGGGACGGACTGACCCTATGAAGCCCTAAAAGGACAAATTGCCCATGGGGCGGGTGCTATACCGAGGCATACCGATTCTCCACACTGGGAAGGTATCGACGGTTTGACTTCTGTTACAGCGCCGGACGGAATTCAGTGCTTTATAGCGCCCACTCCGGGTTCCGGAGAAAAATCCAATCCCGGAGGGTAACGGTCCGACAGATTGAAATCTCCAAGCCCCCGGCAGTTAATCAGGGTCGAGTATCCCTGCCTGGCAGCTGCGTCATAGCTTCTTTTCAATGCCGCCCGCAACTCCTCCGGTGTGCAAACGTATTCGCCGCGAGTCCCCAGATTCTCCGCAATTTTGTCGTATCGCAAGTCCTCCTGGAAAAGGTACAGGTGCGCCGCCCGCGGCGTCGATGTCGCCATCGTGAAAGTTCCCCAGCAGTCGTTATTATAAACAATGCAGATTACCGGCAGCTTGTATTTGACGAAGGTGTCAAGCTCAAGGAGGCTGTAGGCCATACCGGCGTCCCCGGTTACAACGACCACCGGCGCTCCCTGGTAGGCGGCGTGAGGACCGATCCCTCTCTGCACCGCAACGGCCGGCCCCATCATCATCGCCAGGTCCGGCCCCATGGCGCCGAACTGGTAGACAACCGTGACTTCCTGGCCAGGACGGTTGGCCCGAAGCCATCTCATGGAGCCGTAGCCGATCATATGACCGCCCCATCCGGTAACGGTCTGTTTCGGGTCTATATCGCCTTTGTACAGGAAGTCGTGCACTTCCTTGCATAAAACAAAAGGGTGGAGCGCGTTGGTATCGCGACTGTACTTGAGGAATTGCGCGTAAAGGTCGAGCTGGGTGCTTTCCCATTTGTTTCTCGCGGCGGCGATGTCGCGCACCCAGGAATCTCTTTTCCTGGCAGGAAGACCGTTTGCAAGAGCCTCCACGAAAACCTTTTCATCGCTGACGATTCCGAGATCCAACGGCCAGTTTCTTCCTAAATCGCCCTGTTCCGGGTGGACCCGGATAGTAGAAACTCCTGGCTTAAAGGTCCACTCTTCGGCCGGAGGCATGGAATACTGCCCGACGAAGACGACCAGGTCCGCATGCATCAGGGCTTCGTTGGCCATGCTGCCCGAAAGCCGGTGGTCGTCGGGAAAATGCCCTCTCACCGGACCGGATCCCACAACGGCCATCTCATGCTTTTCCACGGCCTGCATGAGCGCATCGCAGGCTTTGCGCACGAATATTCCGTGTCCCGCGATCAACACCGGTCGTTCGGCTTTGTTTATCATGTCGATCGCACGCGCTATTTCCCCGGAGCCGGGATATGCCCGGGATTCGGCGCGATACCGGTTCTTTCCATAAAAACGTTCCAGCCTGGAGGCATCCGGGAAGCGTTCCTGAGCCACTTCCGCGGGAAAATCGAGGTGCACAACGTCGGGCACGCCCGATTTCAGGTTGCGGAACGCATAAGCCCCGTATTCATATATCCGGTTCGCGACGGTAATCCTTTTCCCGTACTTTTTCAGGCCTTCGGTCAGCGGCTGCTGGTATATGAACTGGATCCAGCTCTGCGTGTCTTCCGCACTCAGGAAGGAATTGCTGGCAAGCACCAGCAGAGCGCTGTTGGCGAAATGCGCGCTCCCGATGTTCATCATCATGTGTGTGATACCGGGACCTTCCGTACCTGAACAGGCTGCGACTTCGCCGGTCACCCGGCAAAAACCGTCTGCGGCGGCGCACATTCCTCCTTCGGTCCGCCCGCCATAGCAGGGAATTCCGACCTGCGCGATTTCATCAACGATGTGGTAGTTGCCCGCTGCACAAAATAATGCCGGGAGATCCTCGTCCTTGCAGAGATTGGCGAATACCTGGGCTCCCGTC
>DKBB01000417.1 GCA_002451015.1 Acidobacteria bacterium UBA6911
GCCAGGAGCTGATGACCGAAACAGATCCCCAGGGTTGGGATCTGTTTGTCCACAGTGGTTTTTATCCACTCCGCGGTGTGGGAGATCCAGTCGGGTTGATCCGTAATCATTGCGTGGGAACCGCTGATGACTATGCCTTTAACCCGGTTGATCTCCGGGAGAGCGGCGCCGTTGAATACCTCGACGACTTCGACATCGGACTGTTGAATCCCCATGCCGCGGATGATCCATGCATCAAAATCCCCGAATCGGCGAACCAGAACGGGCAGGGACGTTCCTGTTTTGAGAATGAATATTTTTTTCAAATATCAGTTTTCCGAGTTGAATCCGTTCTCCGGAGTTTATCGTAGACGAGCGGCGGGATTTCCGGTCGGAGGGGGCGCATGGTCCTCCTTCGCGGGCGGGCCGAGCAGTTCGTGGAAAATAGGCTTGAGCGCATCCGCCCAGACCTGGTACCCCTTTATGGCCAGGTGCAGCTTGTCGGGATCCGTCATTCCCTCGTAAAGCACGCCGCCGGCATCGGCCAGCCGGTCGTTGATATTCAAATATCGAATTCGTTTTCCATCGGCCAGTTTCGAAAGGTTCAGGTTTATTTTTTTGATGGTTGCAAGCGCGGCCATGTTGTCGTTGCGGGGGAGTATGCCCATCAGAATAATGGTGGCGTCCGGCGCCTTCTCCCGCATCACTTTGAGAACGGCTTCCATGCCCTTTGTAATTTGCTCGACCTTGGCGCTGTCGTCTTCCGGGGACAATCTGTAGCCGATATCGTTAGTGCCTGCCAGAAGCACAATCACCTTAGGGTGCACGCCGTCCAGCTCCCCGTCATTGAGGCGCCATAGGATGTTCTGGACCGAATCGGCGCCCCAGCCGAAATTGGCCGCGTTCCAGCCGAAGAAGTTCTGGTTCCAGTTCTCCAATAGTTTCGGGTAATCCGTGGCGCCCCAGCGACGCGTTATGGAGTCTCCCTCGAAGTAGATGTCGATTCGGCCTTGCCTGGCCTTTGCCTGCAGTTCGGCATGGGCGGTCAGGGAATTCGGGTCCGTCCGGGGAACCGGCTGGTCCGGGGCTATCGCCTGTTGCATGCCGAAAGAGAAAAGACAGAACAGAAGGAAACAGCAGGTAAATGCAAAAGAGAAAGGAACAACGCTTCCGGCCTTCATAGACACCTCTTCCAATAAGAACCGAGACTTATTTCCCTGCATACTCGTAATTCAGGAACTTGTTCGCCCAGGGGATGAAATACTTCCAGTTCGGTGCGTCGGTATGGCCGCCGTCGTGCTGCCGCCATGCAAGCTGGCCGTCGAGAAGACCGGCATTGACCGGGGGCAATTCCACGTTGTTGTAGTGGTTGCCGATCCCAAGATCCCCGGCCCCGAGCAGACGGAAGACCGGTCCGGCTGCAACGGCTGCCATGAAACTTCCCTTCTGATCCAGCCAGTTGGCGTCCCCTTTTTCGGGGATCCCGTAGCTGACGAAAGTCAGACGCGGGGCGCACAGGGCAATCAGCTCGTGGGCGTCCACGGGAATGTCGCCCGGGTTCATGCTTCCGAAATCCGCTTCGGCCGCGCCGTACTTCAGGAAGTTCCCGGCCATCCAGTGATATTCCCCGGACCCGGTCAGGTTTTCCACCGCCTCGCCGAAATTGCGCCGGTGCAGCTTGGCGCCGCCTTCTCCGGAAGATCCCACCAGCACAACGGCAAACCGTTCGTCCATGGCCATGGTCACCAGGGCCGCCTTGCCGAAACGGGAGACGCCTTCGATACCGATCCGTTTGGCGTCGACGGCTTTAACAGTCTCCAGGTAGTCCAGAGCGCGGGATGCCCCCCATGCCCAGGCCCGAAGGGACCCCCAGTCGTCCGGTTTCCGGGGTTGTCCTTTATTGGTCAGCCCGATGATCCCTTTGGTTAGCCCGGCGCCGTTGTCCGCCTGGATGCTGTACGCGTTGAGATAGGCGTATCCCCATCCGGCCGCCAGCAGCTGTTCCGTGGCCGGCGGATCGCTTCCCGCAGGCGGAGGACCGAAATTGAATTTTTTTGCGTTTGCGGGAGGGGGAGCTCCCGGCAATCGTCCGAAGCCGAAGTCGAACATAATCATTACCGGAACCGGTTCCTTAGCCTCAGCCGGGGTCACCAGGATCATCTGGATTTCTACGTTGATGGACGGGCATGCCGAATTGTCCACACGCCCGACCAGCTGTTTTCCATGAACGGGATAGTCGCCGACTTTCGCTTCCGTCTTGTCGATGATTTCCCATTTAACCTCGGGAACATCCGGAGGAATCCGTCCCAGGACCTCCCGTTCGAAATCCTCCAGGATTTCGGGCCGGCGCTGCTTCCACCACATCTCCGCGGTCGTGACTTTTTCCCCGTTCTTCAGCGTGAGGACTTCAGGCAGGTTCGGGAAGGGATTTGCGAGCGATTCGTCGTAATTGGCGGCATTGGGGGCGTTTTCGTTCCCGCTCGGCCCCGGGCGGAGCTTCCGGATCCCCAGCTGCCGCATCATATCCTGATGGTCCTCCTCCGTTGTCCACTCCCTGGGTTCCGGCTGAGGACTTTTAACCTGGCTTCCCTGTGCAAACGTGATCGCACTCAGAACCGCGGCAATTAGAGAAGTTGAAATCAGGAATTTAATCGATCGCATTGGTTTAACCCCTTTTAAAGGACGGATATACAGGACTATTTTCCATATCACCCTGTGTACAGCGAACAACATTCCGGCTGAAGAGCATCTTTGGGCCCTGCAATGAGTAAAACAGGGTCCGTCGTCGGAAGCCTGCTTTTTGTCAGGATTTTCTCAAACTCGATAAACGCAACCACCCGTTTCGATATATCCGCGCAACCAGCAGCGAAGGTTCCGTGAGTAAAAAAATTTCGTATCGCAACCAGAACAGCCGGCGCCTATGCCGCATCCGACGGGGCAAGTTTAGCATTTCCGGCTTGTCCCCGGACAAGCATTTTCCTTCTCCCCGTCTTTTGCCTTTTTTTTAATTATCGCGGTGCAGCGGATGCCTGCGGAAAACGGGGATTAAAGCTTAAGATTCCAACGCCATGGTGTTACATTCCTCTCAAACAGGAGGAGATGAAAAAATCTCACGAAACTATCTTAAAATGTACGAAGAAAGATCGGGACCAATGAAATCATTATCGGTTGAGAGTTTCCACACTGTGCTTTTCTGCAGCAATTGGGATGCGTGCGTTGCCTTCTACCGGGATGTTCTGGAATTTCCTGTTGTCGACGAAAAACCCGGATTTATAGAATTCCAGGTCACCCGGTCTTCACGGATTGGTTTGATTCAATCCCGTCGAGACGCCGATTCAAACAAGAAGGAGTCTTCCTTTATTCTCTCCTTCCGGGTCGGAAACGTAGAGGAATTTCACAAAATCCTTTCGATGCGATGCAAGGAAGTGACTTCCGTAAAAGAGCATTCCTGGAGTGCACGTCTTTTTGAGTTAATGGATCCCGAAGGAAGACGGCTGGAGTTCTGGACACCGCAATAAACGTGCTCGGACTGGAATGCATTCTTGAATGATCCTCACTAAGGTCTCGGGCACTGGGTTTTTATGTGCTTGAAAAGATATGGAATATAGGGAACCATCTGGATGCGAATGAAACCTGTTTATTCCAAATGATTAAAACCGGGATCGGCGTGATGCAATCCATTGGAATTGAAATAAAAAGATTTTTTCGGTATATCTGCAATGCAGGTTTGGGGAATTCCGTATTAATGTGGCATAATCAGGCCATCGTCACCCCGGATCCGTGTGGTGCCTGAAAAAATATTTTGGAACAAGTAATAATATGACAATTAGCGCCTTCAGATGTATTGCCCTGCTTTTAATTTTCTTCTCCCTGGGCTGCAGCAATCTTCGTAAGACCACACTTCCCCAGGTAAGCGCCCCGGTTCCGGAAGAGCCGACGCCCGAGATCGCTGAAGAGAGCCGGAAACCGGTCGAGACCGCATCCGTGGATGCCGTCTCTCAAGATGATCCTGAAGAAAACGGTGAAGCGGATACCGCGCTTGGTGGAGACGAAAGCGTAACGCCGGTTCCGGTCGTTCCCCTGGAGTTGCCGCCAGTATCTTCCCTGGTTGAAGAATTAGATGCAGAGGTTATCCCGGATCCGGCCGAAAATCCGGAAACGTTGGTAATGGAAGAAAATATTGAAAAGGGACAGGTTCTTCTTGATTCGGCGCTGGATTTTATAAATTCGTCCCAGGAGTATTGGATCGAAGGAGACCCGGACCGGGCTATCGCGATACTCGACGAAGCCTACCGCCTCGTTGTAAGTGTAGACACGGACGCGAATCCCGGGCTTTCCCGCCAGAAAGAGGACCTGCGATACATGATCTCAAAGAGGATACTGGAGATTTATGCGTCCCGGTATACTGCGACCAATGGGAACCACAATGAAATCCCCCTGACTCTCAACGAATATGTGGAAAAAGAGATCATACGTTTTCAAGGTTCCGCACGCAGATATTTCATGGAATCCTACCATCGCTCCGGCAGATACATGCCGATGATCCTGAGGGAACTGAAAGAGGCGGGACTTCCCGAAGACCTTGCCTGGCTCCCCCTGATCGAAAGCGGATTTAAAGTCGATGCCCTTTCAAGCGCGCGCGCCCTGGGATTGTGGCAGTTTATTGCCTCCACAGGACAGAAGTTCGGACTCAAAAGGGACACCTATATTGATGAACGCCTCGATCCTGAAAAGGCTACAGCCGCTGCCATTGCCTATTTACAGGAACTGCATCAGATATTCGGGGACTGGACGACCGTGCTGGCCGGATACAACTGCGGCGAGGGGGCCGTGTTGAAAAAGATCCGCAGTCAGAAGATGAACTACCTGGATAATTTTTGGGACCTGTTCCAGATGCTGCCCTATGAAACCGCGCGCTACGTGCCGAGATTTCTCGCAACGCTTCATATCCTCAAGGATCCTGCCAAATACGGTTTCGATCTTGGAGAGCCGGACAGTCCTGTTGCCTATGAAACGGTTACCATAAAGAAACCGGTTCATCTCAGCGCGGTGGCGGATACCCTTGCCGTAACCGAGAAAGAATTATCAGCACTCAATCCCGAACTCCGCTACAAGTCGACGCCTCCCACGGAATATTCTTTAAAAGTTCCCGTCGGAAAATCGGATGTCCTTATAGCCCGCATCGATGATGTACCCGAATGGTCCCCTGCCACCTATGCGACCCACATTGTGCGCAAAGGGGAGTCTCTGTCCGTCATAGCGCGCAAGTATGGTACCAGTGTTCCCCGGATGGCACTGGCAAACAATATCCGGGAAAAAGACATCATCCACGTTGGCCAGAAATTAAAGGTGCCCCTGAGAGGGGCCGTGGCCGTTTCGGCCAATACCACATCCAGGACGGACTTGCTGTCGGGGGACAAGTACCGCGTACAGAAAGGTGACACTCTCTGGCTCATTGCCCAGAAATTCAAAACCAACACGAAAAAAATTCAGCAGATTAATGGATTGACGAGCACCCTTCTCTCCATAGGGCAAATCCTGATCATTCCGCAATAAAACGTTCTCGGTCTTTCGCTTCTCTTTTCAGGCGGCGTGTTTTTTAATCCATTCTACATACCGGTCCATCCATTTCTGCAGGAATTGCGTGCTGTCCGCACCGATATTGCCGGATTCGTCAAAGAATCCATCCTTCACATGGATGTACACCTCCGGTTGACCCAGTGTCGGGACGTTCAGACAGGACAGGATGCTGCGCAGATGCTGCTGGGCCAACGCCGTTCCGATCACTCCGATCGAAGCGCCGATTACCCCGGCAGGTTTGCCCGACCAGGCACTCCGGCTGTAAGGACGCGAACCGTGGTCTATCGCGTTCTTCAATACGCCCGGAATCGAGCGGTTATACTCCGGGGTTACAAACAGAAGGCCATGGGCGGCACGGATTTCATTCCTGAACCTCTTTACGGATTCGGCCGGGTTTTCTTCGTCGTCCTGGTTGTAAAGAGGAAGGTCGTCAATCCTCACCTGCTGGAGCGAAAACTCCCGGGGCGCAAGTTTCGCAACAGAATCCGCCAGCTTACGATTAAAAGAATCCCGCCGCAGGCTTCCGATGACAACGGCAATCTGGTATTGGCGCATGATGGTCTCCTAAGATATGCGGGTGCCGGATGATTGCTGCCCGAGAACCTCGAGCTGAAATCCGCCCAGCTGTGCCTGGGATGCAAAATAACTTACCGATAGGTCGCCGTAACTATCCGTTTTAAGCGAGGTGGAAAATTCAGCTCCAATGCCGGCTTTTTTCATTCCGTCGACAACATCGGCATAATCCGACTGCAGTCCAAAACTTACGTGCTGGATGCCGTTGCCCTTCTTATCGATAAACTGCTGGTGGCAGCCTCCCGGACGCAGGCCTATGGGCCGTATCAATTCAATCTGGATATCTCCCAGCCAGCTGTTGGCGAAAGCGACGTCCAGGCCTTCCATCTCTGAAGCGGGCACGGGTTTCTCATTGAGACGCGAATCCGACAATCCCGGAGGGCCGTAGGCATAGCTCCAGTTCCGGATTCCGAAAAGTTCCTCAAAACGCCTTGCCGCATTCCTTTCGTCCCTGACCACGAGGCCGACCTGGTTGATTTTCTTCCCTCCTGAGAACAACGGTTTTCCCATATCGACAAGACATTCACCGGCCGGCGTTACGGTCCCGGTTTGCGCCAGGCTGCTTTCGATCGCCCGGCCTGCCGGGCTGGAAAACTCAAATCGGCACCCCAGATCCTTTGTAGTGTCGAGGACAGAGAACTTGGCGCCGTTTCCCAGGTCCCCTTGCATCTCTACCGGAACACCGGCTTTTATGAGTGTATCCACAATACCGTCATGGTTCGGCGATGTTCCCAGGCTTATCGTATAGAAGCCCTCTCCGTTTCTCTGCAGGAATTCCGCATAGGAACTTTGACCGGAAACCGGTTGGACCATTTTCAAAGAACGCCCGCCGAATGTTCCCAGTGCGATTTTCAGGCTGCACTCGACGTTCTGCCGGAGCCGGGCGTGCAGAACGAAATCTTTCAGCTGCAGATCATAAAGTTTCCATGCGACTCCGAAAATATCGGAAAACCTTTGGGCCACCTTCTCCGCATCCTGGACTACGAGACTTAACTGAACGATTTTCTCCGCGGTTATATCGAGTCCTGTTACACTTGGGTTTTCTGTCTCATTCATAATTCCTCCCGGTCCGGACGGTTGATACGTAGATTGGAATAGTTCTATACTCCTCAGAGTTCTCTTTTCTGTCAATAAAACTAATTGAGACGGGGCACCTATGAGCAATCAGAATAATGAAGACAAAAAGCCGGAATCCAATGCAGCCGGCATTCCTTCCATTCGAATACCGAAAGCTGTGGATGAATCCTTGAACGCTCCCCCGCGGCGGGCTGAATTTTCCGGAGAGGGGATGACGGGAGCCCAGGTATTCGCCAATCTCTGCAAGGACGAGGATCTCCCGGCATTATTTTGTGCAGCGGGCAACTACCACATCGTTGATGAAATCGCGCAGGTCGGAATCCCCTGCTATGGCGGAAGGACCGAAGGGGGCATGTGCGCCGCCGCCGACGGCTTCTGCAGGGTAACGGGAGAGGTCGCGGCCTGCTCAGGCACGGAAGGTCCCGGCATCACCCACATGATGATGAATATCGGAAGCGCCCATTTCGCCAACAGCGCCCTGCTGGTCCTGGCCAGCAATTCGTTCCTGAGCGCGGAAGACACCCAGAGCTGGATCCAGTTCATTCACCAGCAGCCGCTGACGGAAGGCCTGAAAAAGTACGGGAAAAGAATCACCGTGGCCGACCGGATCTATGAATACGGCACGTACGCGTTCCGCAGCCTGAAATCGGGGGTGCCCGATGTCGTGCACCTGGACTTTCCCGCGGAAGTGGCCATGGCGCGCTTTACGGACG
>DKBB01000372.1 GCA_002451015.1 Acidobacteria bacterium UBA6911
ACCGGGCCGAGGTCGAAATAGCGCACTATTTGAAAACTATGCCCCAGTACAGGGAGGCGCTCCATTTTTTAATCAAAATACTCAAATTCCAATCGTCACTTGCGGACAAGATCGTCGCCTGCCCTGAAGAAAGGAGTGCTGCGCTTCCAATGGATATCTCGGAAGCTCATGAAATATTACGTTCCGGGGTGCCACTGTTCGAAAAGAAGTCTGTGCCCGTATCCCCCATCATGTTTCGTAACGCCCTGGAGGAGCTTCGCATCCTGTTACCAAAAGAACCGGACGGATCAGCCCTCGATCGGCTGCTGTCCCTGGACCTCCTGACACCGGAGAATGTCGGAATGGTGCTCGATGAACTGAAAACCAGCGGTGCCCCCTGTATAAAGCGTTTGGCCAAGAACGCCTCCGCTGATCCCGACATTCTGCTTTTCCTGTTGCGAACTGTATTGTCCCCCTTCTTCGAGTATCAGGCCGGATTTTATCGGAATCTGGTCGACTCCCACTTCTGGCGGCACGGGATGTGCCCGATATGCGGATCCGCACCGGAAATGGCCCGACTGGCCGGCGACGATGGCCGGCGCATCCTGGCTTGCTCTCTATGCCACGCTGAATGGGCTTTTGACCGACTGCGCTGCCCCTTCTGTGAATACGACGGATCTCCCGTAGTCCGCCATTTCAATGTTGAGGGTGACAAAGTCCATCGAGTGGACTGTTGCGATGCTTGCCGGCGTTATCTGAAAGTAGTGGATGAACGTGTGCTCGGGCATCCGGCCAGTCTTCCTGTCGAAGAAGTTATTACCTCTCACCTGGACAGGCTGGCTGAAGAACAAGGGTATCAATAAGATTTATATATTCTTGAACCGTTCATTGGTGAGGATCTTTCACTTCAGGATAATGGATGGATTCATCCCTGAATTTTACGGCAAACCATTTGTAAAACGCCGGGGTGACCAACAGTGTAAGGAGTGTTGAAGTTGCCAGGCCGCCGATAACGACCGTCGCCAGGGGCCGCTGAACTTCGCTTCCGGTGCCGGATGATAACAGCAGAGGAATCAGCCCTAGTGCCGTTGTCATAGCCGTCATCAGTACAGGCCTGAACCGGAGGCATGCCCCTTCATAGCTTGCCTCATCCAAGGGCACGCCTTTAAACACGAGTTGATTCATGTAGGTCACGAGAACCATACCGTTTTCCAATGCGATACCGAAAAGTGCTATAAAACCGACTGAAGCCGGAACGGAAAGGTTCTGTCCCGTGAACCACAGCGCAACCACCCCGCCGACCAGCGCCAGCGGAATATTAAGCAGAATGAGGAGCGAATTCTTAAGAGAGTTGAAGCTGGAATACAACATGAGAAATATCAGGAGCAGGGTGATTGGAACGACCACGGCGAGGCGTCGGTTAGCTTCCTGCTGCAGGCGAAACTGTCCGCCCCAGGCGACTAGATATCCGGGAGGCAACTGAACCTGATCCTCAATAGCTTTTTGTGCTTCTCCCACGAATGAGCCGATATCCCGTCCTACTACGTTGCACTGGATCGTAATAAATCGTTGATTGTTCTCGCGTGTAATCTGCCGGGGACCAACAACCTCCTCCATCAGGGCAAGCTCGCTTAAAGGGATCTTAATCCCCTCCGATGTCTGCATCAAAATTTGGCCGATCTGCTCCGATGTCTCTCTGTATTCCGGTGCAAACCTGACGAGTATATCGAAACGCCGTATTCCATCGAACACCTGCCCGGCCACTTCCCCGCCTACCGCCGCCCGAACGACCTGCTGGACATCCGCTATATTGAGGCCGTATCTGGCAATGGCCTGGCGATCCACTTTGATCAGTAATTGAGGCGTTCCGCTGATCTGGTCGGGTTGAATGTCGGCGGCTCCGCGAACACGGCCGACGACGCCCGCAATCTCGTCCGCTTTCAGTTTCAGCAGGTCCAGGTCATCCCCGAAAAGCTTTATAGCAAGCTCGGCGCGAACTCCCTCGAGCAATTCGTCCACGGTCATTTCGATGGGTTGAGTGAAATTGGTCAGAACACCCGGCACTTCACCCAGTTCGTTCCGGATCATCTCCTGAAGTTCTTCCTGGGTTCGTCCCGCACGCCATTCATCTCTGGGTTTGAGTAGAATGTACATTTCAGCGCTGTTGACAGGGTCCGTATGCGCGCCGACTTCCCCGCGACCGATTCGGGATACAACACCGTCAATCTCGGGAATCCGAAGCAGGCGCCTTTCCACTAGCATCGTTATATTCCTGCTTTCTTCGAGCGCTATGGAGGGGGCCATGGTCAGGCGCAACACAACGGTTCCCTCCTGCAGAGAAGGGGTAAATTCGGATCCAAGGAATGGAAAGACAAGCGCCCCGACAAGGAGAAGTGCTCCTGAGAGAATCAGTGCAATGCTTCGATGCCTGGTAACAAACTTCACTACCGGCCGGTAGCCCTTAATCAGCCAACGGACAAGTCCGATTTCCGATGAATTTCTTTCTCCGTGACTTCGTTTTTTCCTTCTCATAACCAGCTGAGCCAGGACCGGCGCCAGAAAAATTGCAAATACAAGCGATCCGAACATGGCTAGAGCCACCGTGTAGGCCAGTGGCCGGAAAGTTTTGCCTTCGACTCCCTGCAGGGCAAACAGAGGCAGAAATACGACAATAATGATGGAGATGGAAAACAGGATGGGCCGGGCCACTTCCTTGCAGGCACGGGCCACCACCTTCATTCGTTCTTCCGAAAGGTCCGACTCCCGCAGCATGCGGTCGACATTTTCCACAATGACTATCGTTCCGTCGACCAGCATACCGATCGCTATAGCCAGTCCTCCCAGGGACATGAGATTGGCTGAAATACCGAAATATTTCATCCATATAGCGGCAGACAGAATCGAAAAGGGTATGGAAACCGCGACCACCAGGCTTGGTCTGAAGCTTCCCATAAATACAATCAGGACGATGACAACGAGAGCGATGCCTAGAAGCAAAGCATCGGTCACTGTTTTCACGCATGCTTCCACAATGGTTTTTTGCTCGTAATAGGGGATCAACTGAATACCCTCCGGGAGTATCCGGTTGATTTCTATCATCTTGGCCTCCACCTGCTCTATCACGGTGGAGGAATTGGAGCCGAAAAGTTTGATCACCTGTCCCGCAACCACTTCTTCGATGCCGTTGCGGGTTTGAAGGCCACGACGGACGGCGCCTCCAATCCGGATTTCGGCAAGCTGCCGGAGAAAGATCGGGGTGCCGTCTTCGGATCGAATGATGATGTTCTCAATATCTTCGATCGTGTAAGCCAATCCCAAGGAACGGACAATGTATTCCTCGTTGTTTTTTTCGATAAACTGCGCCCCGACGTTCAGGTTGTTATCCGCGATCTTATCGATGACTTCCTGGATCGTCACGCCGTATCTCAGAAGAGAATCGGGATCGATGACAACGTGAAATTGTTTTTCCCAACCCCCGATTCCGAGCACTTCCGTCACGCCGGGTACCGTTTGCAGATGGAACTTAACAAGCCAATCCTGAATTGTCCGCAACTCCTCAAGCGACCGGCTACCGGTTTCATCTTCCAGGTAGTAGAAGAGCACCAACCCCATACCGGTTGAGATCGGGCCCAGCTGGGGATCTCCGAATCCGTCCGGTATTTGTTCCCGGGCTTCCTGCAGTCGTTCGTTTACCAACTGGCGGGCAAAGTAGATGTCCACATCATCCCGGAAATAGATGTTTACAACGGACAGACCGAAGTTGGAAACCGACCGGATGGTCGTAATTCCCGGAAGCCCATTCATTACTGTTTCCACAGGGTAGGTGACGTAGGGCTCAATCTCTTCAGGTGCCAGGCCTTCAGTCTCGGTAAAAACCTGGACGAGATTCGGGGATACGTCAGGAAAGGCGTCTATGGGCAGACTGTTGAAGCTGTATAATCCGGCTCCCATAACAAGAACGCCGAGAACAATGATTAAAAGCCGGCTGTTCAGGGCGAATCGGGTGACACTGCCAATCATTTCTAGCTCCTATCGGGAAGGTCAATGGTGATGATCTCCACCAAAAGCCTCTTTCTCCATCTCGGATTTTAGGGTAAATGCTCCCTTGGAGACATAGACTTCTCCTACAACCAGACCGGAAAGAACTTCAACGCCGGTTTCATCGGAACGGCCTGGTGTTATCTCCCTAGGTTCAAATCCACCTTCTGTCCGGACGAAGACATGGATCCGTTCTCCGATCCTCTGCAGCGCCGTCCTTGGCACGATCAACGGTACTTCAATATTGTCGATTTTAATCCGACCGGTCACGAAGAGGCCCGGCCTCCAGATCCCTTCGGCATTGGATAGAACGACACGGGCAAAAGCGGTCCGGGTGGTTTCTTCAACAAGGGGGCTGATATAGGAAATTGCTCCCGAGGTTTCGGGAATGTGGTCCTTAACCGAAACGACTACTTTTTGTCCGACCCGAACCGAGTGCAGGTCTTTCTGATATATACTGAGGTTTACCCACACGGATGAGAGATCGGCGATGACGAATGCTTCGGAATTGTTTTCCAGTGCCTCACCGAGAGTTATATGTTTATTAACAACCGTGCCGCTGAAGGGTGCAACGATCTCATAGTGGGTAAAAGTAGCATCCGGCTCTGCCGGCAAGCGGGATAAATAGTTTTCGTTAAGGCCCAACGCATGTAGTTTCTGCTCCGCTGTTCTAAGCTCGATTCTGGCTTCCGCCAGATCCCTCTTCGCCTGTAGATATTCCTGTTCGGCCGAGATCTTTTTGTTCCACAGGTCCTCTTCCCTCCTGAAAACCGATTCGGAAAGGGCCAGCCGTTCTTTCCGTGCCAGAAAATTTGATTTCAAATCGGCAAGTTCCCGACTTTCCAGGAGGGCCATTACATCCCCGGTTTTTACGTAATCCCCCAGATTTTTATAAACCTTGCGGACGACACCGCTGACTCGGGGTACGATATGGGCCAGGCGATCTGGATTCTGGATTATCTCCCCGGGCAAGTCGATTTCCACATCCAGCGTTCCCGGACCGGCTACCCGCGTATCAATTCCGAACTCCTCCATTTCATCTTCGTCCAGCCGAACAATCGACTCCTCTTCGTATTCGATATGTTCCTTGTGTGTTTCGGACACCGGTTCCTTTTGAATATCGGGAGGATTCCCGTCTTCTGAATTACATCCGATTGTGAAACCGGCGATCAATACAAGCCCTGCGATGAAGGCAGCCATGGAATCCATAGGCTTAGTGTTCATTTTATTCTCCTCCTGCATCAACTTCCGGAATCTCAAGCACCGATTCCATGCTTCCTCCGATTAAACGCTCGATATCCGCAACGGTTCTGTGATAATTGAAGAGAGCGTCGATTAATTGAATCTCTGCCTGGGACAGTGTTGTCTGGGCATCCAGCACATTGAGATAGTCAAATTTCCCCTGGCTGTATCCTTCCCTGATTGCTTCATAGACCTTCAGGGCTGAAGGCATTATGTTTTCCTTTAATGCGGTTACCTCCTGGTAAGAGGATTGGAGTCGCTGGTAGTTCTGAACAAGATCGGATTTCACTTGAACAAGAGACGCCCTGCGCTGATTTTGAGCCAAAACAAGCCTGTTTTGAGCCGCAAGAACATTTCCCTTATTACGGTTGAAAA
Source organism: Acidobacteria bacterium UBA6911 (assembly GCA_002451015.1). GTDB lineage: Bacteria > Acidobacteriota > UBA6911 > UBA6911 > UBA6911 > UBA6911. Next base: position 5,635 of record DKBB01000372.1, read on the forward strand.
TAGGCAGGGGGACGGAAAGGCCCAGCGTAAAAGCCTGGTCTCCCATATTATTCAGACGCTGATATCCACCTGTGACGGTAAGGTTCGGTACAATATTGGCTCTTTCCAGCTCGATGGCAGCCTGGCGGCTTTCCAGCTCTGTTGCCCACCGGGCGATATCAGGGTTTTGGGGGACTAACAGTTTCAACTTTTCGATAGAGGGGATTCCGGGTAAAACGCGTTCTAGGTCCCCCTGTACGCCGGCAAACAAAGGAGACGTGCTGTCCCAAAAGGATGCAAGATGATACCTGGCAGCCTCCAGAGTGCGAAGGGCGCGTTCCTTCTCTATACGATTGGCTGAAAGGAGAATTTCAGCCCTGATCTCCTCTACGGGAGAAACCTTCCCTGCCCGCACACGCTCCGAGACTGTATGGAATGTTTCCTCCGACAAATGGATGATGTCGTCCAGCAGTTCAAGTCGTCGTTGTACAGCAAGGAGGGCCCAAAACGCCTTGGTCGTGTCGATCAACAGGTCAATTTTCTTCGATTCGTAATTCCATTGAGTCAGGTCTCTGTTTAGAGCCGCCACCTCTTTCCTGGCCTGTCTCTTGCCTCCCAGTTCAATCAGCTGGCGGAGCTGAATGGTTGTCTCCGATCCTTCGTAATTTTCGGGACGGCCCAGGCCGCCGAAATTCTGCGTATTGAACTCGACCTCGGGATTTGAAATCACGGAAGACTGCAAAACAAGAGCTTCCTTCGTCCGAATTTCCAATTCAAAAACCTTAAGTCCCGGGTTTTTCATAAGGGCCATCGCCAAAGCCTGGCCCAAATTAATAATTCCCGTCGGTTCTTCAAAGCTCTGTGCACCGTTTTCCCGGCTTGATAACTCCTCTGGAGTGGTACCCGCACGAAATCCCGAAGGATCCGATACCGGTCGGACTGCATCCATATCCCGGGCAACACAGTTAATGGCGCCTGCAAGAACCGCCACAATGATGATCTTCCAGCACATTTAGCCGACCTCCTGTTTTCGACTCATCCCTTGTAGAATTAGGATTCACAAGGAATAACGATGAGGCTATTCTTTAAAATCGTTCCAGCTGTCGTTATAGAATTAAATCGAACGGAGATGATGGTTCAAATTCGAAGCATAATTGTGTCGAGGGCAGAAGTCTTTGAAACAGGGGGGGGCAAGGCACTGAATCGGTTTTTCAGATCGGTTTCCGTTGTGGAGAAATCCAGCATGGAAACATCCTTCGAGACGAAAACATCTTCGTTCTCAGATAAGTTCTCGCCGAGACAGGGGCATCCTTTTGAAAGAGTGGCGAAAAATAGAGGCACATCGATACAATCACCGCAGGACTGTTGCACCGGGAGTTCGACTTCAATATGACCGTCCGCTCCGATACACAATACGAAAATTTGCGCTATGCAAAGTAAAGAAAAAAGCATAGCGAATCGGGATATTCTGAATATCAGCCTCAACTTTTCATAGTTACCCATGCGCCAACCTACTCTGTATTATCTGACTAATAACAGATAGCATGCCCCCAATGTTACATCAAGAAGCAATCGCCGCGAGCTAACCGCACGCTTCAATCAGGCTGAAGCGGGCAAGGTACATGGCGAGAAAGCGCCGTCCAGAATCAAAATTTGCCCGAACCGGTTGACGTGCCGGGAATGGCCCGGCACCCTTCTCCGTAAGATAAATATCAAGACGGTGACCGAAGATCCCGTCGCCGACATAATCGATGTCCTTCCAGGATTTGCCTTCGAAGGCGACTAAGGCCCCATCCGAGAAACCAATGAAGCCAAACAGGCAAACAACGGCAATCGTCAAGGCCGGAACACGTTTCATGGCCCCCCCTCCTCTCCTTTTTTACCCACTCTGCCGTTTTCGACCAGCCCGGTTACATGGCAAAGCTAACGCCTTTTCCCGATCACAGTATGCATCCTAGGGAAAATACGGATTACAGTCTATTGGGAAAACCTGTGTAAAACGAAGATCTATAACAAGGGACGATTTTCCTACCAGTAGATAAATTTAGGACGCCTGATTCAGGCGGTGGAGGCCTTATCGTTTTTTGAGGTTTATTTGCGCGCTCAGCGGCATCCTTCTCTGTCCCATGCAAGGGGCTAGAGATCGGATGCCGCTTTATGTCTTTATGCTTTCAGATAGGTCTAACTTTTAAAATCGAAGCCTGGATTTCATACAACCAAGACGCTTCAACTAAAGTTTATTAGGCTTACAAAGATATTCAGCGGAATCGGCGGTGCGCCCGCAATTCTTACATACATATCTTGCGTCCTTCACCCGTTCTTTATAATCCTCAAAATTACTCTCGATATAGCCCATGTTTACCAGATAGCACAGGTGTTCATCATGCATGGGATGCGGCATATCGGGTTTTTTCATATTCACTCTCCTTTTTATCCCTATTGAAAGATGAATTACTGCCGGTCCTCATAGATATTGATACAACAACCGTTTGTCCGCTGCAATAGGGATTTCGCCCGGTCACCAGCTGCAAATTTCTATCCGGCGGCGAGAATGCGTTCGGCAAGGGAATGCTTTTACTGAATCTTAAGTTGCCGAACATACCTGAAACAAGAGTTGCATAATAAGGCAGTCGGAGTGAAGAACTCCGACCGCAGGTCGGAGCTTCTGCCTAAGGAAAAAACCATGGGGGCTTCTGCCTCCAATCTCCCAACTGCCATGCATCCCCAGCCTTTGGCTGGGGTGCCAGCCAAAGGCTGAGGCATTCGGCTTTTTCCCGAAATATCCGGTTGCATTCAGGACAGGTTAATCCGATGTTACGTTGCCCAGCAGCCTCGCATGGCGCAGAGGGGGGAGATTCGAACCGGCGATGTCCGACCCTGGGACCCCTGGCAAGTCAAACCGTTGATTAGACTATTCCTCAGACAGGACGTTTTTTCTCAGTTGCTTCACAAGCATTCTTAAATATCGCAGGCTGGAAAGTACAAGTGCTAAACCGATTCCTGTATATAATATTGATAGATAGGATTTCGGTACGGGGGAATGACGGAGCAATACGCCTATCATAATCATAATCACGACGGTTACGTAACTCTTCCAAGTCATAAAAGAAAATAAGCACTTTTTGCCTTTCATGGGCAATATTCGTTTCAAATTTTTATCCACGACCCTGAGAAACCCGAAATGGTGTATGACTAAGGCAAGAGCAACTCCCGTGCAGACATAAATTAAAGAATAATTTCCCCGGGAAGCGCGTATCCAGTGAAATGAATACGTCAAAAGCATTGTTCCGACAACGATCCACAGGGCGCCTGCCAACAATAACAAAACAGGTTTTTCAACTGCTGGTTTGAATTTCTCTTTATTGGGTTTCATCGAATACTTTCGCTCAACATGGTCCCTGCATCACTTGACCTGACGGAGGCTGTCATGTTCAGGAGTTATGGAAGAAATGTTTGCCTTTAAAGTCCCCCTTGTCGTATGGGCGAAGTGGGTCCAAATTACCTAGACGCCAGACATTTTCAGATATTTTCAATGGTCCGTGGCGGAAGTTGTTTGTCGTCTATTTCATTCACACAGTATTGTATACCCAATTGTGTTGCGATCTTAATCTTTCCCCAAAGTTCCATCACCTCAAACCCCATTGCCAGACTTAAGGTAGCACGACCCAAGGATTGGCAGACTCGGAGTCGCTCGGATCTATGTGCTCAGTCGATTGCACCCATCTCCACTTTAGCGGCTTGAAGCGTTTAATCAGACCTGCCGGTCAGGCAGTCGGCAGTTTCCGCCTTCCCGGTCCGGCGGTAATTCCTTTTCCGACTCCATGGCTACCTCCGGTAACATGGGCTATGCCGTCTAGAAGTGGCTGCAGG
>DKBB01000273.1 GCA_002451015.1 Acidobacteria bacterium UBA6911
ATCGAGGTGCACAACCGGCCCGAAGACGCCCTGTCCGACGGCAACCAGTCGATCCAACCGCCGGAACTGGAACAGCTGATGCAGGAAATCAGCCGGATCGCCCCCATTCTGAACCGGACGCTGTAGGCGTTTGCGGAGTCCGGTTCCCTGGAGACGGAATGGATATTCTCATAACCGGGGCCACCGGCCTCATCGGATCTGAACTCGACACATCCCTGCATCAAAAAAGTCACCGTATCATCCATATGGTTCGGAAATCTCCTCTGTCGGAGAACCGGATTTTCTGGGATCCCGCGTCAGGGAAACTGGACAGGGAGGCGCTGGAAGGAATCGATGCGGTTGTACACCTGGCGGGCGAGAGCATCACGGGCGGGCGATGGTCGCCGGAAAAAAAACGCCGTATCCTGCAAAGCAGGATCAGGGGCACAAGCCTGTTGTCCGAGTCGCTGGCCGGACTTACTGCACCTCCGAAGGTGTTCATCAGCGCCTCAGCCATCGGTTGTTATGGCGACCGGGGAGAAGAGTGGGTCGATGAAAGCAGCTGCCCCGGAACAGGTTTCCTGCCCGATGTCTGCCGTGAATGGGAAAAAGCAACCGAGCCCGCCGGTGCAAAGGGAATCCGCGTCGTCAACCTGAGAACCGGCATCGTATTAAGCGCTCGCGGAGGCGCACTCGCACAGATGCTTCCGGTATTCCGTATGGGACTCGGAGGAAAAATCGGTAGCGGCCGGCAATACATGAGCTGGATCGCACTGGAGGACATAACGGGAATCATCGAATACGCCTTACAGAACGAGTCGCTGCGGGGTCCGGTCAACGCTGTTTCGCCGAATCCCGTTCCCAACCGGGAATTTGCCAAAACCCTGGGACGGGTGCTTTTCCGTCCTTCCGTATGCGTACTGCCCGGTTTTGCGGCACGCCTTGCATTCGGAGAAATGGCCGATGCCCTGCTACTGTCCAGTACCAGGGTGGAGCCCGCCAAATTAAAGGACGCCGACTATCCCTTCCGCTTCGCGAGGCTGGAGGACGCGCTTCGGCACGTTCTAGACAAACCTAAACCATAACGTTCGCATGGCTTGGACATATGCATGCGTTATTAAAGAAAACGTAAGAGGAATTAAGATTCTTAAATTTGTGGATTGAAGATTTGGGCAGATTGGAGAGGTTTTCCGGTTGCAGAATGGGAGCAGCAGGATTTAAGTCTTCTACATTGGACCTGTTGCATTGAAGCCATAAACGCGCATGATCCAATCAGACCAGTTATCCATCTTCAATCTTCCATTCTGAATCTTTAATGACAATGGGCACAAATTCTGCAATTCCGCATCAAAGCCTCCGGTTCGACCCCGATGCCCTGGATATGACCGAATTCCCCCGCAGTTTCTTCCGCCGGGATACGGTGAGCATTGCACATCGACTGCTCGGCGCCTGGCTGGCACGCCGGTATCGGGGACGCTGGTACGGCGCGCGCATCGTGGAAACAGAAGCCTACCTCGGGAAGGGGGACGCCGCTGCTCACTCCCGCGGGGGCCGGCGTACACCGCGCGTAGAGCCCATGTACATGGATGGAGGCCATCTCTATGTTTTCCTGGTTTACGGCATGCATCATTGCACGAATGTGGTCACACGCATATCCGGCATTGCCGAAGCGGTCCTTTTACGGGCCGGCGAAGGCCCCCCGGGAACACCGGCAAGGCTGCTGAGCGGACCGGCAAAATTGAGCGCCGGCCTCGGCATAACCGTGGACTCCAGTGGAACGGACCTTCTTGCCTCCGGCGATCTGCGCCTATTTCACAACGGGAGTGAATGCGGCACCGTCGGAACGAGCCCGCGTATCGGAGTGGACTATGCCGGAGAAGCGGCCGCTTGGCCGCTACGGTTTTTCGATATGCACTCGACCGAAGTATCGGGACCCGTCAAACTGAAAAATTTTGAACCCAATTTCTGAGTTGAATTTCTATATTTATGGGATTGTATTCTTTCGCGTTTTATACAGCACGGATCAACGACAAATACACACGACTATGAATTCCTCAATCCGAAATGCAATCATCGGCGGATTACTTCTCCTGACGGCCGGTTTCGGTGTGCGGGCGACCATGCCCCAGCAGGCAGCGGACAAACCGGGCAGCAAGTTGATCCAGGTCCAGGTCGAAATGGTTTCCCTGCCGGTCGTGGTCACCAACGGTCGCGGGGAATACGTCACAGACCTGAAACAGGAAGAATTTGTGGTTATCGACAACGGAAAGTTCCAGGAGATCGCCGGCTTCGCAACCGTAGAAGAACCGATTTCGGTGGCGCTGATGCTGGACAGCAGCGACAGCATGAAGACCTATTTGAAAACCATTCAGAACGAAGCGACCCGTTTTGTCACTTTCCTGAAGAAAGACGACGGTCTGGCCATTCTGTCGTTCGCCGATGATGTTATACTGTGGGAAACTTTCAGCCTTTACAGGAAAAAAGATCCGAAAGCGATCCTGCGAATCGAAGCGAGGGGTTTGAGCGCGGTCTACGAAGCGGTATGGCTGTCGCTGGAACAGGTGCTGAAGCACGAGTTCGGGCGCAAGGCTCTTGTACTCTTCAGCGACGGGATCGACAACCGAAGCCAGACTGTTACGGAAGGGGAAACTCTCGATCTCGCCAGAAGAACCGAAGCTACCATTTACTGCATTTATTTCAATGCCGGGAAAAAACAATCCGGGCGTTTTCCTTTCCCTGGGGGAGGCGGAGGCAAAAAGGCGGAATATGCCGCCGGGCGCGAATATCTGGCAAAACTTTCAGGATTCAGCGGGGGAACTCTGGTCGATGCCAAGAAGATTGGCGACCTGGGCACGGCTTTTCGGAAAATCGCCCAAGAATTGTCCAGCCAGTACAGCATCGGGTATTACCCGAGCAACCTGCAACGGATCGGAGAGTTTCACAGCGTGGAGGTTCGGTTGAAGAAAGGGGGGTTGACCGCACGAACCCGGCAGGGATATTACGCACCCAATGAATAACGTTTCTCTTTCCGGGTTTACCCTTTTCCGGTTTATGGATTCCCTTTCAGGGCCCGGGATTGACTACTCTCATAGAAAGTCATGAAGGAAAAGCATTGTCAGCACCTGTCTTCTATAAACGGACAGGGCTGCTCTCGGAAGCGAATTTGAGAATCAACTCCAGCTCCTCCATCAGCAGGTCAGCAGGATGGGCACCGGAAATCCGATCGATCTCCCGTCCCTTGGAATCCAGGATCAACAAAGTGGGAACGCCCCCAACCCGATATCGGCTCTTTAATTCCGCGCCTTCGGGATTCTTGTCCGCCAGCACGCGCATGAAAACAAATTTTTGTGAAAACTCGATAAACTCTTCATTGGTATAGACCTCACGGGCCATTTTCTGGCAATAGGGTCACCAGCTGGCCGAGATATCGAGCACAATAAACTGCTCCTTTACGGCAGCCTGGTTCAGCGCTTCGTCAAAGTCCGACACCCACGCCACCTGCGCCCGGGCACATCCGGGGCCGAGGACGAGAAATACCAGTACTCCTGTAAAAATCCATTTTCTCCATGATGTCCTGGTTGTAGTTATTCCCATATGGTTTCAACCTCACTTTCATATTTTCTACAGGCGTGCTTTACCCGGCTAAAGGATCAGGCTTATCCGGATTCAGACCCAGTGTGCGGATCGCTTCGGCCACCTCAGCCGCCGCAACCGATCCGTCCTGGGACAGCGCATGCAGTGCAGCAACGGCTATGCTCTCAGCATCGACTTCAAAAAAACGACGGAGAGCCTCGCGCGTATCGCTGCGGCCGTACCCGTCCGTTCCCAGGACCGTATAACGTGCGGACACCCAGGGGCGAATCCTGTCGGGCACCGCCTTCATGAAATCGGTCGCCGCCACGAACGGGCCTTCCATCCCCTCGAGCGTCCGAACGACGGCCGGAATCCGGGGGCCCGATTCCGGGTGGAGCCGGTTCCAGCGGTCGACTGAAAGGGCTTCGCGGCGCAGCTGCTGGTAGCTGGTCACGCTCCATACGTCGGCGGAGACCCCGAACCTTTCGGCCAGAATTTCCTGCGCCCTCAAGACGCACTGCATGACGGATCCGCTGCCGAAGAGCCTCACGTGAAGGCCCTTCTTCTCCACGGCCGGCCTGAAAAGGTACATGCCCCTGAGTATGCCTTCTTCCGTTCCCTCCGGCATGGGCGGGTGGTATATGTTTTCGTTGTAGA
>DKBB01000384.1 GCA_002451015.1 Acidobacteria bacterium UBA6911
TTGGTTTCTGATAATAAGCCTTATCTCATTGTCATTGAATTTCAGGTCTTGATTTTTCTTTGCTTTGCTCAAAATTCGGCAAAGTGCTGTATCATTTTTCCAAAGCGTTCCATTTTCAGAACTCATTGCAAATCCTGTGTAAGACAGGAATTGTCTATATCCTATATCCAACCCAATCCTCGGTCAAAGATCCCATAGGAAGGCATTACGAGTTATGTCTTTCAACTTAGCGGACGCTCCCTCTTTGGCAATCCCCAACCCCAAGAGTGACTCAATCCTAATAGGATATTAGATTGTACTCTCTTGTCACTTTGCCCGTCACTTTGCCCGCGGAAATCCAACAATACCCGATAAGACCCAACGAATCCCAAAATGACAAAAGATTAAACTAATTGATATATAGTGTTTACAACGTATAGCGTGGTGCAGGCATCCGACTTAAAATCCTGGGACCTGTAAGGGTCCGAGGCTTCGCCCAGGAAGGGGATCGCTCCCTCATGCCCGTAAGGGGGCACGGAATTTTGAGTCCGATGCGCGGTTGATATAGATAACTGGAAATAATTGATTTACAAAATTTTATCGCTATACGCAAAGTGGAGTTGGGTGTACAGGGGGTTTTAGGGCTGCTGTAGGGAAAGCCTGGACAGGTGCCGGATCGATAAAAAAGGCACTTATCCCATCAGTATATTTGAAATCTACTTCACGGTTTCTCAAACCTTCTAAACCCGAGAACGTTTTGAAATGAGACTCCAGGATCGTTTTGGCTTTGCTTCTTCCAACGCCGCATCCTCTATTGAAATCAATTGGGTAAAACGTTCGATCTCCCGCCCGACCTTTGATCTGGGATCAGATTTTACCAGTGGCTTTCCCAGGTTGATGGAATTCACGACTGTTTGATAATCACTCGGTATCGAGCCGATGATGGACTTACCGAGGAAGTCTTCAACCTGAGGGATGTCGAGATTGTCCTGTCTGCTCCAGCGATTGAGAAGAAGTCGGACCTTTTCCCCCGGGTACCCGACTCGATCAAACATGCGCAGCGTTCTTTGAGCACTTCGGATTGAAGGAAGGTCCAGCGTGACCACCAAAATGATTTGGGTGGATTGGTCCAAAGCGGTGAGTGTGATTGCATCGAAAGTATGTTGCGGGTCGATGATTACAAAATCATAACATTCGTTTAATCGTTGGAGTGCCTCAAGCACGTATTCAGGCTTGATTTTTTCGACAGGATCAATTTCTTCGGGAGCGGCAATCAAGTCGAGGTTTTTTGAACATGAGGTCACATAGGAGGAAATCAAACAATCATCGATAGATCCGTGATGTGCAATCAGATCCTGGAAGGAGTATTTGGTGCGCACTCCGAGAAACAACGGCAGGTCCCCGGATTCCAGATTGAGATCAACCAGCACGGTTCGTGCATTTGTAGAGGCGGCAATGTTTGTCGCAATGAAGGATGTGCCACACCCACCTTTGCTTGAAAAGACGGTGATCGTTCGACCGTTCTTCTTCTCTTCTTTACCATGTTTTCCGCTGAAGGCTGCGATATGATCGAGAACCGTCTTTAACTCTTCGGCATTTATCGGAAGCCGCAGAAACTCCCGAGCGCCCTCGCGCAGGCTTTGCAGGATAAGGTCGGCAGAGGTTTCCTTCGCGGCCGAAATGATCGCTGTACCGGGACAATCCTGATTCAAGCGTTGGATCAGCTTGATCGCCTGGTCCCCATGGGTGCCGAGGTTGATGATCGCGGCAGAGGGCTTGTGTTGCGTAACCACTTCGTGAACCTGCTCCGGATCATTCCCTCCCGAAATCAGCTTTGCACGGCTATCCGTGTTTAGTGCAGCACGAATATTCGTGAAGTCATCAAGGTCTTTACTAAGTACCACAATAGTAATCGGTTGCGTTGCCATTATGTTTCCTTCATCGGCGGAATCATGCCATGGCAGTATAAAAAATATGCGAATCACCACTTTTATAAACATTGCGGCCAGCGCTTAGCGTGAATTCTGATACAAAATGAGACCCGAATTTCAAACTGCAAACAAAGTCATGTATTTCTCAATAATGTCCACAGAATTGAGTCGCTGCAAATGATTGAAGTTTGCCGGATATCATCCCGGACGAGAAATAACCAGTCATCGCATTGGGGCGAACCTTGTGTTCACCCTTTGTTGCATTAAATAAAGAAGGCGCAGAGTGGAGAAACATACCCTGCGCTTTTTTATCAGGCGAAGCCGCCTTTCAAGCAGAGTATTGAATTGCCGTCTGGGATTTTACTGGAGTTGAAAGCAGGTTTTGGCGGGAGTCTGGGAATTCGCGCACAAATCCACTTTCACCGAATAGCCGGCATGGGATGGATCCTGGAATTCAAAGAAGGGCTCCTCTAATGCAGCGATCCTCGCCCTTTTTTTACAGTTTCCACCGCAGCGCCGCCGCCGAAGGATTGTTTGGGATTCGGGAAATCCCCGTTCCTCCCGGTGATTCTACCGCGACAGTTCCGCGATGGGCACGATTTTTGTTCCGAGAACCGACACCAGAGCCTCAACGATCTTTTCGGCGTCGCGCCGGCGAAGCTCTTCGTATCGGATAGCCCAGACATGCTCGTTGAATGCCAGGTTCCGCATTTCCACGAGCAGCTTGTATTTGATGGGATTGTCGCGAAGTACGGCGAAGTTGCGGCCGCGAATGCGCGAGCCGGCGCCCATTGCCGGCAGCAGTTCCCGGCTGAAATCGCGCGAAACACGATCGATGGTCCGGTGGTTCTGGTGGTAAAAAAGAGTAATGGCATTTCCGGTGGATACGTCATGGTCGGCATGAAAGCTCAGGAAAACCTGCCGATCTCCGGGTGTGTCTTTGACGGCTTTTTGGGCGATTTCCACCCGTTTTTTCAGATAGCTCATCCCGCCTTTGGGCCAGGTCTTCGACTGATCGCTCCGGTTCCAGTCCGCATCGTTGAAGACTTCGTTTCGGTCATGCACGAATGTACTGGACGCAGGCGTATTGGCACGCAGCAGATGGTTTGGGGCCAGGATTGTCAAGGTGACATCCGCACCACGCGCCCTGAGCAGGGCGTAGACACGCAGCGTCAGATCGTAAACGTACTCGTCCTCAACCACATAGTATCGCTCCCCCTCTTCGTCTTCGGCTGAAACAACAGCGCCCGGATCGATTCCCCCGTGGCCGGGATCCAGCACAAAATGCCACCCGTCCAGGCTGTCATCCAGTTTGCCCATCGCTTTCACCTGCTCTTCAAAAACATCGAAGAGCTTGCGGGCATGCCGGTAACTGATGCCGGGTGAGATGGTGCTTTCCTCCGTGTATGTCTTGTCGGGTTGCCGGATCGCTATGGGCTTTTCATAAAAATACGGGCCGCTGGCCGCCTGCACCTTTGCGACTCCCGGCACCGAGATATTGAGTTTGTCCCAGTCGAGACTGCCGATGTAGCCGCCGTTATCGGCACGCGTGCCGAGCAGCGGCCTCACCTTCAGCTTCTGCCCGGGATGGATAAGGGAACCGCGCAGATTGTTCAGGTCGCGCAGCTCACGCAGACTCATCTGGTGCAAGCGGGCGATATCGTGCAGGTTGTCGCCGCGTTCCACCACATAGCTCGCCAGCTTCATTTGGGACGCAGCGGGGGGCGAACCGTTATCGAACGAAGCCGCGACCTTCAGCACCTGCCCCGGATAGATCCGATCCCCTCCAAGTTCGTTGATACGCTTCAGCTCAGTCACGGTCATTCCGTATGTCCTGGCAATTTCCCACAGCGCGTCGCCACGCTCAACGATATGGGAGGTCATATCCGCTTCGAGCAGGCGCAGTTGCTGGCCTATAAAAATGCGATCGTTTTCCAGGCCGTTTATCTGCTTGAGTCGGGCAATAGAGGTGTTAAAACGCCGGGCTATGACGGTCAGGTTCTCGCCGCGCTCGACCACGTGCACGGCCTCATCCACCGGTGCCGGTATAATCCTCAGCCGCTGTTCGGGATATATTCGGCTCCCACGGATCCCATTGAGCTGGCGCAGCAAGGCTACGGACGTATCAAATTTCTGGGCAATAGTCGACAGGTTGTCGCCACTGCGCACGACATACCACTCGTTATCCTGTTCGGGAACGCGCAGCTTTTGTCCGACAATCAATAAATCGCTCTGGAGCTCGTTCAAATCCTGCAGATCTTTGATGGTGACGCCGTAGCGCCGGGCTATGACGGTCAGGTTCTCGCCGCCTGCTACAGTGTGTATCTGCCAAGCCTGGGCTGTCGCCGCACCGGCCACCAGGAGTATCCAGTTGAAGGCCAGCCAGAGGCTGCGATGGCGCTTGATATGCATGCGGAGCTTGAGAATCCTTTCACAAAGAAATTGTGTGCAGCGAATGCCTCTGCTTGGATATCCGTTGAAAACCAGCATAGCGCAAACAGGATACTGCAAAAGGGTTGGAGAAGGCAGTCCCATTTTAAGTTTGAATTAAATAATATTTTTATTATGCAGGCATTTTTGACTCAGCTGGCACAGCGCTTGATGGCAATTTGGACGGTGGAATCCGGCTTCTCAGTGATGCACAACATATTAATATAAATAAATGTCCGTTCGGAAATTTCTTCCGGTATCAGACCTTNNTCTCCCCGATGTTCCCGTCCATCCAGGCCCTGCGGTTGTGTAGCCGGTCGCGGAGTCGTTCTTTCACCTCCTCCCAGGTTTCGCCGATCGGCGAAACGTTCGGCCACACGTAGACGCCGATCACCCGCCAACGCCTGAAGTTACGGTCCGCCGCTTCCTTAGGGAGCAACGAGGTCTCTTCGAATGCCGCGTCCACCGATCCCTGAGATAGCAGCCTGATCCTTGGAACTTTCCACCGCGCGACGAGAAGGTCTGTGTATAGGAAAAAAGGACGTCTGTCTTTAGAATCTCGCTCCCAATCAAAACCTGCCCATTGGTTTCTGATAATAAGCCTTATGTCATTGTCATTGAATTTCAGGCCTTGATTTTACTATGCTTTGCACAAGGTTCGTCGAAAATGCCGGGAAATTGCAGAAATACAATCATGGCCGTTTTGCGGATGATCGGAAATATTTCTAANNAAGGTCATGAATTATATTAAGAGATCCATTACGCTGAAAATAGTTTCTGTAGGTATCCTGATTTTATTGCTGCTTATCCCGGCCGTAATGGTACAGGAATTGATCCGCGAAAGGCAGTCTCGACGTGATTCCGTGGTCAAGGAAATCAGCCAAAAATGGGGAGACGAACAGACCATTGTCGGCCCATTTATTACCGTACCGTTCAAGACATTTTTCAAAGACAACGACGGCGAAAGGAAATTTAATCTAAACTATCTCCATATCCTGCCTGAAACACTGGATATAACGGGGGAGATAAATCCGGAAGTACGTTATCGAAGCCTTTTCGAAGCGGTTCTCTATAATATCAAACTCAAGTTCAGCGGGAACTTTAAACTCCCACTAACAAGTCAACTGAACATCGATTCAAATAATATCTTATGGGACAAAGCCTACCTATCGCTTGGAATTACAGATATGCGCGGCATACAGGATAAGATTGTCTTTTCCTTCAATAAGTCACCCTATGAAGCTAACCCGGGACTAAAGACAACCGATCTTGCAGAAGCCGGAGTCAGCACGCTGATCAAA
>DKBB01000333.1 GCA_002451015.1 Acidobacteria bacterium UBA6911
TTCGCAATTCGTCATTCCGTTTAGAAAAGGAGTAATACGTTGGCTAGATACCGTGACGCAAAATGTCGGCTTTGCCGACGGGAAGGACAGAAGCTTTTCCTCAAGGGAGATCGCTGCTACAGGGACTCCTGTGCCGTGGAAAAACGCAATTTCCCTCCCGGACAACACGGCCGCGGCCATCGCCCCAAGACTGTTGGGTACGGCGTTCAGTTGCGTGAAAAACAGAAAGTGCGTCGTATTTACGGGGTGTTGGAAAAACAGTTTTCCAATTATTTCAGCAAAGCTGAAAAGAAGAAGGGAATTACCGGTGAAAACCTGCTGATTATGCTGGAATGCCGGATTGATAACGTTGTTTGCCGCCTTGGATTTGCTCCATCGCGAGATAGAGCTCGACAATTGGTTGCCCATGGACACATCCTCATTAATGGATGTAAGGTGAACATTCCGTCTGCGCAGGTTAAGGCCGGTGATGTTATTACACTGCGGGAAAAATCCACGAAGAATCAGCAAGTGCTGGATTCGGTCGGTTCCGTTGGGGGGCGAGGCGGAATGCCGGCCTGGCTCGAACTGGATGCCGAAGGGCTGAAGGGGACCGTGCTGGCTCTACCCAAGCGCGAAGATGTTCTGATGCCTATTGATGAGCAACTTATCGTGGAACTCTACTCAAAATAAAGGGAGAGATGAGGTAAGGGGAAAAATATGACTAGAGCTTTTCAGAAGCCTAAGAGGCTGATCTGCGATCTTGAAACCCTGAGTCCGACTTACGGCCACTTCTTTGCTCAGCCCTTTGAAAGAGGTTTTGGCACGACAATCGGGAATGCATTGCGCCGGGTCCTGCTTTCGTCCATTGAGGGAGCGGCAATTACGGCGGTGAAGATCGAAGGGGTTCTTCACGAATTCACTCCGATACCCAATGTTACGGAGGACGCCGCCAATATCATAATGAACCTGAAACAGGTTCCGCTTAAAATCAATGTCGACCACACGAAGACAATATACCTTGAGGCGAATCAACCGGGCCCCGTGACGTCTGGAAACATTACGTCAGATCCCGATGTCGAGATTCTCGATCCGAATATTCCCGTTGCCACTCTCGGGGAAGGGGGCGAACTAAAGATTGAAATGCGTATCAAAAAAGGACGCGGATACGTTCAGGCAGATGAAAATTTTGAGGAAGACCTGCCGCTCGGGTACATCCCCCTGGACAGCGTTCATTCGCCGATCAAGCGGGTTAACTACAGCGTGGAAGCAGCAAGATTAGGCCAGACGACCGACTATGACAAGCTCGTACTGGATGTCTGGACGAACGGCTGCATTTCGCCACAGGATGCAATCGCGCAGGCTTCGAAGATCGTTAAGGATCACATGTTCATCTTCATCAATTTCGAGGAGATGCCGGAAGAAGAAGAGGAAGAGGTCGATCGTGAATCCGAGCGGATGTACGAGAATTTGAAACGCTCCGTTGAGGAGTTGGAGCTGTCCGTAAGGTCCTACAACTGCCTGAAAAATGCAGATATCAAGACCATCGGCGAACTTGTAGTGAAAACCGAAGCGGAAATGCTCAAGACAAAGAACTTCGGACGAAAGTCCTTGAATGAAATAAAAGAAATNNGCCGCTGACGCAGACGGAGATTGGATTCATGAGACATCGGGTTGCTGGTAAAAAACTGGGGCGCAAAACGGCCCATCGGATGATGATGTTCAGAAACATGGTAACCTCGCTTCTGGACAAAGAGCGCATCCGAACAACACTGGAACGTGCCAAGGCGGTTCGTCCCATTGCGGAACGAATGATAACGCTTGGAAAGCGTGAGACGCTCCATGCACGCCGCCAGGCCCTGGCTTTTGTAAAAGATCCGGCGGTTGTTTCCAAACTTTTTGATACGATTGCTCCGCGGTTTTCCCAGAGACCCGGGGGATACACCCGAATTATCCGACTTGGCTTCAGAGATGGCGATGGAGCGCAGATGGCTATTATTGAGCTGATCGGAAGCGAGTTTAAACCCTCCAAGAAGGAAAGCAAAGGGGCTAAGAAAAGTTCAAAGGAGACTGCGGCCGAAGAAGAAAAGAAGGAAGCATGACCGTAGTAATGAACAACAGCCGGACACAGCAGAGTTTTTCGACATCCATGGATTTCGGTAAAGTTCCTAGCGCCAAACTACCTACACAACTGGGTGACTTCATCATCTACGGCTTTCAGGACCCGGAATCGGGCGAGGAAGCCGTTGCACTTGTATCCGGGAACCCGAATCCGGGTAGCGCTGTACTGGTGCGCATCCATTCCCAGTGCCTGACCGGGGATGTGTTCTCCTCGAAGCGATGCGACTGCGGAGATCAACTCGCGGTAGCCATGGATCTTATCGCGAAGTCTGGATGCGGTGTCCTGGTCTACCAGCAGAAAGAAGGTCGTGGAATCGGGCTGATCAACAAAATACATGCTTACGCCCTTCAGGACCAGGGACTCGATACTGTGGCGGCAAACAAGGAGCTTGGTTTCGAAGCGGATCTCAGGGACTACCGGCTGCCCGCCGAGATTCTGAAATACCTTGGCGCCACGCGCATCCACCTTCTGTCGAACAATCCTGAAAAGGTCCAGGGACTGGAGCGGGAAGGGATCCTTATCGAAAAGCGTATCCCGCTTGAAATCGATCCCCACTCCCTCAGTGAAGAGTACCTCAGAATAAAGAAAGAGAAACTCGGACACATCCTCGATAAAGTCTAAGNNTCGGAACGCGTGCGCCTACTTTTACTTCATTATTCCTGGACACCCATTGTCTTTCCGGAATAGGAACTACGGGGCACCGATATTCCAAGGGCATTCTGTTATCTGTAAATGATTTAAACGTTTAATGTTATCGGAGAGTGGAACGTGTCAGGATCTACAGAGGAAGACGGGTGCGCAGCCAGGGTGCTCGGAAAAGGGAGTGGGTGTCCATGTTTTCCAAGATGGTTTTACCAAGTCATTCATGGTTTTAGACAATGGGTGTCCATAATTAGTAGGAACGGCAGGCGGCAAGCCGAAACCGGTAAAGTGATACGAGAGACTGTCCAGACTGGATAACTTGTTTTCCGGATTCCAAATTTTAAGGTTTTATGATGCGTTTGATGTCGTCGTCGGTGGAGAATCGGGCGTCGGGTCCGGCTGATACAATCTGGATGGAATCGGCGTTTAAAGCCTTGGCTCTCAACGGGTTTCTCCAGGAATCGAGTCTTATCAGAGACTTCATGTACTTTGGGGCAAGAGCATCTGACAGGCCGACATAGTCCTCGAATTCCGGCATTTTCCCTGTATCCTGGCGATATGCATTGATGGAATCTGCAATCTGCTCCAGCATCAGGCGCGTCTGCTCTGTTTTAACTTGGGTCAGCGCGGCAGCCAGATCCTCGACCTTCTCCCACTGACCGTTCCCGATACGGATGTCCCGGACTTCCCATGTCTCGTTGACTTTCTGCAGTCGGAATGCGGTCTTGACACGGGTTTCGGCAACAACGGACGAACCGCTTGTCTGGGTGATGTGCACAACATCAATATCATCCTTTTCNNCAGTGAAAGGAGCAGTGTGATTAGAAGAATATTGAATCGCATCCACCCATTTATAGCAGATGAAATCTAAAGATTCAAAAATTAAGATTGAAGATTGAGAAGCCGTGATGTTGTCCGATATCGGTTTTGGGACTGCCTCCTTTTGAGAACAAGGAAGTATGGATCTGTATGATTTCTAATACCTACATAACGTCATTCCTGTTCCATGAACCTACCAAAAGTGGGATTAAAAAACGACTGAGCTGCCAATCTTCAATCTTCAATCTTCAATTTTAAATCTATAATACGCCTATGAGTGGAATGGATGATTCAGTCGGAAACCTGGATGGAATCGGACCGCAAAGAAGCGAAGCGCTTGCCGCCTCCGGGATTCACACCGTAGGAGAATTGCTCGGACATCTACCTTTCCGATATGAAGACCGCAGCCGCTTCCGTCCCATATCTTCCCTGAAGA
Organism: Acidobacteria bacterium UBA6911; assembly: GCA_002451015.1. Classification (GTDB taxonomy): domain Bacteria; phylum Acidobacteriota; class UBA6911; order UBA6911; family UBA6911; genus UBA6911. The sequence continues at coordinate 3,999 of DKBB01000333.1, forward strand.
ACGATGAATGGGTGCTGATATGTGGTGAAGTGTGTCGTGTGGGCGGTTATAGAACGCGCCGCCGGGGCTTCTCCATCTTTGAAATGCTGGTGCGGGACAGCAGAGGGGGCATCCGGGTGAAGTTCTTTAATCAGCCGTATGCCGGGCGTTTGTATCCCGTCGGTTCCCGGCTTGTTCTCTACGGACAGGTAAAAAAAGATACGTACTCGAAAGGCACGCTGGTACTCATCAATCCTGAATGTGAAGTTCTGGACGGGACAAAAGATCCTTCTTCCGTCCATTCCGGGCGCATTGTTCCAATCTATCGCAAGCTGGGGGGGCTGCAGGGAAGAATGCTACGTAAAATTATGCATGCAGCGGTTTCCCTTGTTCCCCAGGAAATTCCCGATGCCGTTCCCGCCTATCTCTGCAAGCAGCTGCGTTTGCCTTCCAAGGCGTATGCTTTGAAGCAGCTGCACTTTCCCAAACTAAGCGGCGGTAGCCTGCAGGCTAGGGAGAAAGAGCTCCAATTACTCAATGCCGGCGTTTCCCCTGAGCATAAGAGGTTTATTTTCGAAGAACTGTTTGAATTCCAGGTCGGTATCCGTATGGTGCGGCAGCACCGAGAACAACAGGGAAAGAACCGGAAGTTTCTGCTTGACGAAAACGTTCGCGCAGCCATTAAAAAAATTCTTCCCTTTCACCCGACAGGAGCGCAGAAACGGGTACTAAAACAAATAGCGGAGGACATGCAGTCCTTGCACTCCATGAGCCGCCTGCTTCAGGGAGATGTCGGTTCGGGAAAGACGATTGTTGCGGCGCAGGCTGCCGTCATTGCCGTGGAAAACGGATTCCAGGCGGCCATTATGGCGCCTACCGAGATACTGGCCGAACAGCACTATTTTTACATGCAGCGCCTTTTTGCTCCACTTGGATATGCAATAGACCTCCTTAGGGGAAGCCTGACCGCAAAGGAAAAAAAGCAGATACAGCGACGGATCCAAAGCGGGGTAACGCGTATCGCGGTCGGAACCCACGCGCTGATTCAGGTGGATGTGGTATTCAACAATTTATCCCTCGTTATTATCGACGAACAGCATCGCTTCGGTGTGGTCCAGCGGAACACACTCCGGAGCAAGGGGAACCGTCCGGATGTGCTTGTAATGACCGCGACACCTATTCCACGTTCACTTGCATTAACTCTCTATGGCGACCTGGACGTTTCCGTGATCGATGAAATGCCGCCGGGGAGGCAGCCGATTGAAACCGTGTGGTATGAAGAAGAGGAACGGCCCGGTATTTTTGATGCAATCCGGCGGACTGTCGCTGGGGGATTCCAGGTGTATATCGTATATCCATTGGTGGAGGAATCTGAGAAATCGGATCTTAGGGCCGCAATCGAAACGGCGCGAATTCTGGAGACAAAGATTTTCCCCGACCTTCGAATAGGGCTACTTCATGGCAGAATGAAAGGCCCGGAAAAAGAAACCG
>DKBB01000399.1 GCA_002451015.1 Acidobacteria bacterium UBA6911
ATATAATACATATGTTTAGTAAAACTGATCGATGAAGCAATATGAATTGAGGGTCATTAAGGAGAATTGTGGTGAGTGATGATCTCGATTGATAGGATGTTTGATGAATCAGGAATGCCAGCCCCAATGACATAAGGTCGGCCTTGAACAAAAGCCATAAGAAGGGAGTTATGTATGAATTAAGGACGCCATTCGGGATGGCGGATTGATTCTTGTCGATGTACGGGCAAAGATCGCAGCCATCGCTTCGTTTTTGAACGCCTGAAGATTTTCCTCGTGTCCAAAAAGCGAAACTAGAAATACAGCAAAACATATTTCTTTGTCCGATAAAAAAGGATTTAAACCATTGGAGGATATTGAAAATGCTTAATATAAAAAATATTCTCTTCCCAACAGATTACTCCAAGTGTGCCGCGCAAGCCCTGGAACACGCCCTTTACCTGGCAAAGTATTACAATGCAAGATTGCACATAATCCATGCAATCGTTCTTCACCAGGAAGATCCTCGCAATCCTGAACGTTATCCGCCCAATCCGAAAGAGCTTCATGAAAGATTAAATAATATCGTCAGGGAAGGGATGGATAATGATTTACAGGCGTATATTGAAGGCTTTAAAGAAGAAGTTATCAGCATGGAAGAGTTAAGGGGATTTTCGGCAGCGGATCTGATACTGAAATATGCCAAGGTGCGCGATATCGATTTGATTGTAATGGGGACGCATGGCCGACGCGGTTTGGGTTACATGTTCCTTGGGAGCATTGCGCAGGAAGTGGTCCGGGTGGCACCCTGTCCTATATATACCGTCCGCGAATCTGAAAAACCGCTATCGCCTAAGAATAAAAAGGTAATTCTTTCGCCGGTGGATTTTTCAGATAATTCCAAGGCAGCCGTATCCATAGCTAGAGAGGCAGCCGATTTGTACGGCGCTAAATTGGAGCTCCTACATGTTGTTGAGAACAGATTGTATAGTGCATACAACGTGTTTGGGGAGAAAACCATCCTGCAATTGCAGCAGGATATTGTTGATGAGTCTCAAAAAAGAATGAAGCAGATCTTTGATGAATCTACGGGGCCGGATATTGGGGTGGAATTCAAGGTAGTGACGGGTCACATAGTAAGCGAGATATTAGAATATGCTCGCTGCAATAACGTTGATCTAATCGTTATCGCTACACATGGACTTACGGGGTTGAAGCATTTTCTGCTCGGTAGTATTGCGGAGAAAGTAATTCGCAGAGCGCCATGTCCCGTTCTAACCGTTAAGTCTTTTGGAAAATCACTGATTTGATTTCAATATTTTCAGCCTGTAGCTGAGCACAATTTCTAAGCCCCGGAAACGCGCTTATCGGAAACCGGATCATCGGGTATTTGCTTTCGGAGACTAGTCTTTCTGAGCCAGTTCGATCAGCAGTCCGTTTGTGGAACGGGGGTGGATGAAAGCCACCTTTGATGTTTCGTTCACCTGAATCGGCTCGTCGCTGACGAACTGCACGCCCTCCGCCCGCAGGCGCTTCATTTCCGCTTCCAGGTCCGGTACCCGGACGGAAATGTGGTGCAACCCGCCGCCCCGTTTCTCGACGAACTTCTGCATCACTCCCTCGGGGCCGACCGGTTCGATCAGTTCGAGAGTGACTGCGGCTTTCGATATCATTGTGGACTTGAATCCCCCGTCATTGTCGGTGAGTATGTCCCCTACCTTGAATCCGAACAGCCGGGTCATCAGTTCCACGGTCTCATCCGTGTTTTTGACTACCATGGCGACGTGGTCAAACCTTTCAATCAACAGCACACCTCCCCTGAATACAGCCTGAAAGAAAACAACANNACGAGTGCAGGGCGAACACAAGGTTCGCCCCTACAGCCTTTTTACCCTTTTTCGTTGCCGACGATGCAGACACTGCCGATACCTGATCCGGCGTTTCCGCCCAGGTTCTGCGTCAGTCCCAGCCCGGGATTTTTGACCTGCCGGGGCCCCGCCTTTTCCTGAAGCTGTTTGTAGACTTCGTACATCATTCTTAAACCGCTGGCGCCCAACGGGTGACCGAAGCATTTGAGCCCGCCGTCGGTATTGACCGGCACTTCGCCGTCCAGTTTGAACGTTCCGGCCTCGATATCCTCGCCCGCTCCTCCCCTGGCGCTGAATCCCAGGTCTTCATACAGGATCATTTCGTGAATCGTGAAGCAGTCATGCACTTCGGCAATGCTGATTTCCTTTCGGGCATTTTTGACTCCCGCTTCCTCATAGGCTTTTCTGGAAGCGAGCACATTCTCTTCGATGTGCACGAAGTCGTAATCCTGCCGCATCGTGCCCTGGCGTGCTCCTACACAGATACTCAAGGCTTTGACATAAATGGGGTCGGCTCTGAAATTCTTTGCCAGATCCGCCCGGGTTACGATCGCCGCCGCCGCTCCATCGCTGACGCCGCAACAGTCGTAAAGACCGAGCGGCCAGGCGACAATCGGCGCATTCATTACCTTTTCGACACTCAGTTCATTATTAAAATGGGCTTTTGGATTCAGGCTGCCATTGTGATGGTTTTTGACCGCGATCTCGGCCAGCAGCCTCTTGCCTTCGTCGGGCTTCAATTTGTAATCGTTAAAATACCGGGTCGCCATATAGGCAAAGGACGCCGGGGCGCTGTATCCGGGACCTATCCCGGAAGAGCCGTCGAGATTGTCTCCTACGATCGCCGGTCCTTTAACGCCGGTGGTCCCGGCGTCTTTTAGTTTTTCCACGCCGATGGCCAGCGCCACATCGCAGGCTCCGGAGATGACGGCATAGCTGGCGGCTCGGAGCGCTTCGGTTCCCGTGGCGCACATATTTTCCACACGGGTCATGGGGATGTATTGAAGCCCCAGCGGAGACAGCGTGATTGCGCTGAAGCCGGAAAACACGGTGCCTATCCAGGCCGCCTGTATCTGCTTCGGCTCGATGCCCGCATCTTCGAACGCCTCGTAGGCGGCTTCCACAAGCAGATCTTCCACGCCTTTATCCCACCGTTCTCCGAATTTGGTGCAGCCCATGCCCACAATGGCTACCTTGTCTTTAATGCTTTCCATCTCTTTCCCTCCGTAGGAGCGCTGTCACACCACCGGTTTTGCTTTCCAGAAATAATTTACAATCCCCCGCCCCTGATACATCTTTCTGAAAGTCATTTCCACGGGCATACCGATCAAGACCGTATCCAAATCATAATCCGTCAGTTCGCAGATCAGCCTCCCGCCGTCGTCAAAATCCACAACCCCATTCAAACCCGGAGGATTGAGTGTGGGCTGGAGCTGGTCGATCGCATAGCTGAAAAGTTTCCCTTTCTTGTCGGAAAATTTGTAGTCCTCGAAATGATCCTTGGACTGGCAGGAGGCGCAGACCCGTATCGTCTGCCCGATGGGATGAACCTGGGGCGTGCCGCAGCTCAGGCATCGAACTCCGTAAAGGGCTGAAATGCTGCTCCGTTCCCTCCATCGGCTGGCCAGCGAGGGTTCCGACCGTTCGGGAAGGCTGGAAGCTTCGACGGTTATGAAATCGCGCCATAAAAGGTATTTGCCGTAATCGATCCTTGTTGTTTGCGCCAACATGTTTTTAAGGCCGATTCGGTCGCGCATCCCGGCAATCGCGTCCGTAACGCGAAAAACGAAAGCATCGCACCCGTCTCCGTAACCCGCGAAAAGTATCCTGTCTCCCGGCTGGGCGTCCTCCAGGGCGGCCGCCAGCATTATGAGGGACGCGGCGGCTCCGGCGTTGCCGATCCGGGCAAACAGCGGATCCTGGACCTGATCTTTTTCAAATCCCAGTTTTTTGGAGAGACTCATGTGCTCCCTGAGGTCCGATGCATGGAAGACAATTTTGACAAAGTCTGCCGGCACGGCGGAGCATTGTTTCATCAAGCCTGAAATGGCTTCCTGCATNNTCCGTAAAGTCGCTGAAGATGGAGTAGCTGTCCACAATCTCCGCTATGGTGTTTTCGGATCCTACGGTGACGGCTGCCGCTCCATCGCCCAGGAGCTGCTCGAACCTGCCCTTGGGCGCGCCCGGGCGGCAGTCCGAAGCGGTAACCAGGATGTTTTTTGCTGCACCGCTCTCAACGGCGGACAGAGCCGATTTCAGGGCGATGGATCCCGCTCTCAAGGAATTCGTGAAGTCCGAGGTCAGGCTGTTCCTTTGAAGATCCATGGCGCTCGCAACGATGGCCGCACACTGCTTTTCCCTGTATGGGGCCGTCGTTGTGGCAAGATACAATCCGTCCACCGCCGCATTGCCCGGGCGTATGCAGTTCCGGGCGGCCGCGACAGCCATCGTTACGCTGTCCTCATCGTAGCCGGCAACCGCTTTTCCCCCCTGCGCGCCCTTACCGTTCCAGAATTCGGCAATTTCCTCCAGGCTCAACCTGTATCTTGGAATATAAGCCCCGATTGAAGTAATACCCGCCATTAAACACAATCTCCTTCCCAACCCTCTAAGAATTCGGGTTATAACTCGATCTCTTTTAAATCAGGGGCCGGTATTAATATCGGTTCGGTGTAGGCCTGCACTTCCTCAGGCGTCCATCCCGGTGCGGTTTCTCTGAGCACCAGTCCTTCCGGCGTTACCTGAATCACGGCGATATCGGTAAAAATATGATCCACGCAGCCTTTCGCTGTAAGCGGATAGCTGCAGTTCTTCAGAATTTTCAGTTGGCCTTTGGGAGTCACGTGTTCCATGGCGATGATCACGCTTGCGCAACCGCTGGCGAGATCCATGGCGCCGCCGATATTGCCGATTCCTCTTTCCGGGAAGGTCCAGTTGGCAAGGTCCCCCTTTTCCGATACCTGCAGCGCTCCCAACACCGTGATGTCGATGTGCGCGCCCCGTATCATGGTAAACGAATCCGCGTGATGAAAAAAACTCATGCCCGGAAGCGGAGAGAAAGGCAATCCGTTGGCCCCCAGGTAATAGGGCTTTTCATCTTCCGTGTTTTCGGGAACCCCGCCGAAACCCAGAACCCCGTTCTCGGCGTGGAAAAGGACCGTTCTGCCCTCCGGCACGAAGTTCGCCGCCAGGGTCGGGATCCCGGCGCCCAGGTTCACCACGGATCCGTCCGGAAATTCCTTCGCTACACGCAGGGCGATGGTTTGTCTGTCGAGTTTTTCTTTCATCATTCTCCCTCCCCGGGCGCCGCAACGATGCGGTCAATGAATATACCGGGAGTAACGACAATTTCGGGATCGATTTCTCCGGCTTCGACAATATCCTCGACCTCGACGACAACCGTCTTCGCCGCCGGGGCCATGACCGCATTAAAAGACCGCATGATCCCGCGATAAATCAAATTCCCCATGGTGTCGGCACGGTAGGCCCGGATCAGGGCATAGTCCGCATGCAGCGCGTATTCCAGAAGCATCTCTTTACCGTCCAGCACTCTTTTCTCCTTGCCTTCCTCGATAAGAGTTCCGGCGCCGGTCGGTGTGTAGAACGCCCCGATCCCGGCCCCGGCAGCCCGAATTCTTTCCACAAGCGTTCCCTGGGGAACATACTCCAATTCCACTTCTCCGGCCAGATACTGCTTTTCAAAAGCTCGAGGTTTGGACATGACCAAAGAGGCAGGGACGCTGCAGACCGCCTTCTTCACCTGCTTGTTTACTATCAATATCTCTTCATCGATGAAGGGGACTCCGCCGAGCGAACCGATTCCCAGGCTGCCCGACACTCCGGCCCCGTTCATGATCAGTGTAAGATCCCTGGCTCCCTGATCTCTCAGAGCCTTGATGAGATTTTGGGGTTTGTCGACGGCGTGTCCGAAGCCACCCACCATAATGACGGCTCCATCGGGGATGTCCGCCACCGCCTCACTGCAGGTTGAATAGATCTTGTTTTTCATTGGATGGTTCCCGTTAAAAATTCATTCCCGTTTAACTTTTAAATAATTTTTGAGAATGAGGATTATCCTCAGTCACAGTACCGCACAGCAGTCACGAAGCGCCAGGCGGGCTTCGAAAACGCCGGTCCAGTCTCTCAGAATACCGGGTTTCTGTGGGCCGATGGACCGGAAAATGCCTGTTCCGAGTGCCGCCGCGCCCAGGACATTACCCATATCGCTTCCCGATGCCACCATTGTCCCCGGGGCATCGGGCATACTCCTGAAATGTTTTGATACGGCTTGTCCCCATGACTCTACCCGTATTTCATTATTAGTGCAAATGGTGTCAGGCTAGAATTTCTCTAATTAATGAAAAACATTCTCTTGCGAAAAATTATTGGAGTAATTAGGGTAATTCTAGCCTGGCACCATTTGACCGTTTGCGCCGAGGAGTGACGATGCCCATTGCCGTTGTAGGAATGATCGATGAGAGGGAAGAAGCCCTGAGCCTCATCAGGGAGCGGATTGAACGACGGGGCCATAAGGCACTGCTGATCGATATCAGTATCGGAACGGGTGCCATCGTTCCGTCGCTCAAGGCGGATGTCGGTTTCGGGGAACTGTCCGAATTGGGCGGCGGCCCTGCCACGGGTGTGGCCGCAATGCTTCCGGACGGCAGGGAAGAGGCGATCTCCATTATGGCCAGAGGTCTGACCGAAAAAATCATGGCACTGCATAAAAGAGGCGATCTCGAAGGGATGATCGCCATCTCAGGCATGACCGGAGCCATGATATCGCTTCCCGCGATGAAAAAGGCACCTTTCGGCCTGCCGAAGATTCTTATATCCAGCGCCATGGCCATGCCGATACACGCGGAGCAGTTTGCCGAGTATTTTTCCGTTAAGGACATTACGGTGATGCATGCCGTGGTGGATACCGTGGGGATGAACGCACTGGTCCGGACGCTCGCTCTCAACGGAGCCGATGCCATTTCCGGGATGATCGAAGGAGAAAGGCAGACCGCTCTGGATCAGAAACCTTCCATTGCCCTGACGGAGTTCGGATTCTGCGACAAGGGCGCTCACTATATCAGGGAGTTGCTGGAGGAGGAATACGAGACCGTATCCTTCCATGCAAACGGTGTTGGGGACAAGGCCGCGATAGAGCTTATTCCCCAGGGGGGCTTCCGGGCGTTTGTGGACTTGGTTCCCGGAGCTTTCAGCGAATATTTGTTGGGGGGAAACAGGGGATTTACCGGACCGGAGCGCCTGAATATCGCATCGGGAATGTCGATGCCCTATATCCTTTGTCCGGGCGGATTCGACATCATCAGCTGTGGACCCCTGGAAAGGAAAGACCGCAACGATACGCTCTGGGAGTCCAGGAAGCTTGCGCATAGGAAACTGTATATACAGGAACACCCGCGGGTGCAGGCCAGATTGATCGCGGAAGAGATGGAGGAAGTCGCTTTCTCCGCCGCCGAAATCCTGAATCGCTACAGTCATAAGGAGCGGGTAAAGGTAATCGTTCCGCTACGGGGATTCTCGTCGCTGAGCGTCGAGGGCGGGCCTTTGTACGACCCTGATTCGGACAAAGTTTTTACGGCGACAATGAAGAAATGCCTCAATCCTGAAATAGAAATCATTGAGATCGATTCGGATATTAACAGCCGGGAGTTTGCTGCAGTTGTGGTCGAAACCCTGTTGCAAATTCGGAATTTGCACTAGCGCATCTTGTAGAGGGAGATATTCGGATTCATGAATAAAATCGATTTTGTAGACCAGACTATTCGGGATGCCCAGCAAAGTCTCTGGGGATTGATGATGAGGACCGATCATATCGTTCCGATCGCGGAGGCCATAAATAAAGTAGGATACCGGGCTGTCGCTACAGTAGGTTCCCAGGCGTTTACCCTTCAGGTGCGCCATCATAATGAAAATCCCTGGGAGAGAATCCGGGTCCTGTCCGATCTTATGCCCGATACCTGCCTGCGGGGCTCGTACCAGACGGCGAGCCTGTCGGCATTCGATCTGAGTACACCGCGCAGTATTATTGAACTCTGGATAAAGAGATCGGTCGCAAACGGCATAAAAAGCTTCTGGATCTGTGATTACCAGGAGAACGTGCCGAGGTTTCGCCACTTTGCCGAGATAGCCAAGGCCGCGGGCGCCGAGGTTGTCACTGCATTAATGTACACTTCCAGCCCCGTCCACACCCAGGAACATTGGGCGGAAAAGGTCAGGAAGATTGTGTCCACGAAAGACTGCATCGATCGAATCATGATAGAGGATGCATCCGGAATCCTTACCCCGGAGCACACCAGGGAACTGATAACGACTATCAGAGAGAACTGCGAGGACATCCCTCTAGAGTTTCACGCCCACTGCAATTCCGGCCTTGCTCCCCTATGTTACATGGAAGCGATCCAGTCGGGCGTCACCACGGTGCACACCGCCGTGGCCCCCCTGGCCAATGGCACATCGCAACCGGCGACCGAAACCATTGCGAAGAATGCCCGGCGTCTCGGCTACGAGTCCGACCTGGATGAGGACGCGCTCTCAGCCGTTTCAACCCATTTCAGGAAGATTGCCGAAAGCGAAAGATTACCCATCGGCGTGCCAAGAGAATACGATCTATTCCACTTCGAGCACCAGGTGCCGGGCGGGATGATGTCGAACCTTACCCGTCAGCTCCGGGAACTGGGGATGGTGGATCGCCTGGATGAGATCCTGCAGGAGGTCATCGAGGTCAGGAGGGAATTCGGCTATCCGGTGATGGCGACGCCCTATTCCCAGATTGTGGGAGTCCAGGCAATGGAAAATGTGGTTTCCGGCGAGCGGTATAAAAAAATCCCGGATGAGACCATAAAGTATGCCCTCGGCTATTATGGCGATCCGGTTGTCCCTGTGGATCCGAACGTCATGGACCGGATCATGGACCTGCCGCGGACAAAGGAACTCACCGACTGGAAACCGGAAGGTTTCCTGAAATCGGTCGAGGAACTGCGTCAGGAAATCGGCCCGGAGCTTTCCGATGACGACCTTATTCTCAAGATACTGATCCCGGGAAAGCCTGTTGGAAAAACAAAGGCGAAAAAACCGGCACACGTTCCGGCGGCACAGCCCGCGGCCAACGATCCTAAATTGGCCGTTCCCGCCGACAACCCCATGGCATTCCGCGTGGAAGTGGATGGGGAGGTATTTCATGTACGGGTATCTCCCCTGAACGGCGAGGTCGCGGAGGTCTCTGCAGCCGTTTCCTTAAACAAGGAGAGAGCGCGGACCGAAGGTGCCGTGGTTTGTGAAATGGCCGGACTGGTGCTTTCCCTGGATGTAAAGGCCGGAGATAAAGTCGAGGAGGGCGATCAGGTTGCCATGATAGAGGCCATGAAGATGCGGCGACCCGTCCACGCACCCTGGAGCGGGACGGTCCGGGAAATAATAGCGGGCGAGGGCGAGATCGTGGAAGCGGGCGGTATCCTGATGGTGGTGACGTAGTATGTTAAAGAAAATTCTAATAGCCAATCGTGGCGAAATAGCGGTCCGCATCATTAGAGCCTGTCGTGAAATGGGGATCCCTTCCGTTGCGGTATTCTCGGAGGCGGACAGGGAGGCCTTGTTCGCCCGCTATGCAGACCTTTCCAGCCCCATCGGTCCTTCAGCGGCGATTCACAGCTACCTTAACATTCCTTTGATCATCGAAAAGGCAAAAGAAAGCGGATCCGATGCGATACATCCCGGATACGGATTTCTTGCCGAAAATCCGGAATTCGCCTCTGCCTGCGAACGCGAGGGGATTCGGTTTATCGGACCGTCGAGCCGGGTGCTTGCACTTCTCGGAGACAAGGTGGCTGCAAGGCGAGAGATGCAGAAAAGCGGGATTCCGGTCGTGCCGGGTACGGATGAGTGTGTGGGGGAATACGAACATACAAGAAGTGTGGCGGAGCGGATCGGGTATCCCATAATTCTGAAGCCGGCAGGCGGCGGCGGCGGAATCGGCATGACAATCGTCGGCGACGAGCGGGCGCTGCCCGGGGCACTCGAATCTGCCCGTAAAATAGCCGGAACGAACTTCGGCATCCCGGATATATACCTGGAAAAATATCTGCCGAATCCCCGCCATATCGAATTTCAGATCCTGGCGGATTCCCATGGAAATGCCATCCATCTCGGTGAAAGAGAATGCTCGATTCAGCGGAGGCATCAGAAACTGATCGAGGAGTCCCCATCCACAGCGGTCGGTGAGGAAATGCGGGCCAGAATGGGACTTCTCGCCGCTGAAGCCGCCGGATCGGTCGGGTACGAAGGCGCCGCCACGGTGGAGTTTCTTTTTTCGAAAGGGGAGTTCTATTTCCTTGAAGTGAATGCCCGTGTCCAGGTCGAGCACCCGGTTACGGAAATGGTTACCGGGATCGATATCGTGAAGGAGCAGATAAGGATTGCATCGGGACTTCCTCTCAGCGTCAGCCAGGAAGACGTCCGGATTCGCGGCCACGCCATTGAGTGCCGGATCAACGCGGAGGATCCCCTCAAAGATTTCATTCCCGCACCCGGGAAAATCCACGTCCATCAACCTCCCGGGGGACCGGGTATTCGCATTGACAGCGGAGTCTGCGGTGCTGCAGTGATCCCTCCCTTTTACGATCCGATTGTATCGAAGCTGATCGTATGGGGGGGCGACCGGAATGAAGCGATTCACAGGATGCGAAGGGCTTTGTATGAGTACGTTATCGAAGGCGCTGCGACCAACATTCCATTCCACCGGGCGGTCATGGAGAACGAGCGTTTTGTCGAAGGAAACCTGGGGACTCATTTTATCGATACGGAAACGACCCTGGTCGAAGACATGAAACGAATTGCGGAACGGGAGAGTACATTACGGGAAAAACTGTCTCTCGGTTCTGTTGAAAAGAAGAAAATCGCTGCCATCGCAGCTGCGACTGTGGCCTTCAGAGGCCATTCTGCCTGAAGAGTGGAGGTTCGCTGAAGTTTGCGGCATTAATATGAGCGGCATTCATCGCCGGTATCGTGAATCGGAGGAGCTATGGGAGACAGGCCGAAAGTATTGATGATTGTAACAACGGACACAAAGGCGATGGAAGCCGGATTTATCAGGCAGTGCCTTGAGGACAGCGGTTTGAAAGTCTACCACATGGATCCCAGCGTCCGTGAAACGGTGGAGGGCGGCGCTGAAATTACTCCCGACCGGATTGCGGAAGCCGCCGGAAAGACGATGCCTGAGATACGTTCTCTGAACCACGAGGCGAAATGCCTGGAGATCATGACCGAAGGCTCTGTTCGATGCGCTCAGGCGTTGCATCGGGAGGTCGGGCTCAGCGGAATCATTGGAGCAGGCGGATCGCTGGGAACGGACCTGGCGACGGCCGTCATGAGAAGTTTCCCGTTCGGGTTGCCCAAGGTAATGATTTCGACCATGGCTTCCGGCATGACCCGGCCGTTTGTGGGGACCAAGGATATCATGATGGTTCCCTCGATATGTGATGTGGCCGGCTTGAATGCCATCACTCGGCTGGTGTTTGGCAACAGCGCCCGGGCACTGGCGGGTATGGCCCGCGGATACTCCAGATCGCACGGATCGGATAAACCGGTGATCGCGCTGTCCACTCTTGGTACCACGGAAAAATGCTGCAGCACCATAAGAGAATTCCTCGAGAAGAATGGATTCGAGGTGATGGTATTTCATACGCAGGGTATAGGCGGCGTTGCCATGGATGAAACGATCCTGGAGCGGGATGTATCCGTCGCCATTAATCTGTCGCTGATTGAGGTAGGGGATTATCTATGCCAGGGTCTGTTCAGTGGAGGGCCGGATCGTTGTAAGGCCTCGCTGGAAAAAGGCATCCCGACTATCTTCGCGCCCGGCAATATCGATTTCATGGTCGGCGGACCGCTGGAGGCTGCAAAAGTGCAATTTCCGGGCAGGAGGTATCATGTCCATAATCCCGAACTGACGGCTGTACGGGCGGAAGCGGAGGAGTTTCTGCAGGTAGCGGAACATATGGCGGGGCTTATCCGGGAGGCGAAGGGGCCGGTTTCCTTTTTCGTGCCGCTGCTCGGCTTCTCTGCGCATGACAGCGAACAGGGGGAACTGCATGACCTGGCGCTGCCGCCTGTTTTCGCGGAACATTTAAAGAAAGTGCTGCCCGGCGGCGTGCCCCTGACTGTCCTTCCATATCATATCAACGACGAAAGGTTCGCAGTCAGGATAGCCGAACAGGCCGTCGAGTACCTCAAATAGATCCTCTATTTCAACCGGCCGTAGTACATCCTGGTTGTGTATATAAACGCTACCCGACCGCCAACCTGATGTTTTTGGAAAGCTTCCGATAGGGCATCCAGCATTGGGATGTGGTTGGGATGGCCTGCTTCGGGCGTGTAGGAGGACGAAAGAAGACGTCCCTTGGTTCCCACAAGGTCAAATTCCTGTTGATTTCGGAAAGTCTTCGACTGAAATCCGTTTTTGCCGAAAAAATCCGCTACGGAAACATTATAGATCTCTTTGAAGTTGAATTGCCTATAGTCCGGTGCATAGCGCTGGAGAAGCTCTTCGTATGATTTGAGAAAAGGCGTGGATCCGGTCTCGCGCTCATTCCAGACGATCATTCCCGTACCACCCGGCCTGAGAATGCGAATAAATTCCCGGCGGCTTTTATCAACCTCGAACCAGTGAAAGGCCTGCCCCGTTACTACAAAATCCGCGCTTGCTTCCGGCAGATTCGTAGCTTCCGCCCGGCCGTCAATGCTGCGGAATCCCGGGAACCGGCCAAGCAGTTTTTCACCGGCTTCCCGCATTTCAGGATTTGGTTCCACCGCGGATACGGGATTCCCGTTCTGCAGGAACATTTCGGATAAAAAGCCGGTCCCGGAGCCGATGTCGGCAACCGGCGATCCTGACGTCAGGCTGCATTCAACCTGGAGGGTCAGGATCACGTCCTGCGGGTATCGGGGGCGATATTGCGAATAATGATCCACCCTGCTTGAAAAACGTTTTGTCGGATCCTTCATGTATTAGACCTTACCATTCCATTTATACGAATTCCATCAACGGCAGGCGGAACAGACCCATGTTAGCCCGTATTTCTCACGAGGCTTCTACTGCGGCGGCACAAAGGGCCATGTCTACTGCGTTGTGATTCCTCGGATTCCTCAACGTACTGTCAAGTACGTTTCCGGGATCTTCGGTCGCATGCCTTGTATCCACGACCTTCTGTACCGCCTAGTGTAAGCGAAGCGACCGGAACCCCGTGAGAAACGCGGGCTAGTTATGTCGGATACAAAAGAGGCGCAAATCTGTATAATGACGGTACCCTGATTCCCGGCTGCATACGGCATCGCGGCAGGAAATCATAATGAATACGGGACTGCGTTAATACCCAATGAAACACGGAAAGGACGGAATTGTGGATCTTGACGAACTCATCAGTCAGTATGATTTGAACAACCGCGTCGTTGCCGTGACCGGTGGTGCCGGAGTTCTGTGTGGCGAGATGGTCTGCGCCTTGGCCGGCTGCAATGCAAACGTTGCCGTAATCGATCGGGAACCGGAAGAATTTGAGCGGTTGATGAATGATGCGGATCTCCCCGCGGAGCGCATCATGATACTGGACGGGGATGTGCTGGACAGGGGATCGGTGGAGCGTACGGCCCGGGAGATTCTGAATGAGTGGGGGAAAATCGACTGCCTGATCAACGGAGCGGGTGGGAACGACCCGGATGCCACAACCGGCGAGGCGAATACTTTCTTCGAACTGCCGGAAGAGGCGATCCGCTTCGTTTCCGATCTCAACCTGCTGGGAACCATAATTCCAAGCCAGGTGTTCGGGAAAAGCATGGCCTGGCAGAATGAGGGGGTGATCCTGAATATTTCGTCGATGAACGCTTTCCGTCCCCTGACGCGCATTCCGGCTTATTCTGCGGCTAAAGCGGCCGTATCGAATTTTACCCAATGGTTGGCCGTCCACATGGCTCAGGAGTATTCCCCGAATATTCGTGTAAACGCGATCGCTCCAGGATTTTTCCTGACGGAACAGAATCGTTTTCTACTCACGGATGAGGAAACGGGCGAATGGACCTCACGCGGCCAACGCATTCTTGACCACACTCCCATGGGCCGCTTCGGAACCGCGGAAGATCTACTGGGCGCGGTGTTATGGCTCTTATCGCCTTTGTCCCAATTCGTTACGGGAATTGTCCTTCCCATCGACGGCGGTTTCTCGGCTTATTCCGGAGTGTAAATAAGTCTAAATTGGAAGGTCTAAATATAAATGTCTAAGCTCAAGCATGCATTTGAATTTATATTTTAGACATTAGACAGGATTTTGGAGATGATACTTTTCAGTCAGGGATCCCCGGAAACGGCATTTACAGTCGAAGAATTGCGGAATGCTCTTTTCACCAGTTTCGATCAATTGGGTGATAGGAAACGTGTGGTTGCCGTTCCGCCGGATTTTACGCGATATCATTCCCAGTCTGGATTATTGACGGAACTGTCTTGGGAATACTACCAAGAAAGACTTGCGGATGTCCTGCCCGCCACCGGCACCCATTTTGCGATGACCCGCGCAGAAAAAGAAATAATGTTCGGACGCGTGCCGGAGGAACTGTTCCGGGTTCATGACTACAAGAACGCTTCGACGACCTTGGGAGAAGTGCCTGGCGCGTACGTCAGGGAAGTATCCGGGGAAATCGTCGACTACAGCATTCCGATCCAGCTCAATCGTCTGCTGGCCGACGGAAAACACGACCTGATTCTCTCCATTGGACAGGTGGTGCCCCACGAAGTGATCGGGATGGCCGGGTACAACAAGAATCTTTTTGTCGGAACCGGCGGTGCCGAAACGATCAACCGGACCCACTTCCTCGGGGCCGCCTACGGGATGGAACGGATGATGGGCCGTGCCGATACCCCCGTCCGAAAAGTATTGAATTACGGCTCGGAACATTTCGCACGGCATCTTCCGGTTATGTATGTCCTGACGGTGGTTGGAAAGAACGTCGAGGGGAAGCTTGTCATTCGCGGACTTTTCATCGGAGATGATGCGGAGTGTTTCCGCCGGGCTGCGAAGCTTTCTCTGGCTGTCAACTTTCAGATTCTGGATGCACCAATAAAAAAGGTGGTGGTCTATCTCGACCCGGCGGAATTCAAAAGCACCTGGCTGTGCAATAAAAGCGTTTACAGAACCCGGATGGCGATAGCCGACGGAGGAGAACTTATTGTTCTCGCCCCCGGCCTGGAGCGATTCGGCGAGGATGAGGCGATCGACGCCTTGATACGCAAATACGGTTATGCCGGCACGGCGGCGGTGCTCGAGGCTGTCCGATCGCAGGAGGATCTACAGGGGAGCCTGACTACGGCCGCTCATCTGATCCATGGATCTTCTGAAGGAAGGTTTACAATCACGTATTGTCCGGGTAGCCTTTCGCGGCAGGAAATTGAAGGCGTTCATTACTCCTATGAGGATCTGCGCCTGATGACTGAGAAATACGATCCTGCTGTCCTCGCGGAGGGCATCAATACGATGGCGGACGGTGAGGAGATTTATTATATTTCCAATCCTGCCCTGGGGCTCTGGGCTCACCGGGAACGTTTCGAACAGTAAGTTCAAAAGGACTTGCGGAGATAAGGATGAAAGAAAAAGCGGATATCGGAATGGTCGGCCTGGCGGTCATGGGTGAAAATCTTTCCCTGAACATGGAAAGCAAAGGTTTCACGGTTGCCCTTTATAATCGCACGGTTCCAGGTGTTGAAGAGCATGTCGTATCCCGATTCGTCAAAGGTCGGGGGCAGGGTAAAAAATTTATCGGCTCGGAAAGTCTGGAGGATCTTGTCCGTTCGCTGGCGGTTCCCCGTCGAATCATGATGATGGTAAAAGCGGGAGACGCCGTGGATGCCCTGATCGATCAGCTGATCCCGCTGCTCGACAAAGGGGATATCCTGATAGACGGGGGAAATTCCTATTTTGCAGACACAGTTCGCAGAACGAAATATGTCGAATCCAAAGGCATGCTTTTTATCGGGACCGGGGTGTCGGGAGGAGAAGAGGGAGCCCTACTGGGACCCTCCATCATGCCGGGCGGGTCGCCGGAAGCCTGGCCTCATGTGAAACCGATTTTTCAGGCCATAGCAGCCGGGGTTGACGATGGATCCGTCTGCTGCGACTGGGTAGGGCGTGACGGCGCCGGTCACTTCGTCAAAATGGTCCATAACGGGATTGAATACGGGGACATGCAGCTCATCTGCGAAGCGTACCTGGTGATGAAGGACCTGCTTGGAATGTCTCCGATGGAGATGCACGAGGTCTTCAAGCGATGGAATCAGGGGGATCTCAACAGCTACCTGATTCAGATCACAGCCGACATCCTGGCGTATCCGGATACGGACGGCGAACCGCTGGTGGATAAGATACTCGATACCGCCGGGCAGAAGGGGACGGGGAAGTGGGCGAGCGCAGTCGCCCTGGACCTGGGAATCCCGCTGACTTTGATCAGTGAAGCTGTGTATGCCCGGTGTCTTTCCGCGGTCAAGCAGGAGAGAGTGGAAGCGTCCAAAGTGCTGTCTGCACCGCCCGGGGAGTTTTCGGGGGACCGGAGCGCGCTCATAAACGACCTCGAACAGGCGCTCTATGCCTCCAAAATCGTTTCCTACACGCAGGGATTTACGCTGCTTCGGGAAGCCGCGAAGGAGTACGGCTGGGACCTGGACCACGGGGCAATCGCGATGCTCTGGCGGGGCGGTTGCATCATCCGCTCGGTGTTTCTATCAAAAATCAGGGACGCTTTCGGCCGGAATCCGGATTTGTCGAACCTGATGCTGGATCCTTTCTTCAGGGAGCGGATTGAGCGATCGCAGCAAGCCTGGCGGCGGGTTGTTTCGACAGCCGTACTGCATGGCGTCTGGGTGCCCGCCCTGTCCACGGCTCTGTGTTACTACGACGGCTTCAGGAATGCACGGCTTCCCGCCAACCTGCTTCAGGCCCAGAGGGATTATTTCGGGGCGCATCAGTACGAACGGATCGACGCCTCCAGGGGGCGTTTCTTCCATACGAACTGGACGGGCCGCGGCGGCGATACCGCCTCATCATCCTATACTCTCTGATGATTTGATTGAATATTTAGGGAAACGCATAGAAAAAGGTAAGAACATCAACGTTCAATCTTCAATCTGCAATTTTCAATCTTCAATTTAATTTGAGGAGTTGATTTATGAGTAACGGACTGAACATCCCCTCTTTCGGAGAACTGGACCTGGTTTCAATGGGAGCACTGGTGCATCGGCTGGATCCCGGTATCGTGCCTTTCCGCAAAGCGTCTGAATGCCGGATTCACGTCAGCGGAGGCGAATTCAACGTTGCGGCCAACTTGGCGGACTGTTTCGGGATGCGTACGGCCATTGCTACCGCCATGGCGGAATACCCCATCGGCGATCTGATTGCCGAGAGGGTCAAGGCTATGGGCGTCAGGCCCTTTTACAGGCGCTTTAAGCATAACGGCGTCAACGGCCCGAATATGGCAACGGTTTACAGCGACCGGGGGATAGGCGTCCGCGCACCGGTGGTTTTCTATAACCGGTCCAACGAAGCGGCCGCTCGGCTCAAGTCCGGTGATTTTGACTGGAACGAGATCTTTTCCGGTGGTGTCCGATGGTTCCACAGCGGCGGTATCTTCGCGTCGCTCTCCGAAACAACCGGCCCGCTTATCGCCGAGGGGATGAAGGCAGCCAAGAAAGCCGGAGCCGTCACAAGTTTCGATCTGAATTTTCGGGAAAAGCTCTGGAACATCTGGGGAGGCCAGCAAAGGGCTGTTTCGGTGATCGCTCAGATAGTGGAAAACGTCGATGTCCTGCTCGGAAACGAAGAGGATCTGCAAAAGGGCCTGGACATACCCGGACCCGATGTCGACAGGAAGTCGAAAATCGATCCCGGAGCGTTTCTTGCCATGATGGACAACGTTGTAAACAAGCATCCTCAGATCCAGGCGGTTGCGACGACGCTGCGTGAAGTACACTCAGCCAGCCATCACAGCTGGGGGGCTGTCGCCTGGGTGCAGGGTGAAACATTTGTCTCGCCAACGTGCGAACTTCATATATATGATCGTGTCGGAGGAGGCGACGGCTTTGCCAGCGGATTCATCTATGGTCTGATGTCAGGGGAGACGCCGGATGAAGCGGTGAAACTGGGTTGGGCGCACGGCGCATTGCTGACCACTTTTCCCGGGGACACNNCGGAGCTTCTTCCTAAGGAAAAAAGCCATGGGGGCTTCTGCCCCCAAACTCCCAGCTGCCATTCATCCCCAGCCAGAGGCAGGGGCCCCAGCCTTTGGCTGGGGCATTCTGGCTTTTTCCCGTAAATCCTTGTAAAAATTGAAAATAAACTATTTGCAGAGAATGTCGGCAATTTTTACATGCGCATTTCAGGTGCTAAATCCTTGCAATAAAAGGCCTTTTTAGAAACGAGCGCACGTTTTCCGCCATAAACCTGTCGGTACCTTTTACATAAGTTCAGGAAATATGAAGAGCTGATCCCGGACGTATATCTGAATCCGATGTTTTTTAAGTTTAATTTAGTCAAATGCTTATGGATAGATGACACTTTATAAAGCTCCGGGAGAATATTGCTGGAACATTTCTTGCGCTATTCTTCGGTGAATACTGAATGGGATGCTCTGAACCCGCATAATCCGCCGCTCAGGGATGAGGGCGGGGAATGCGGGTTGTATTATTTATACCAATGGTTCCTGCGCGCAGTTTCGGAGGCTTTACGGATGGGTTTGGTTCGCAGATTCACAGGGGCGGTTTCAGCGGTTGCCGGATTTTCACTCTGCCTGTTTGCTACCACTTCTAAAGACAGTTTCATCCTGGACGAAGCTCCCGTGGATATGCCGGTTGCCGTCGAAATAGCGACCGAATCATGCGGCGACATTACCTGTATGAACATTTATCCGGAGGACGGCAAAATTGAAGGGAAGGAGGTTCTGCAGATGACGCCTTCGGGAATGAACAAACACGGCCAGGTCGTCGGCCGCTGCAGCCTGGAGAACTCCTCCGATGCTTTCGCATTTTTTCGAGAGCCGGACGGCCGCGTCTGGATTTTTCGAACCCCTTCTTCGTCCGGCCATGGTGAATTTACCGATGTCAACGAATCGGGGGACGCTGTCGGTTTCTACAAGAATGATGCGATGCAGAGTGTCATCGGTTTTCTTATGAACTCCAGCCGACAGTGGGTGGCGGACATCAAATATCCGGACAATTCTTGCCCGCCCGAAAAGTCCCACCTGCATACCCAACCGAATGGCATCAACAGTGACGGAGAAATTGTGGGCAATATCGCTTGTACCGTGCGACCGGAGGATGTTGCGGAAACACTTTTTTATGGCGACGGGTTTTACCGGGATGCAGACGGCACCTTTTATCGGGTTCAGTATGAGAACGCAGCCCGAACGGTAGCCGGAAAGATCAGCGACAACGGGATCATCGTCGGCTATTATGTGCTGGACAACGATGTGTGGATTCCATTTGCCGCCATGAAAGAAGATGTCATCCGGCCGATCAATCAGGACAAGAGCAGTGTCCCTTGACATGTTCAATGAATCCGGTTTTTTCTTTAAATTTCATACCCAATCATAGAACAGCGAAGGCCGGCTCCTTTTCTAGAGCCGGCCTTCGCTGTTTCGTTAACTGGAATATGCACCCTCAAAAAACTCATAACAAAGGCTCGTGAATTGCGGAACGGGCAAAGGGATCTTTGAATCAAAGGAGATAATCCGTTGCCGCTCTCTACGCTGCTGCGGGGAAGCACCCCTTGCGCTATATTGGGCGATAAATGCCGCTTCTTCAGGATGTGAGATCCTAAAGAAATGTTTGTTGGATTGACCGAATTTTCAGGGGCGGATAAGAAGCAGCACGCCTATCAGTACCAAAACCGCGCTTACAATGCGACGGAACCTCCTTTCACTGAGATGGATGTGGATGCGGCTGCCGGCGAAAGCCCCGAGAATCACCGCCGGGGCTACGGCGAGCGACGACCAAAGGCGCGGTTCGGTGATTAGACCGCCGATGGCGTAGGANNTAAATAATGACCGGGGGGCCGCCGATCCCGAAGAGCCCCCCAAGAAAACCGGAGAGCATTCCTATCGGAGGAGCGCTCCATCCCTTCCAATGCACTTTGGCATGAAGGGGCAGGCACAAAAACATAAGACCCACGAGAACCAGGATCCCCCCCAGGACAGTCAAAACGATCGTCGGTTTGCCGATCGTTAATATCCACGTTCCAGCGGGCACCCCGATTATTACACCAAGGCAGATCAGGAGAATCCCGGACCACTGGATTTTCGGCCGGGCATTCCCGACTACCAGGATCTCTATCGGAAGATTGATCAGGAGCAGAATTACGGCGATGTCACGGATTTCCGGGTGAATGGCGGCGCTGAGCCCGACGGCTATAAGCCCGGCTCCGAAGCCGAAGCTGACGTACACGATTTCAGCGATAGCCAGTACGAGACAGATGCCGAGGAATTCGGGCCATGAGGAAAAAACCGTAACCGGGTCGAGCATCCGGAGATTTTGTAGAAATCAAGCCTGCGACGTCAAGCTTCTTTTGAAACGGGACCATGCAGCTTCCTAAGCAATGACTATAAAAGACACACGATTCTGGGAACGGTTGATCTGCCCTTATTAGGTATCCGGATTGAACCGGTTTATCCAAGTCTCACCATATATGCCGGCTGTTTGAACTGTCAAGAGGGGGCGGTTGATAAATTAAGAAGTTCAGGATAATTTCTTGAATATAGTTTGCCATTCATGGGGGCGGGACATTAGTACTGTTGCGGTTTTGTTGTGTAAAGACCAAAACACTTATGGCCTGCCACTCTTCCTTCATTCCTCTTTTGGATAAAGTATCGGGCGGAAACGATGATTGCTCACCAGGCGTAAAAAGATATAATTCAAACTTTTTAACCTTATGGAAGGCCGCCGATATGGCGGCCTT
>DKBB01000167.1 GCA_002451015.1 Acidobacteria bacterium UBA6911
GCTTTATCCCATGTCGGCCGGTAGTCTGCAGACCAAGGACTTCTCCGACAGGCTATGCAAGCAGGGAATCACCGGTTGCAAAACTGAACGTGAAGGAGTCGGAGGTTTGGAGGGATGCCATCGAATTTCAGATGAAAACGGCAGCCTGCTGCCGCACTCAAAAAAGGGGCGCAATCGCGCCCCTTTTGATTAGGATGGTGGCTCCATCACGACAAAATATTGATATACAAGATGATAACCTCGATGATGTCCCTCAAAATACGCCTTGCAAGCAGAAAAAAGCCTGTTTTCTGCTTCTAAGTAAAAAATGTGAAAATTCCGCCCCGATGTTCCCACATGGATTCCATACAATGAGTGTCCAAGTTTTTGTTCTGATGCCGTGCCGTGTGTTAATCTCCTGAAAACTCGTTTGCAAGGGAGGAATGCGCTGTGAAAGGCGTAGTTTTAATGCTCGCAGCGACGGTGGCTTTTTGCATCATGTCCGTGCTGCTAAAAGTTGCTTCGGACGTAAGTTCTTTCAAAACGGTACTTTTCAGGTTCGCGGTGGGATTGGGTCTTCTGGGCATTGCGGCGTTTTGGGGAAAGATCCGGCTGAACTTCGTCCGAAAGGGTCTGCTTTTCTGGAGGGGGTTGATCGGTGGAATAGGTGTGTTCATTTTCTTTTTGTCCATCGTGAAGCTGGGGGTGGGAAAAGGGACGGTTTTCAGTTATTCCTACCCCGTGTTTGCCAGTATTTTCAGCGGTCTGTTCCTGAAGGAACGGATCCGCCCGATGAAGTGGTGTTTTATCGTCACCGCATTCCTGGGCATTTACTTCCTTGCAACAGGCAATCCCGTTGAGGCATTGTCGCCAAGCCCTTCGGGATGGTATGAACTGCTCGCCATCGGCGGGGCGGTGTGCTCAGGCATCGCCATCGTGCTCGTCAAGAANNCCGGTATTCAACTTCGCCCTGGCCGTGGCCGTTTTTCATGAATCGTTCACTTCGATCGAGATAGCGGGAACGGCCCTGGTATTGTCGTCCTGCGCGCTGGTTATCTCCCTGGATCGCCGGAAACAGGAAAACGGAACGCCGTAAAACAGAGGCACGTTTAACGCTAGCTGCAGGGACGCTGCAGACAATGGGTGTCCATATATTTTGATATTTTGAAGCTTCCGGGATCAAAGCAAAACGATAAAACAGAATAATCCTTTTTCCAACGCTCCAACGATACTTTTGCTTTTAACGTCCAACCTTAAACGTGCAACCCGCAACGATGTTTTATTTTAATCCGGATCTTTACAGGCCCAGTTTCCCGCATTCTTCAGGTCGCCGGTCCCTGTGTAATCCGCGTATTGGGGATAGGGACACAGAGGGCGCGTAAGGCCGTTTGCCCCGGTTCCCATTATCTGGTCGGGAGCCACGCCCGCTTCCACCCATTTCTCCAGCGTTCCGATGGAATCGAATGTATTGACGCCGGAACCGCCGCCGCAATGCCCCATCCCGGGCGCAAGGAAAAGACGTATCCAGTCGCCCTGGTTCTTGCCCATGGTGTCGAGGACGTTTTCGTAGTACCAGATCGTCGTTTCGGGCGTGATCCCGGTGTCGGACCATCCGTGGGTCAACAGCAGTTTCCCTCCCCCGGCCTTGAATTTGCCGAGATCGGGATCCACGGCATCGACATAACCCACGGCCTTGTCAATCAGCGGCATGTCCCTGTCGAGGTCGAATTCCCTCCAGTCGAGATCCGGGTCGTTGAAGGCGATTCGGACTATGTCGAAAACGGCGCCGGGCGCCTGGTTTGTGTCGCGTTGGGCCTGTATCGGGTTGCCGAGAGCCTGACCCGAAAAAATCAGTTCGCCTTTCGAGTTCCTCACGCCACCGTAAAACGTTTCAACGGTTTTTAACTGAGGCGCGGTGAGGCAGGTGCCGTCATCCTTGCCTGCAGGGCAAAGAATTTTCGAGAAGTCCACCTTGCATTGGCGCGGATTGTTCAAGAATCCTTCCTTGAGCGTGTCGCAGGTGTCCATGACCGTCCGGTTTACAAGCGAGGCCTTTTCCTCCGTGAGATTCCGTTCCGGATGACGGTAAAGATCGACACTTCGCGCGACGCCCGCGGTCCACATGTGGATGTGCCGGTTGGCGCAGGAGCCGGCGATAATGCCGTCGTAATCGTCCGGGTATCGCTGCGCTTCCATCAGGGCTTGCCGGCCTCCCGTCGAGCATCCCTTGAAATAGGCGTAATCCGCATCGCGTCCGTAAAAAGCCTTTACAATCTCTTTGGATTTGACGGTCATTTCATGCGTCGAGCGGTAGGCGAAGTCGATCATTTTTTCGGAATGTCCGATGGCCCAATCGCCCCCCTGATCCTGGTGGCCCGTGTCGGTACCCGCGGTGGCGTATCCGAGCCTCAGGGCTTCCGGCATGTCAAACGCCATACCCTGAACAGAGCCTGCGAAGAAGCCGTTCCCGGTGCCCATGAACTTACCGTTCCAGTTTTGGGTGGGCAGCCAGAGTTCCATTTTAATCAGGGAATCGGAACTGGGCCGAAGATCCAGTTGGACCCGGCAATAGGCCGGAATGTTCGCCCGGGGCGCGCCGCTTCCGAACATTCCAACTTTTGGAGGCGGGCCTTCTGCTACAACAGCGGCGCCGGTAATTGTGGTGTCGGCAAGCTGGAGATTTGTCAGATTTTCACACGGCGTCGCGGCCATGGCGGCGCCCATAATCAGGAAAGCAATCCCGTTTAGCATAGCGTTCTCCCGGCAGAAAATTAAGATACTGTCTCAAATCGGATTCACGTTATCACATAAATTCCGCCCGGTTCCATGACGAAATACACTGAACCTTTTCCCATTTTGTGGACACTTAAATCGGAGGGGCAATCCTCTTTAGGGAGATGTCTGCCGAATCGGAGTAGGTTCATTCCGCTGTTGACGAACACAATTGTATTGGGGGAGGATTAGTTTCAGGCAATGGACAAAATAAGATTATTTGTAATTGCAGGGATTCTGGCGATTGCTGCTGCAGGCTGCTCTTCCAACGGCGGTCAAAACGGCAACGATACGTTCGCACAGAATTACAATACCGATTCCGGTGCGGAAACGGAGCCGGAACCGTTTACCTATACCGATAATTACTCCACCTGTGTGCCGGAAGATACCTACGACGAAGGTGAAAAAACCTGTTACGTGGACAGCCGGAACGGAAACGACGCAAACGACGGTCTGTCGGAGGCATTCCCGGTAAAGTCCCAATCGGCCATTGATGCCGGCTGCACGGTTGTGCGCTTCAAGCGCGGCAGTGTCTTTAACGAGAAACTGGCCGTCCCTACTCCGTGGAACAACCTCGGTTTCGGCTACAACGTAAAGGTATACACGCACTACGGACCCGAAAGCGACCCACTGCCCCATTTCAAGGTATCGAGCGAACCGGGGAGGGGGCCGGTGGTTCTGGCATTTTCTCCCTTGACCATCGACGGCCTGCATTTCTCGGGCGCAAGGGGCGACAACACCATGGAACACGATTTCGATTTCGACGGAGACGGGATCACCAGGGGCATCGTCGGAGGTATCGGGGCTTTTTTGGGCACCGCTACCCTGTTTATCAATAATGAAGTCGACGCCTGCGACATCGGCATCATGCTGGGCGGGGAAGGTTCCGTTGTCCGCGGCAACTACGTACACGACCTCATTATGGGCATAGACGACGACCCCGGCGTGGACCCGAACCTTGTGGGCGGCGCCGAAGGTATTTTCATTAACGCCTCCAACTGCGAGGTCTCCTACAACACGTTTATCAACTGCACGGGACCGGCCGATTGGGTGGGTGCAAACGGCGAGTGCGACGGCGGCGCCACCGAGGTTTCCGCAGCATCGGGAGGCACCATCGAAAATGTTCACGTGCACCACAACTTTTCCTATAACAGCTGCGGTTTCTTTGAGGTCGCCTCGTACTTTGGCGATCAGGGCAAAGGCCTGTTCAGGAATTCGTCCCTGCACAACAACGTGATCGTCGACAGCGCCTGGATGGGACTGCTCCAGGTGAACAACACCGACCTTGAAAATATTCACTTTTACAACAACACCCTCATCCAGCACCGGGATTCCCTCAACGAAGGAATTCTCTGGATTATCTTCACCTCAGAATCGTCGGGAATGGAAGGCGGCGCGCTAGTCCCCGGTACCGTGCACCTGACCAACAACCTGTATGTTCTCGACGGAGTGGTCCCCTGGGGCGAGCTGATCGATCCGGCTTTTGTAACCAGCAACAACATCGTTGCCAGCTACATGGGACCTGCAGACCCGAATTATGTCGATCTTGGCTTTGCTGACATCGCAGGAACAGAACCATCCGATTTCGACCTGGTGGACCCCGACAGCCCGGCA
>DKBB01000021.1:0-8837 GCA_002451015.1 Acidobacteria bacterium UBA6911
GAGATTCGGGATACAGAAACGGCTGAAATCGCGCTGACGGCATCGCAAACAGGACACCTCCTTCTTTCTACAGTCCACACCAATGACAGTATTTCTGCGATTACCCGGCTGATGGATCTGCAAATTCAGCCATTCTTGATAGCATCATCGTTAACAGGAGTGATTGCCCAGAGACTGGTGCGTAAATTATGCACTTGCCGACGGGAAAGCTCAATTCCACCTCAATATGCCAACCGGCTGAGGGCTGCGGGGATTTTCGATCTGAGTCAACCCGTTTACGAACCAGTCGGATGTATAGACTGCGAGAACACCGGCTACCGCGGGCGACTAAGTACGGCTGAAATGCTGATCATCGACGAGGATATTCAGTACTTGATCCGCAACGGCACGTATTACGATATGATTCGCGAAAATGCTAGAAGAAACGGTTTCAGGACATTGCAGGAAGCGGCATGGGAAAAAGTCACAATGGGACTGACCAGCATTGATGAGATATTCCGTCTTATTCCGTTTAACGATGAGCTGGTTTACCAATGTCATCGTTGCTCCCGCACTCTTTCGCCTGAATTCATGGTCTGTCCGTTTTGTGGGACCTACAGGACCGGCGGTCAAATCGGAGCACCGAACGAACGACTTCTTCTAAAAGCGGCCTCCGATACGAATGTTGTCCAGGGTGACTAGGTGAGAGGAAACCGGGCAGCAGGCCAGGGACACCCGGAACCCTTTTAAGGAATATATCTTAGAAGGAGTTGTTAGAAAACGACCAGGGCATACCTTTTGAAGGTCTATAATTTTTTGAAAAGTAATAAACTCCCGATAATGAAAACGGGCAGTTTGTTTCGCAAAGTTACGAATAACGTATCCTACCATTAGAACTTTTCGCCACGGGCTGCTAGCCCGCATTTCTCACAAGGTTTCTACTGCAGCGACGGATCTGGGCATGTCTACTGTGTACCCGATTTATGCCTTGCATAAATTGGGCGCGCTCACATCGGGCTCTTCGACATACTGTCAAGTATGACTGCGGGGCCCTCCGTCGTGCGCCTTGTATCCACGCCCACCTGCGCCGCCTCGTGTAAGCGANNAACCCTGTGAGAAATGCGGGCTAAACCCTATCTGGTAATGACAGAGAAATTCAAGTTGCTATTTATTCCAATGAGCTTTTTCTGGTTACCTCGAACTCTGCAAGCTATCTTTTCAGAAAGCTTGCCAAATTATCAGGCGGCATTTTAAGATTAGCGGTATATGCTGCAAATACCATAAAGTTACCCGGATCATGTGTAGGAAACCGGGGTGCTTTCCGCCAATAATCCTGGAGGTGCCCGTTTGAAAAAAACAAAGCAAGAGAATGTCGTCTGCCGGATTTGTGGAAAGCAAAAAAGCAGGGCCGAGGTGGTTCGGGCAGACTTTGTGCGCGATGCGGTCGCTCAGACCATTCGCAAATCCGTCCCGGACTGGTCGCCGGAAGGGTATATCTGTCACGCCGATCTAAACACCTTCCGATCGAAGTACGTGCATGAACTTCTCGAATTTGAAAAGGGCGAACTCACGGAACTGGAACGGGATGTCATGCAGAGCCTGAAGGAACACGAGCTCCTGTCGGATAACATTAACGTTACCTTCGGCGAGAAACTTGGGCTCGGAGAGCGTGTTGCAGACCGCATCGCGGTATTTGGCGGCAGCTGGGGATTCATACTTTCTTTTGCCGGGCTGTTCCTGGGATGGATCCTTTTCAACTCCATTCACTTGTTCCTTGCGAAACCCATCGATCCCTACCCCTTTATTCTTCTCAATCTGATGCTGTCCTGCCTGGCTGCAATCCAGGCTCCTGTAATCATGATGAGCCAGAACCGCCAGGAATCCAAAGACCGTTTGCGGTCGGAGCACGACTACCGCATCAACCTGAAAGCGGAGCTTGAGATCCGCCATCTTCACGAAAAGGTCGATCATCTTCTCATGAATCAATGGCAGAAGCTGATGGATATCCAGGAGGTGCAACTGGAGCTTCTGGAGGAAATGAACACGGCCGCCCGAAAGGACACGCGAAACGGACCTGGTTAAAATTCCGACGCATAAATAGCATGTCCCCCAACCGGATCTCTGCCGGAAAGATTGGCGAGACCGCCGCTGTGCGAACCGTAGCGATTGAGCCGCGGGCTTTTTCCCCTACCGCTGCAGCAAAAGCTGAAGCAACCCGCCGGAACTGTGCACTCCCGTCAACGCGTAGGCAACTCGGGGCAGATCCGTTCCGGCGGGATAGACCAGGTAGCGCCCTTCCCAGCGCGGGAAAAATTTCTTTTTGAATTGAAATAGATTCTTGTACCCGTAAAAGAAATTCATTTTCTCAAAAAGCAGTGCGACGCCTCGATCCAGCGTACTGTGCGGTTCGCCGGTATTGGCGAGCGGCGCGTTCGAAAGGCTCGCTTCCGCAATGCCGGCGTCCTTAAGCTGGAGCAGTGAATGTGCCAGCAATAGATCCATCGTGCCTGAAGCCGCGTCTTTTCGTTTGCGCATCAAATCCAGCACAACCGCTTGCCCGTTGCGATAGGGAAGCCAGGTGCAGAACGCCTTCACGGTGCTTTCCATTGTAACGACGAATACGGGAATTCCTTCCAGCGCTTCCGGGGAGAAGCGGCCGAGCGTGAATCCCATCTCGGGCAGGCGCTTCTCGGCAAGCCACTCGGCCGAAATGGATTCGAGCTGTTCGTCAATGGCAGGATCCCGTCTTGAAATCGGGTCATAACGCTGCACGGTCATTCCGGTTTTGACCGCCTTGTTTGCCATGGCACGCAATCCGGCCCGCTTGCCACCCGCCAGGCTGAATTCTTTCAGGTCAATCATCGCTTCCTCGGCCAATTTCAGCGACTGCAGTCCGAACTCGCGGTAGACCGGGAGGCGTTCTTCGGCCGCCTCATAGATGCAGGGCGTCCATCCATTCTTGCGGCAATGGTCCAGATATTCGCGAACGCTGCTTTTGAAATCCTCTTCCCCTGCCAGGGGATCTCCGCAGGAAAGAGCGACGGATCCTCGCGTTGCATACGCGATCAATGCCCGGCCTTCCGCAACCAGGAGGTGGTGCTTGTCGTCCTGGACTGCGAAAGCGGACAGGGAGTGCCGGCTGTGAGTCCGGAAAATGTTCTCAATGACTTCAGCCGGTGCTTCAAAGCGCCTGCGCAGGATTACGGGTCTCAGCAACAGGACAAGGATATAAAAGCGGGCCAGCCATCCCGCAATCTGGAGAGAGCCGAGGAAACGTGCGGCATGAGGAGTGTTCGGCTGCAGATTAGGTTCCAGAATGAATATCCCGCAGCGAAATGCCTGGTTGAAAGGATCGGCGCCTGTATGCCAGGTGTATTGTTCGTGCATATGTTCCAGTCCGACGAATCCATACGCAAAGATGACTGCAGCAAGGGCCGGGGTGAGAAGCAGGGCTTTCCGAATCGAGAAAGGATCGCTGCGGGCGTAGAAGCGGCGGCGAAAATAGATTAAATATAGCAGCAACAGGCCGGCTGCCAGCGAATGGTGGAGATCCAGGGCGCGGGTAATGTGCAGCAGCAGGGAGCAGGATAATGCGATTATGGCGATGTACCAGGCCGATTCTTTGCGCCGCGCAAGATTGCGGGTGACCTGCAGCAAGGCCACACCCGCCAATAACATCAAAGGGCGGCTGTGCTGGGATACTTCCAGCGGGAGCCAGCGCTGGACGGCGATCATATGCGCCGACGAACGGGGCCAGATGGCTGAAATGAGATTGATCCCGCCCATAATGCCGATCAGGGTTGGAACAAGACCATGGAAATCGGCAAGCTTCAGATCCCGCACCCACTCCGCCCGCCTCAGGTGCCGGATAAGCAGGATGGACGCGGCAATCACTAGCAGGCACAGCAACACCCATGGCTCATATCGCTTTGCGTCGAGGTAGATCGCCTCAGCTTTGGCGCCGAGGTAAAATCCGAGAAGCGCCACCGGTACGGCCCAGATTATGCTCGCGATCAGGTTGAGGATCGTAAAACGCAAAGGCGGCATTCCCAAAGCGCCGCTGGCAGCCGTAATGATGATTCGGAAACCGAAAATGTATCGGTTTCCCAGCAGAAGCAGGTTCGCATGACGGGTCATCCAGCCGGTAACCTGGGCATACTGCCTGTGCCGGCCGAATCGGGCTTCCAGCCAGGCAGCGCCGCGTGTGCGCGCAATCGTATAGTAGATTTGGTCGGCCAGGACGTTGGCTGCTACAGCCAGGATGATGACGATGGAGAGGTCGAATTTTCCCCGCTGGGCGAGATAGGCACCGGCCAGAAGAATGGCTTCTCCCTCCAGCGCTACACCCAGAAACAGTAGAGCGTAACCGTACTTGACGAGGAGGACTTCCATCCGATGCTTTCTCCGTTTTTACTTTTTAATATTTCACCGCGGTCGGATCATTTACGGCCCACGGAATTTTCGACATCTGCATTATACTTTGATAAGATACTTTCAGTTTATCAGGCAGTACGTTATTCAGAAATTTATTACTTAAATTCTAAGCTATGAATTGTCCCGTCTGTAAAGCAGCAATGATCACCATGGAGTTAGAAGGCGTTGAGATCGACCACTGTGTGGATTGCGGTGGAATCTGGCTCGACTCCGGTGAGTTGGAATTTTTGACCGGCGATCCCGATCAGGCTGGAGTCCTGTTCGAATCCTTGCGCCGCTGTGAGGACTATACGGAAAAGCCGCGACGGTGTCCCATCTGCGATAAAAAGATGCACAAGGTCCTGGCCTCCAGTGAAGGTCCGGATCTCCTGATCGATCGATGCCGCCGCAATGACGGACTCTGGTTCGATCGCAACGAACTCGATGATATTCTGGCCCGGGCCAAATTGGACGAAAATCACAAAATAAGGAAACTTTTAAAAAATATGTTCGGGCAATCGTAAAGGAGAGCGCGTATGGGAGTCTTGGGATTTGGAATCTTTATTGGCATCTGCGTTATTCTCGTGTTGATCCTGGTCGGAATTTATAATGGATTGGTCCGGACCCGCAATCAGGTCGATAACGGCTGGGCACAGATCGACGTGCAACTCAAGCGGCGGCATGACCTGATCCCCAATCTCGTCGAAACGGCCAAGGGTTACATGAAGCACGAGCAGGAAACCTTTAAGGCCATCACGGCGGCACGGGCCGGCGCTCTGGGCGCCAAAAATGTCAAGGATGCCGCTGCCGCGGAAGGTGTTTTGGGTCAGGCCCTGAGCCAGTTTCTTTTAACCGTGGAAAACTATCCGGACCTCAAGGCCAATCAAAACTTCCTGGCACTGCAGGAGGAACTCTCCAGCACGGAAAATAAGATCTCCTTCAGCCGCCAAAACTACAACGACCAGGTGCTGACCTACAACAACAAGATTCAGATGTTCCCGTCCAACATACTGGCCGGCATGTTTAA
The DNA here is from genome assembly GCA_002451015.1 of Acidobacteria bacterium UBA6911. Taxonomy (GTDB): domain Bacteria; phylum Acidobacteriota; class UBA6911; order UBA6911; family UBA6911; genus UBA6911. The sequence goes on from DKBB01000021.1 coordinate 5,420, forward strand.
TTTTACCAGGCGTGACTTCTTCGAAATCGAAGATGCCGCGGAACGGGAAGTCCCGAAAGTCAGTTTCTGATCATCAGCAATCGATTAATATGTGGGAATTAATCCGAGCCAACAAACGCAACAGTATTGTCCTGATGATTGTCATGGCCGGCGTCATGCTGGGCCTGGGCTATGTCATCGGCTACGCTCTCAGCCCGCAGACCGCACCGATCGGGCTGGGGATTGCCGCTTTGATCTGGGGGGGCATGGCCCTGGCGAGCCTGTCGTCCGGCGATCAGATTCTTTTGAGTGCCAGCAAGGCCAAACCCGTGACCAAGGATGTCCACCCGGTACTCTTCAATGTGGTCGAAGAAATGACCATTGCCGCGGGCCTTCCCAAAATGCCCAAGGTCTACATCATCAACGACCCGGCTCCCAATGCCTTTGCCACCGGGAGAAAGCCGGAAAACGCCTCGGTAGCCGTTACGGCCGGCCTGCTGGCCCGGCTTAATCGCGATGAGCTGCAGGGCGTGATTGCCCACGAGATAAGCCATATTGTCCATCGTGACATTCTTTATGTCACGGTAGCGGGCATTATGCTCGGCACCATCGTCCTGCTCAGCCAGATCTTCCTGCGCGGTATGTTCTACAGTTCCATGGGCGGCTCACGCCGGCGTTTTAGCAGTGACCGTGACGGTGGAGGCCAGGGCCAGGCCATTATGATGGTCATTGCCATCATCGCGGCCATCCTGGCCCCCATAATGACCCAACTGCTTTATTTCGCCCTGTCGCGCAAGCGCGAATACCTGGCCGATGCAGGCAGCGTGCGCCTGACCCGCTATCCCGAGGGTTTAGCCGGCGCCCTGGAAAAGATCTCCAATGATCCGTCGCCCCAGTTGAGCGTAGCCAACAAGGCCACCGCCCCCATGTATATTGCCAATCCCTTTAAGCGAAAAGGACAAACCAGGCTGGCGGACCTGACAAGCACCCACCCGCCCATTTCGGAGCGGATTAAAATCCTGAGAAGGATGTCCGGTGCCTCATACGTTGATTATTCCAAGGCCTTCACTCAAACAACGGGCTCTGCCACCGTAATCCCGGGCTCAGGCCGGAACGAAAAAGACTCGATTGCCCTGCGTTCTGCCGACAGTGCATCCTTAAAAGCGCCTACTCCCAAACAACAGCTCCGCCAGGCGGGAGACATTATACGGGCTGTGAACGGGTTTGCTTTTCTGACATGCCCATGCGGTTTAAAACTCAAGGTCCCCCCTGATTTCAATGCCTCCCAGGTTCAATGCCCACGCTGCCAGAGGGTATTGGATGTGAAATAATAGCCGGTTGCCTGTAACAGAAGGATCGCGAAAAATGCGGCTTAAGGGCTCGTGTTTGTAATTACGGGTACGAGTGATTCGGTCGGTCCATCAAACACCGGCACCAACCTGTTTGAGTTCCCCGCAGATTCGACAAACTTACACACCGTCGGGCAAAACGCTCCAGTCCTGGCAGGACCGTGATGAAAGCGCCATTTTTACTGGATGAAATTAGTTTTGATACCTTTTGACCGCACCTCTTTCTAATTAGTTGTGGTTTTAAAACCAAGATCTTATATAGATCTTGTGCGTATGGAGGTGAATATGTTTGCAGGTAGTAGAAGATTTATTTCGGCAATAGCGATGTCCATACTGTTGCTTGGGTTAACCGGAACCAGTGTGGCTTCAACTTCGGGGACGAATCCGGCGGGGTCAGGCAAGCAGCCTTTAAGTCTGACCGAACAGGTCCGGTTCAAGCTTATTACGCTTAATTATCTGAGCGTGTTCGACAACGTTGGTTTCACTCTTGAGGGTTCGGATACCGTCGTCCTGACGGGCAGTGTTACGCGGATGACCCTGAAACCGGACGCAGAGGCGGCTGTGCGCAAAGTCCCGGGCATAACGGAAGTAGTCAACAATATTGAAGTTCTGCCCCTCTCATCTTTTGACGACACCATCCGTCTGCAAACCTACAGGGCCATCTATTCAAGAGAAGGGTTCGAAAGGTATGCCATTCAGGCGCTGTTGCCCGTAAGGATCATCGTTAAAAACGGGAATGTCACGCTTGAGGGAGTGGTCGGCAGCCCGTTGGATAAAGCCTTGGCTGAGACGGCCGCACGCTCCGTCCCGGGCGCTTTCAGCGTTACTGACAATCTGACGATCGGATAGTAGTATATATCTATTCCGACGGGATGCTTATAATGCGGATTCTGTTGATTGAGGACGATGTAAAAATAGCATCTTTCATCCATAAAGGCCTTAAAGCCGCAGGGTATGCCGTAGACCAGGCTGCCGACGGGGAAAGAGGCCTTTATATGGCTTTAAGCGAACCGTACGATGCAGCCATAATCGACCTGATGCTGCCGAAGCTGGACGGCCTGTCGATCATTGAAAGAATGCGCAAAGAGAAGGTACGCATACCGGTTATCATCCTGAGCGCCAAGGGATCCATCGACGACCGGGTCAAGGGACTCCAGGCAGGCAGCGACGACTACCTTGTCAAGCCGTTCGCCTTTTCCGAGCTTCTTGCCCGGGTGCAGGCGCTCATCCGGAGAGCGGGCGGCATTACCGAACCGACCGTCCTTCACGTGTCCGATTTGTCCATGAATCTCATTTCGCGGGAAGTAACGAGAGACGGAAATGTAATCGAGCTCCAGCCGCTTGAGTTCTCGCTCCTGGAGTATCTCATGCGCAACGCAGGCCGGATTGTTTCGAAAACGATGATTATGGAACACGTATGGGATTATAATTTCGATCCCCAGACCAATGTTGTGGAGGCCAGGATCTGCAGGCTGAGAGACAAAATCGACAGGCATAGCGACAAAAAATTGATACAGACTGTCCGCGGAGTGGGATATGTTCTCAGGGAGACGGCCTAGAATTCCGAAAACGCTGGCGTTCCGGTTGACGCTCTGGTATGCCGTAATCTTCACCGTCACATCCTGTATCGCCTTTCTCCTGTTTTATACCCTTATCACTTCACTCATTCTTGAAGGAACCGACCGGGAGCTTCTGGATCAGGTCGACAGGTTCTCCGTACTGCTTGATTCCGGGGGGGCCGGCGCGGTCGTAGATTCCGCGATCATCGAGGCGGAAGCCGCGGGAGTCAAAAAGGTCTTCTTCCGTTTCCTTTCCGTGAACGGCCAGGTTTTTTCTTCATCCGACATGTCCTACTGGAAGTCCTACTGGAAAGACATAGAGGTCGATGAATCGGCCGTAAAGGCCCTGTTTCGTGACAACAATCCCGTGTTTGTAACAATTAAAATCGCTGATAGCAGGGAGGAAGTCCGAATTCTCTATGCCCTGCTCGGCCCCGGCATCGTCATGCAGGTGGGCCGGACCATGGAGAGTTACTCCCGTTTTCTCGAGGCATTTCAAACAGTCTTCATCGCAACGATGGCGTTTCTGAT
>DKBB01000021.1:8856-12238 GCA_002451015.1 Acidobacteria bacterium UBA6911
GACCAGCTTGCCATTACCTTCAACCGGATGCTCGATCGCATACAGGTGCTGCTCGCGGAGATCAAGGAAATGAACGATAATATCGCCCATGACCTGAGAAGCCCGATTGCCCGGATCCGGGGGGGGGCGGAGGTGACCCTCACCAGCGGCAGGACCATGGGCGAATATGAAAGCATGGCGGCCAGCACCATCGAGGAATGCGATCGCCTTCTCGATATGATCAACACAATGCTGATGATTTCAAAAACAGAATCGGGCGCCTATAAATTTACCAGTGAAGATGTCGACCTTTCCGGCCTGGTTCGTCAGGCGTGCGATCTTTTCGGCCCCATAGCAGAGGACGGGAAAGTCGCTCTCCGCTGTGATGCACCGGGCGAAATCCGCTTGACCGGCGACACCTCGATGCTTCAGCGATTGATCTCCAATCTTCTCGACAATGCCGTCAAATATACGCCGGCAGGAGGGACGGTAACCATCGCTGCCACGGAGAGTGAGAGCCGGGTTGTTGTTTCGGTTCAGGACACCGGGATCGGCATCTCCTCTGAAGAACTGCCCCGCATTTTTGAAAGATTTTACCGATGCGACCGGAGCCGGTCCCAGGCGGGCATCGGCCTGGGGCTCAGCCTGGCCGCGGCGATCGCCCGCGCTCATGGCGGGAATATTACCGCAACCAGTGCGCCCGACCAGGGAAGCACCTTCACCGTCGTCCTTCCGAAAGCCCCGTCCCCTAAATCCTGAGGGATACGGGATTCTGTCCGCAACATTACCAATTTGTAATCTTCCGGTCATCTTTCCGTTAACTGCGGATCTTAACTTTATTCCAGTGGCAGAGACCGGGAATGCGGTTTCCGGACACAAGGAGGAATAAAATGGAAAAAAGAAAACATTTCAAAAAAAGCATTATCACAATTGTGCTGGCAATCGCCGTGCTCGGGATAGGATACGGAATGTCGACGGCAGTGCAAGCATCGCACCAGCCGGCGGTTTCAACGGCGGTTGATCACGGTGTTTCGACGGCGCCTGATCACGGGGTTCCGATGGTCCCGGCAAATTTCAGCGACCTTGCGGAAAGGGTGAAACCCGGAGTCGTGAACGTCCAGGTGGTCAAAAAGGTGCAGAATGCCGGTTTTAACTTCCCCAATTTCCCGGGGAGTCCTTTTGGAGACGACAGCCCTTTCGGGCGTTTCTTTGAGGGCAATCCTCCGTCGGACCAGAAACAGGAAGGTACGGGTTCCGGTTTTATCATCGATGCCAACGGGCACATCATCACTAATAACCATGTGGTGGAAGGTGCGGAGCGGATCAACGTGAAACTGGCAAACGGGGAAGAGTACGATGCCAGCGTTGTCGGCCGCGATCCGAAGACGGACCTGGCCCTTCTGAAAATTGACGGGGCCCGCGACCTGCATGCCTTGAACCTGGGCAATTCGGAAGATTTGAAGGTCGGCAGCTGGGTCGTTGCCGTCGGAAGCCCTTTCGGCCTGGAGCAGACGGTGACGCAGGGAATCGTCAGCGGAAAGGGAAGAGTGATTGGTTCGGGACCCTACGACGATTTCATCCAGACGGATGCTTCGATCAATCCGGGCAACAGCGGAGGCCCGCTCATCAATATGAATGGTGAAGTGGTCGGCATCAACACCGCCATCTATCCGAGCGGCCAGGGGATCGGATTTGCGATNNCTGGAAAAATCATTCGGCCTCGAAAGCAAGGAGGGCGTTCTTGTCGCGAATGTATTCAATGGAAGCCCCGCGGAAAAAGCCGGAATCGAACGGGGGGACGTGATCACCCGTTTCGACGGCAAGGAAGTTGCAGGACCGAAAGACCTGTCGAGGCTCGTTGCATCCACTTCCGTTGGGAAGATGGCCGACATCACCCTTGTAAGAGATGGAAAGACAGTTGAGCGTACGGTCAAGTTGGGGGAAATGGAGGCGGAAGGGGAAACAGCTCAAGCGCCGTCCAGGAAAACCCTTGGAATTGCGGTGCAGGAACTCACCCCTGAAATCGCCCAGGAGCTGGGAGTGCAAAACGATACGGGCGTTGTGGTCAGCAGTGTTGAACCGGGAAGTCCGGCTGACGATGCCGGCATCCGGAGAGGCGACGTCATTCAGGAAGTCGACCGGAAACCGGTGAAAGACGTGAAGGATTTCAGTCAAAAGATTGATCAGGCCAAAAGCCGGGATCACATCCTTATGCTGGTTCAGAGGGGTCAAAACAGCCTCTTTGCAGCCGTAACTCCTAAATAAATTCTTTAAAACCCCGATCGGTGGATACCCTGGTATCCACCGATCGGTTTCTTTCGTTTTCCCTTCCTGCCTGTATTTCCTTTCAATAATGGTATTCCGTACAAAACTTTAATCCGCTAATTGAAAATTCGATTGCCGATTAGATGTAGGAATTATGCCCGAAAATGAGTGCCGCCTGCTGCGGTCGGCTTATTCACCTTTCGGGGACAGCATCCGATTGCAGCATCACCCATAACATGGCGAAGGAGTGGAGTTCCATCTATGAGATAAATTCCCTGGTCGACCGAAGCTCCGGCCTGTTGCCGATAGAAGCAAAATCGGGAAGAAACGTTGCATCAGACTGGTTAGACGGATTAAAAAACTGGCGCGTATTTGCGCGGGATCGTGTGAAGCACGCCGTGCTGATTTACGGCGGATTGGTATATCCATTGTTTTTATGATGACACATATAATAAAAGACGCTGCCTATGGCCATAAGTATGAGTACATACAGTGGGAGGGCAATGGGCCAACGATCACCCATTATGGGCGTCGTAATAAAAAGCCACTTTGTATCCAGCAAATAGAACGGCAGGGTGAGCAATCCTGCTAGTTTGGGGACCATAGAAAAAATGAAATAACCCAGTAACAGCCACATCACTCTCTTGCGCCAGACGCGTGCATGATTGACTTTCGAAAACTCCGTGTGGATCGCGTCTGTGTCACCCAGTCGATGGCGTGCAATCCAGAAGGATTCTTCTTCTGACAAATCCCTTTCCTGCAAGAGATCCATCTCTTCGCGCATATGCGTCAGCAGTTCGTTGACATCGGTCTCATCCATCGCCTGATTGGTCAGTAGTTCGCTGCGAAATTGATCCACTTGTCTGTTTAGCTCAAACATGGTGTTGACTCCCATAGTTGGTTCAAGACATTACTAACAAGTTGCCAGTGTCGTTTCTGGGTTTCGAGAATGGCCTTGCCACGCGCTTTAATGCGATAGTATTTTCGTTTTCGACCGGTGTCTGCACTCTTCCAGAATGATTCAATCAGCCCTTCGTTTTCCATCTTGTGCAAGACGGGATAGAGCATACCGTCCTTCCAATCCATCTGTTGATCTGAGAGCGCATGGACCTTTTTTATGATTTCATAGCCATAGCTA
>DKBB01000010.1 GCA_002451015.1 Acidobacteria bacterium UBA6911
ATGGTGGATGTCGCCAGGTACTTTCTTGATTTCCTGTCGGATGAATCTTGCGGCAAATGCACACCCTGCCGTGAGGGAATACGTCAGATGCTGAAGATTCTGACGAACATCAGCAGGGGGCAAGGTAAAGAAGGAGATATCGACCTCCTGGAGACGCTGGCCGAAACTACGCGCGACGCCTCGCTTTGCGCTCTTGGCGGAAGCGCTCCCAATCCCGTTCTCAGCACCATACGATACTTCAAAGAGGAGTATGAGGCGCACATCAAGGGGAAAAAATGTCCGGCCTTTGTCTGCAAGGAATTGATATCATTCTACATCGATCCGGATAAGTGCTCGGCCTGTATGATCTGTCTCAGAAAATGCCCTGTCGATGCCATTATAGGCGGTAAAAAACAGATCCACGTCATCGATCAGGAAAAATGCACGAACTGTGGAACTTGCTTTGAGGTTTGTCCCTCTCGCTTTGGTGCTGTCAGAAAACTCTCCGGCGAATCTGTTCCAGCTCCCATACCTGAAGAGGCAAGGAATTTGGCTGGAGGGAGTAAATAAAAATGAGTGAAATCCTTCTACGGATCGACGGAAAAGAAGTCAAGGCAAGTGAAGGAATGACAATATTCGAGGCGGCTCAGAGTATCGGTGTTAAAATTCCAACGCTTTGCCACCATGAGAAGCTGTCCCCGTATGGAGCCTGCCGGATATGTACGGTTCAAGTGGAAGCCGCCGGCAGGACGCGTCTTGTCGCTGCCTGCGTCTACCCTGTTGAGCAGAATCTGGTTGTTTTAACCCGATCTGAAAAGGTGGATAAAACCCGCAAAGTTATTCTAGAGGAAATGCTGGCGCATGCTCCGGATTCCGAGGAGTTGCGGTCTATGGCTCAAGAGTATGGGGCGGATAAGGACTGTTTCGAAAAGGAGTCGGCATTCTGTATCCTTTGCGGGCTGTGTGTGCGATACTGTGCGGAAGTCAAGAAGAAAAACGCTGTCGGTTTCAACGACAGGGGGCCGAGACGGGAGATAAGTTTTATCCCGGAGGTGGCATCCAAGGAGTGCTGGAACTGCAAGGAATGTTTCCCGCTGTGCCCCACGTCCTATGCGCAGGCGGCCTATGTCTTGGCTGAGGCGCTCGCGTTTCCGGGACGTACTTCGACGGACGCCTCGGGAAAATAAGCTCCACGTTTTTTTTACGTATACAGGCTTGAAGATAGGAATGGTTTCGGCCCTCGATACCCGCTGCAGAGGAAATGCAGAAACGAATGCGGATCGAAGCAAATGAACTATTTCCAGGAGAGCCGCGATAGGTGGAACCGGGCGTCTCGAAAAATGTTTCGTGAATATAGCGCAAAAATCTAACTAATAATCCATTCTTTGGGAGGATGAAAAGTGGAACTAGAAGGGAAAGTGGCAATAGTAACCGGGGCCAGCCTCGGAATCGGCAGTGCCTGCGCGCTCGATCTCGCAAAGAACGGTGCGAATGTAGCCATCAATTTCCGCAAGCACGATGCCGAAGCCAATGCAATCTGTGAACAGATCAACGCCATGGGCCAGCGTGGGCTTGCGATACGGGCCGATGTGGCGAATTTCCAGGATGCACAGAATATGGTGGATACGGTTGTCAAGGAATTCGGGAAGATCGACATACTGGTCAATAACGCCGGGGTGAACCGGGATGCCGTGATCTGGAAGATGACCGAGCAGCAATGGGATGAAGCCCTGGATATCAACCTGAAGGGCTATTTCAACTACATTCATGCCGTGGCCCCTTTGTTCAAAGAACAAAAGGGAGGGAAAATCGTGAACGTCACATCGATTAACGGCATGCGCGGCAAATTCGGGCAATCGAATTATTCGGCCGCGAAAGCGGGAATTATCGGGTTGACCAAAACTGTGGCAAGGGAACTGGCCAGGTCCAATGTGAACTGCAACGCGGTGGCTCCCGGGCTGATTGAGACCGACATGATGAAACAGGCGCCGGAAGACGTGAAGCAGAAAGCGCTGGCCGAAATCGTTCTGGGCAGGATGGGCGCTCCGGAAGAGGTCGCATGGGTCGTAACGTTCCTTTGCACGGAAAAAGCCAGGCATATAACCGGTGAAGTGATCAAGGTTGACGGTGGGCAGTATATCTAACCTGCACGGATCACTCATTAATTATTGAAACAGGATATCTCAACAAGGAGGTAATCTATGGGTAAAGTGGCAATTATTGGTGTAGGCCAGACTGCCTTTGTCAGAGGCTACCCGGGATCTATTCGTGAACTGGCTTTTGACGGTTTTAAAGACTGTATAGCCGATGCCCAAATAGCAGTAAAAGATATTGATGCATCGGTTGTTTGTTCGGCGCCTGAATACGACAAACAGCGATCCCCTTCCGGGGTATTTGCGGAATACTTGGGTTTGAATCCTCAGCCGACATTCTACGTTGAAAGCCTTTGCTCATCGAGCACGACGGGATTGAAGCTCGCCTATTCGCTGATCAAGTCCGGTCTTCACGACATTGTCGCCGTTTTCGGCTTTCAGAAGATGTCTGAAATTTCTTCGGCGGAATCGCAGGAAAGAATGGGGCGGGGTACGGATGTTCAGTGGGAAAGCCCTTTCGGCACCATGATGCCCGCCTACTATGCCATGTTTGCCGGGGCTTACATGGAAAAATACGGCGCGACCCTCGAAGACTTGGCTTTAGTCCGTGTCAAGGCTTCAACCTACGGACAGATCAACGACAAGGCGGTTTATCGGAAAGCGGTAACGCTTGATATGTTCTCGGATCCTGAGAATCCCATGTCCGGGCCCGTTTCCAGCCCCTTGCGCGTTGGAGACTGTTGTGCAAACGCCGACGGGAGTTCCTGTCTTATCCTCGCCAGTGAAGAGAAGGCGAAAGAGCTCAGCAAAAAACCGGTCTGGATCCTGGGACTGGGTTCCGCCTCGGCTCCGGTCAACATGGCTGGAAGAGATGTTTTTACAGCATTGAACGCAGCGGAGCTGGCGGCCAACCAGGCATATAAAATGGCCGGGATCACTCCGAAGGATGTGGATGTGGCTGAAGTGCACGATTGCTTTACTATTGCCGAAATGCTGGCTTATGAAGCCCTCGGATTTGCAAAGCCTGGTGAGGCCAGGGATCTGGTCCGGGGCAAGGAGACCTATAAGGAAGGGAGCATCCCGGTCAACGTCGATGGGGGACTTCTTTCGAAAGGGCATCCTATCGGCGCCACGGGCGGTTCACAGGTTCGTACGATTGTCCAGCAACTCAGAGGCGAAGCGGGCGACATACAGGTCAAGAATCCGGAGATCGGACTGGTCCATAATATAGGCGGGGTAGGCCTTTACGCTAATGTCGCCATTCTCGGGAGGTCATAAAATGGGGAAAAGGGAAGTTGACGATCGATTCAAAAAATTTGGAACGGTTAGCTTTACGAGCATCACGAAGACGAATGATTTCGTCAGCCAACTGGAACAGGGCAAGATCACGGGGACAAAATGCAAAAAATGCGGTCTCCAATTTTTCCCACCGAGAGCCGATTGCTATGGGTGTCTTTCAAGCGACATGGAATGGTTCGAGATCACCGGGACCGGTAAGCTTATGGCATTCAGCAAGCTGAAATACGGACCCATAGGGTTTGAAGACGATCTTCCCTATTGTATCGCCGTTTTGGATTACGGCGGCTATAAGGTCTTCGGCAGAATTGATAAAGAAATTGAAGAACAGGACATAAAAATCGGGATGGAAATGAAAACGGTAGCCAATACACTGCCCAACGGACAGCTGAATTACATTTTCCGAAATCCCTGAACGGGAGCCAAGCTTTTAATTCCATGAGCCCGAATCGGCCGGGGGATCTCTACCGTTGCCGAACGCGATGAGATGTGAACTCAGATCTAGTTAAATCCTGGTGGAATGGCCGAAAGGTCTTCGAGAACATCTGCATAATGAGGAACTTAGGTCAGTAGGCGTGATATGGCGATGTATGTATTCCAACTTCCAATGGAAAAAGCCGTCGTAAGTTCGGTGCTCCGGAGTCGAAATATTAGCTCAGAGCTCTCCCCGCTTCAACGCCCTGCGCAAGAGTGCATTCAGGGAGGTGGAGGCTTCTACTTCCTTTTGGAATCCAACAGGATCGGCTTTTGTTTTTTCGGTCATGTATCGATTGGCACGCCATTTCAGTTCAAAAGGCAATGGCCGATCGTCCTCTTTTTCCAGGACGCGATGCTCCGGATCGCCGTAAACCGGGAAACGTTTTGCGACCATACGCGCCGCTTCCAGTTCAGTCGTATCACTGCCCTGCTTAAATTTTTCAAACAGAAGTATCCGGTTCATTTCGTCGACTTTGCAAATCAAGCGACGTTCCAGGTCGTGCATATTCCACCAAAGGATTATATCCTCGTCGGTGACTCCTTCGGCTCTTTTGGGGGCAAACGCGTTTCTGACTTTTTCATCGGTCTGCTCCCGTTCCAGAAGAATGTCGCCGAAAGATTCCGGCAAACGGTCGGTGCCTTCTCTGTGCGCCGCTTCTTTCTGTTCGTTCACGAAAGCTTTAAATATTTCGCGCGCAACTTCTTCCGGCATGCTCATGGACTCTTTAAAGTAAGACACATACTGCGGCTCAAGCCGCGTTTCGGTTTCCGACCAATCCGGTTTTTCCGTCGGTTTGTTCAATGGACGACCCTCATATTCCATAAGTTCATTAAGGCTGCGCCCGAAGGGCGAAACCTCGACACCAGCAAGAGACTATTCGGAATTGCAGGGTCCGGGCAAGGACAAAATTACCGGCGGACTCCGGACCGCAAGCCGTTGTTTTCGTTCGTTTATTCTTTGTTGACGCCTCAAGTCGGTGCTTTTATAATCGCTCCGCTAGTAATAAATGTTGCGTACAGGGGCGTCGAATTGCTTCAACATTCTGTTGAAGGAACTCGAATCAGTTGTGCAACTCAAGGAAAGGAATTTTAGATGGCTCTTACCAATACATCCAAAGTCAAGGAGGATGTCTGGGTCTCCACCTGTTGCGGTCAGTGCTACTGCATGTGCGGCATCAAGGTCCGTCGGCAGGACGGTGTCGTGACGGAGGTTGAAGGGAACCCGGAATCTCCGTCGGGACGAGGCAAAATCTGTGTAAAGGGTCTCTCGTCGCCCCACCTGCTTTATGATCCGTACCGGGTGAACTACCCCCTGAAACGAACCAACCCGGAGAAGGGTATCGGTATCGACCCGAAATTCGTGCGCATCAGCTGGGAAGAGGCGATGAACACAATCGTCCAGAAAATGAAGGCCTGCCAGGAGAAGGATCCCCGGGGAGCATACTTCCAGGCCACAACCACGCAGGCGTCCGAGATAAGGTTCGGAGTCACCGCATTTTTAAAGGCTTTCGGAACGCCGAATTACTGGGTGTCCGGCGGAGGTCTTCACTGCGGCAACGGGGCGCATTTCATGAACGGGATCATGCATGTCGCGTGGTCGATCATACCTGATTTTGCGCACTGCAATCTGCCCTTGAATTTCGGCTGCTCCAAAGGTCATGGCGCAGGCCACGTGGCGATCCAGAACGCCCAGCAGGCTGCCGACGCACGTTCCCGCGGGTCCAGGACCATCACCTTCGATCCAATGCAGAGCGCGCAGGCGTCCAAGGCGCACGAGTGGATCCCGATCCGCGTCGGTACGGACGGAGCGATGGCGCTGGGACTGGTGAATGTTCTGTTGAATGATCTCGGTGTCTGGGATGACGAATACTTGAAATACAAAACCAACGGGCCGTACCTGATTCGTCCTTCCGATGGCCGGTACATGCGGCACAAGGAAACCAACAAGCCCATGGTTTGGGATCTGGTGGATAACTGCCCCAAGGTTCACAACGACCCTTCAGTCACCAGAGTTCAGTATGAGGATGAGGCCCACGATGTAGCCCTGCTGGGTGAATACGACGTCGACGGCACGAAGTGCCGTCCCGGTTTCGAGCTTTTCAAGGAGCATGTAAGGAAATATTCCCCGGAATACGTGGAAGAGATCACCTATATACCTGCGTCCACCATAAGGCGCATAGGCAAGGAAATCGCCGACAATGTTGAGATCGGCGCCACGGTGACCATCGAGACGGATGAAGGTCCGAAAAAAATACCCAAGCGGCCTATCGCAGCGCACTTTTTCCGCGGGTCCCAGGGCCATACCAACTCCGGGTGGACCTGCCTGTCCATCGACCTGATCAACCACATGGTCGGCGCGGCCGATACCTGGGGTGGTGCCATGGGCCTGGGCGCAGCGGTCGGCGCAGGATACAAACCGACCGGAAAGCCCTACCAGATTCCCTACGCGGATGAGGACGGCCTGCTTGTCTGCAAGGCCTGGGTTTACGATCACGTACCCTACCCCCTGCGCGTACCGAAGCCGCCAGTACGGCTCGATCTGCACGATATGTTTCCCACTTCGATCTACAACGCTTTCACCATTATGAGCCCGAAGTGGTTCGAGATGCTGAAGCAGTTCAAGATCCCTTACGAACCGGATGTCATGATCAATTTCGGATCCAATTCGGTTATGACCATGGGGAACGCCGAGATCGTGACGGAAAACTTCCTGAAGAAGTTCGACTTCATCTTTTCTTTCCAACTCTACATCACGGAGTTCGAGGAAGCGGTGACGGATATCGTTCTGCCGGATACCTGTTTCCTCGAACGGTACACGCCTGCGGTAAGTTTCCCGTCCACTTTTTCCCACCCGCAGGGTGAGGATGACTGGGGCTGGTCCATCAGGCAGCCGGTGATCGAACCGATGTATGAGCGGCGGGATTTCAACGTGGTTATGATGGACCTCTGCAAGCGGCTCGGCATCCTTCACAAATACTACAAGGCGCTGAACGATGTGACCGTCGTACGTTATGGCGGGGCTATGAGCGACGAGTACAAGCTGTGCGAGGACGGTTCTCAGGAGCATACATGGGAAGAAATCGTGGACCGGATGCTCAAAGACCGGTTCGGGCCGGAGCACGGGCTCGAGCATGTACGCAAAACAGCCGTGTTCACGTGGCCGAAACGCAAGGAAGACGTGTATTGGAAATGGTTCAATCCGGCCAGGGTGCCGATATATTTCGAATATTTCATCGATGCCAATGAGCAGATAACGGGGCTTTTAAAGCAGATGGACCCGGAGAAGAAGTACATCGGCCTGGACTGGTCCGTGTTCAAACCGCTCGCGGACTGGTATCCCTGTCCGACTCACACGGAGAAGAATCCCGAGTTCGACATGCACGCGTTTTACTGGCGCGCGGTCACGCAAACCAACTCCCTGACTCAGCAAAACCCGTACCTGGATGAAATGTCCCAGGAGGATACCATTGTCTTCGGCATACAGATGCACCAAAAGACCGCCGCGGAGAAAGGACTCAAGGAAGGCGACAAGGTGTACGTTGAAAATCCGGAAGGCAAAAAGATCAAGGGCTGGGTCACACTCAGCGAAGGGATCGAACCAAGCCACCTAGCGTTTGCCGCCATTCTGGGTCACTGGGGTGAATACATGCCGATAGCCAAGGGAAAGGGTGCGTTTTTCAATGACCTTGTCATGATGGACGAGCCGCACACGGACCCCCTGACATTAGGCCAGGACATCTGTTGCCGTGTAAAAATTTACAAGGCCTAGGCGAGAAAGAGGACCCGTGCGCCTGGCCGCGGCACAGGTCAATTTTGATTGGAGTTGAATATGGCACGTTACGGAATGGTCATTGACCTTAATAGATGCTATGGCTGCTACGCCTGTGCGATGGCATGCAAACTGGCGAATCGGACGCCGCCCGGAGTGTTCTGGGCCCGGGTTCTGAGAGGCGAAATGGGTGCTTTCCCAAATTCCGTCCGTCAGGCGCTGCCGGTGCTCTGCAACCAATGCGAGGAGCCGGATTGCATGAAAGTCTGCCCCACGGGAGCGACCTATCAGACGGATGACGGAATCGTCCGGGTGGACAAGAACAAGTGCATCGGCTGCGCGTATTGCGTGATGGGATGCCCTTATGGCCAGCGATACAAGGTGGACGAGTGGAAAAGCTATTTCCCGGACGGGCTTCCCCTCAGCCCGTATGAGGAGCATACAAAGCAGTTCTGGGAGGAAAAGAGCGGCAGCGGGGTATCTACAAAGTGCGATTTTTGCATCGAGCGGCGCGCCGAGGGTAAAGAACCTGCATGCGTCCAGGCGTGTTCGGCCAAGGCACGAGTCTTCGGCGATCTCGACGATCCGGAAAGCGAGATATCCTATCTTATCAAAACGAAACGAGGTTTTGTTTTGTGGCCCGAAGTCGGTACCCAGCCTAAGGTTTATTATCTACCCCCGAGGTAGTTCATATTACAGCACCCGTTATACGGGCACAGTTGCGGATAGGAGAGATATATGGGATCAGTAAAATTGGATGGCCAGGTTCAAAGTGATTGGCGCTGGCTAATCGCCGCATACCTTTTCCTCGCCGGTGTCGGCGGCGGGGCATACATGACGGGCGTCATAGCCGACTTAGGCGGAGGTATGGAGTGGATGCTCGTATCCAAGATCGGAGTGTTTCTGGGGGTGCCCTGTGTTCTCTTGGGGACTCTTTTCCTGCTCGCCGACCTGGGTAAGCCGTCCCATGCCTGGAGGGTCTGGATGAAACCCGGAACCTCCTGGATAGCGCGGGGGACGATCATTATTGTTATTTTTATGGTTCTGGCGGCCATACACACCGCCTTCTGGATATGGCCTTTTGCCGGCCCTTTGGAGGCCAATGAATCAGCGCGCCACTTCATAGGTGTCCTCGGCGCCATTTTCGCGTTTCTCACGGTAATCTACACAGGGCTCCTGTTGGGTTACAGCCAGCCCGTGGCTTTGTGGAGAACGGCGTTGCTCCCTGTCCTGTTCTTCGTCTCCGCGGTGTCCACAGGTATCATGGCGGTCATGATAATTGCGCAATCCATGGGAGTTATGGCGGCGCAACTGAACC
>DKBB01000387.1 GCA_002451015.1 Acidobacteria bacterium UBA6911
ATGGGGCCATGGGATACCTGAGGGACCCGTTTAAAAGCATCGACTACCTGCTGAATCCCCAGGGCGGTCTCGGATACAAACCGATCCTGACCGATCGGACCGAACTGACAGTGAGCGGCGGCGCCGGCGCGGTATGGGAAAAGAACCCGGATGTGGACGTACAGACCAGCGGGACGATCAACGCGGGAGAAAGTTTCTCGTTCAAGCTGTCGGAAAACTCCCGCCTGACCCAGGGATTCACCGCCCTCTGGAAAACATCGGATTTCAGCGACGCCCTGTACCATTTCAATATCGCCCTGGTCACTTCGATCATGAGCAGGGTAGAAGTCAAGGTTGAATTCATCGACACTTATAAGAACGTGACCCCGGACCCGGAAATCAAGAAGAACGACACGGCCTTCATCGTCAGCTTCCTGTATAAAATATAGAGATAGAAATCAGTAGGGACGAACCTTCTGNNTCGCCCTCTGAACGACAGGATTCAGCGATAGCCGTGACCCTTGTGTTCACCCTTTGACCAGTCAGGAGTCAGGAGTTAAAAATGAACCCACAAGACATCCTCAAATCAGCCCAGAGTTTCATGGAATGCAGGATCCTCCTGACGGCGGCGGAAATGAACCTGTTTTCCATCCTGAAGGACAGCCCACTCACCGCTGAAGACGTCGCCGCAAAGACCGGAAGCAATCTCCGGGCGCTGACCATGGTCCTGGACGCCCTTGCAGCTATGGAGTTACTGACTAAAGAAAACGGGACCTATCGCTGCGCGGACGCTGCGGTTTTATCTGACGACGCCCCAAATTCCGTTCTTCCGATGATCCGCCACATGGCCTCCCTCTGGCACCGATGGTCTCATCTCACCGATATTGTCAAGAACGTCGAGGGAGCGAAGAAAGAATTCGAATTCTTCCGGAAACCCGAAGAAATGCGCGCCTTCATCGGCGCCATGCACGTCGTCTCCGGCCCCCTGGCCCGTAAAACTGCTGCCGTCGCCAGGGCCGAATCATCCAGAGCCCTGCTCGATGTGGGCGGAGGCTCGGGATCCTATACAATCGCATTTTTAAAAGCCGTGCCGGAAATGAAGGCAACCATCTTCGACCTGCCCGATGTCATCGAAATGTCCCGCGAACGGCTGCAGGAGGAAGGGCTGCTGGGCCGCACGACCCTGGTCGCCGGAGACTTTTACGAACAGGAGCTGCCGGCGGGAGCGGACCTGGTCCTCATCTCCGCCATCATTCACTCCAACAGCCCGGAGCAGAACCTGGATCTTTACAGTAAGGCGTTCCGCGCCCTCACCCCCCGCGGCCGGATCCTGATCCGGGATCACGTAATGGAACCCGACAGGGCGCGTCCCAGGGGAGGCGCCATATTCGCCATCAACATGCTGGTAGGCACCGACGGGGGCGGAACGTATACTTACAAAGAGATTGAAAACGATTTAACCTCGGCCGGTTTTATTAATGTGCGTCTTATTCAACAGGGCGAACAGATGGACGCCATCGTTGAGGCCTTTAAACCTTAAGACCGCTTTTTTAAAAGGATTTCGGTTCAGCACCAACAGCGAAGGAGCCCCGAATTCAAGGAGGCAGTATGAAGACAATCCAGTGGCAGGAAGACCTTTCCATCGGCATCGATACGATCGACGAACAGCACAAAAAATGGATCGAGCATTTCAACCGGACATCGGAGGCGATCTCGGCGCAGCAAACCATGGCGCAGATTTCCAAAACCCTCGGTTTTCTCGCCGACTACACGGAAACGCATTTCTCCGCGGAAGAGAAATACATGCGGGAGAGCAACTACCCGGCATTTGCGGAACATAAAGCGAAGCACGACGACCTGCGAGCAACCCTGACCAACCTCGTCCGGGATTACCAGGAGGAGGGCGCCACACAGGATCTGGCCGACGCCATCGATACCTTCCTGGGGAACTGGCTGCTCAACCATATCCGCGAAGTCGACATGAAATTCGGCGCGTTTATCGCGGGGCGGAAGAACGGCTAGCCGCACATTTAGCCCCAAAGTGCTTGTCCAATGGCGATTTACCCTTGAAATGTACGCCCGAAGCCCGCAAAATGATCCGCTTGTTGTATAATAAAGCCTGAAAATTGGGGCGACGTAGCTCAGTCGGTTAGAGCGCGGGATTCATAACCCCGAGGTCGTTGGTTCAATTCCAACCGTCGCTACCAGAGCAATCATCCTAAGCCGCTGCAAAGCGGCTTTTTTATTGCAGTTAGCGATATAGGGGTTATTGATATTCATTTTCTAATTTATTGTATTCTTGTTCCCGGCTTCCAAAACGGGCACAATCGGGCACAAATTTCCAAAGATTGCTGTTTCCAACACAACTGCAGCTTGACGTTCCATTTCTTCAGTCGTGTGCGTGTAAATGTTAGCAGTGGTATTGACATCAGAATGCCCTAAAAACCTCTGACTCAGTTTCAGATTTCCAGTCTAGGCATTTATCAAACTTGCTGCCGAATGTCGGAAGGCATGAAATCCCGATGCTCCTTTTATCCTGGGAATATTCAAACGATCCAGGGTTGGATAAAGAACATCTTTTCGGAGTACATCTGGATGCAACCATTTCCCATCCGGCCTGCAAAAGACATAATCATCTGGACGAGTAAATGTAGAAACCCTCCGGGGAGTCTCCAAAACCCCTACCAAGATATCCCAGAGAGGGATTGACCTTATCCTTGAACGCGTTTTCGGCGGTCGAATCCGTCCTATGACCATCTTCCGCACATAGGATCAGGACACCTCAGGATTTATCCTCGCTGATACTTATTACGCGTCACGGATCGCAGAGCGTACCTTCTGCATCATCTCTGGAGTAACTTCATGAATCCCATGCTCCTTGGCGTGTTCGGCGGCGTTGCGGAGAACCTCTTCCTCGTCTTTCCCTCGCACGATATAGCTGCAGCCAGAAGAAGGATCAACCTTGTTGCATTCAATAATCTTGGCCATGACATACCTCAAATATATTCGGTTTGTTACTTTTGGTTCCGTCATTCACTCGAGGGGGGAAACTGACTTTGTGTGTTAGAAGAAAAAACACTCGTTGATTTAATAGTGCGCTTATGGTTATGAAAGTCAATATCATATACATGATTAATAGTGATATTATTGGGGGCAGGATGGAATATTAGATAGATTGAACGTCACGTGTTCAGAACAACACGTTCCAGCACCTACATATTCTCCATTTCAAATAGCATTCAGACCGATGAGGCGTATAATTCAACATGAGAGCTGTGAAGCTCATAGCCCCCTATAGAGGGGCATCGTAATTTGAAAATAATCTTGGCCTGTAGCCCCCCATCTTCCCCCTCTACATTGACTATCAGAAGGAGAAAACCATGCGCACTATGATCAAAATCACTGTTCCCGTGGAAGCCGGAAACAAGGCATTCCGAGATGGAATCCTGCAAAAAACGATTCTGGGAATGATTGAAGAATTCAAGCCGGAAGCGGCTTATTTCTTTCCCGAGCGAGGCATTCGAACAGCAATGTTTGTCATAGACTTAAAAGATTCATCAGATATACCAGTCATCGCCGAACCTCTGTTTGAAAAGCTCAACGCTTCCGTTGAATTCCTGACAGTTATGAATGCTGATGATTTAAAGAAAGGATTTGGAAAGTTCCAGTAGTGTAAAGCCTTGATTTCGGGCCAGGATGACCTGCCCCCTTCAAATCGACCCCGATCAAATATTAGATTTTGGGACCTCTTTTACTTGACCCTTAACAGGGATGTTGTCGGTCATCTACCTGCATTGTTTGCGGGCTTGTACCCGGCAGACTCATCCAGCGGGAGACTTACCCGGAATTCGGTGCGGCCCGGCTGGGAATCGAAAGCGATTTCTCCCTGGTAGCGGCGCAACAACCGCCGCGACACATCAAGTCCCAGGCCCGTTCCCTGTCCCGGCGGTTTGGTTGTAAAGAACGGATCAAAGATCCTTGGCGCAACGTCCTTTGGAATACCCGGGCCGTTGTCGATAATCCGGACCACTATACGGTCCAGTTCGCTACGAGCGCTGATCTCGATTCGGCCCGATTCCGTAACGGCATCGATGGCGTTGTCGATCAGATTCAGCAATACCTGGTTGAGCTCTCCTCCGTTTGCGTAAGCTCGCGGAAGATCCGGAGCAACGTCCAGCGTTATCGAAGCCCCTTTGGACTTTGCTTTCGAAGCGACCATCCGGACGGTGTCGCGCAGTCCGGATTCGACTTCTACAGACTCCGGTCCCGCCAGTTTGTCCATGTAGGTAAATTTCTTGACCGCAGACACCAGCTCGTAAATACGGGTTGCAGCCTGCTCAATATCAACCGCAAGCGAGTGAGTGGTACAGCCGGCTACAATCCAGCGCAGAGCGGCATCCAGTGTCTGGCCCGATGCGCCATTCAAGAGAGCTTCAAGAGCTTCGAAAGTGACGGTGGTTTCGGCAAGGGGCGCCGCATGGGCGGGATTCAGGTTATGCCCTAATAGCCAGTCTTCAATCGCATCCTCCCGGTCCGCCTGTTCGATGGGAGAAAGCACACTGCCGGTTGACCCGGACAGGCAAATGTCACGTGTCCCCTCTATCGCGTCCATCGCCGCTTTATTCGACACAGTGGTCCCAAGCATTCGAGCCGCGGCATCCGCTTCCTCGAGGGCATCCAGGAGCATCTTGGCGCCTCGCAACGTTGCAGATGCCGGATTGTTGAGTTCATGGGCCAAACCTGCGGCCAGCCTCCCAAGAGAAAGCATTTTTTCATCCTGTAGATCGCTGGTATTGAAATTGCGCGCCCTGTCCAGCATGAGGTGTACGGTATGGGCCGTAAACANNTCCAAAATGTAGTTGTCTCCAGGCGGGCCCTTCATACGCGAGTAGGGAAGCATGCCGGTAACGGATCCCTCCCGCCATTCCATGACATAGCGAGGGCCCGCTCCCCGATCGACCCGGATGACGATTTGCCCCGATAGGACAATCCACAAGCTCTCGATTCGCTTGCCTTTTGGGGCCACTATGGCTCCAGCTTCCCACACCTCCAGCCGGCCATGATCGTTCAGCCACTTCAGTTCCTCTCTTGGCACCTGGGCCAAGTCGGGGAGATGTGTCAGACGCTCGACCAGGTCGCTTTTTTCCATTATCCGCGCCTCCAGTCAAATCAACTTATCCGCGGAAATTTAAACGGTCTTCAGGTACCGGTGAACGATACCGACAGTTGCAGATCCCTCGCCTACCGCAGCCGCGACACGTTTTCCTGAACCATGACGGACGTCTCCGGCCGCGAAGATTCCGGGAACGCTCGTTTCATAGGGGAACGGATCACGGTCCGCCGTCCAGTTCTTCGGCCGCTTTCCATCCGCCATCAGATCGATCCCGGTCAGGATGAATCCTCCGGGATCGCACGCAACGAGATCGGCTATCAGCTTTGTCCTGGGAGTCGTTCCTATGAAGATAAAAACAGCATCCGCCGGCACCTCGCTCGTCATACCGGAGGTGGCGTCTGCCAGAGTAACGGATTCAAGCCGGTCGCCCCCCCCGACCCCGGCGACAACGGTGCCTGTGAGGACTTCTATATTGGGCGTCTCCTTAATACGGTCCACCAGATACTGCGACATTGCATTGAGGGCTGATCCGCGCACCAGCATTGTAACCTTGCGCGCGTATCGGGAAAAGAACATGGCACCCTGGCCGGCGGAATTGGCGCCGCCGACAATGCACACGTCGCGTCCGCGATAGGACGCTGCCTCGGTCAGCGCGGCGCCGTAATAGATCCCGGTTCCGACAAACTGGGATACACCCGGAGCATCCAGGTGACGGACTTCCATCCCCGCTGTGTATAGGACCGCATAGCAGCTGATTTCCGAACCGTCATCCAACCGTACAGTACGATAAGGATCGCTTCTGGATATGCCCACGACCTCCTGAGCAGCAAGAATTTCCGCTCCAAAACGCCGCGCCTGTACAGTCGCTCTTCGTGCAAGATCGCCTCCGCTGATACCGCTGGGGAATCCCAGATAATTCTCGATTCTTGAACTCCTCCCCGCCTGACCGCCCGGAGCATTCCTCTCGACAAGAACGGTGCGAAGTCCTTCGGACGCTGCATACACCGCCCCGGCCAAACCGGCCGGTCCGCCGCCAACGATGACGAGATCGTAAAACGGACTCTGTGCGCGCGTCTGCATTCCAATTCTAGTCGCCAGTTCCCTGAAATCGGGCTGAATAATCGCGGAGCCGTCGGGCAGGAACACCACAGGCAGCCGTAGCGCGCCTCCAGAAACCTTTGTAGCGAGTTCACGGGTCGCTTTATCGCTGTCGACATCGATCCACTGATAGGGAACCTGGTTTGCGGCCAGGAAATCGCGAACAGCATAGCCCTGGGGTGAGAGTCCCGTGCCGGCCACCCGAATGCCGCCGTACTCGGGACGGGCCCGTGCGAACCAGTCGGAAAGCAGGTCATCCAGGATAGGATAGAGCCGTTCGCTAGGTGGCTCCCAGGGTTTAAGAAGATAGTAATCGAGCCCGATACGGTTGATGGATGTAATGGCCGCATCCGTATCCGCGTAGGCAGTCAGCAATACGCGGCGGGCTTCAGGATAGATCTCAAGAGCTTCCATCAGGAACTGGGTGCCCGTCATGCCGGGCATTCTCTCATCGACCACGAAGAGAGCCATAGCCGCTCCGCGCTGCTTGAGCTGGTGCACAGTGTCCAGAGCCTGCTCCCCCGAGGAAGCTTTCATTATTCGGTAATTGCCGCTGTAGTGCTGCCGCAGATCCCTCTCAATGGAATTGAGAACTTCAGGCTCATCATCGACAGTCAGAATAACGGGTTTCTTCATGGAGTGTCTCCGTAAAGACGGCACAGGATAGCAACATTAATTTAACGACATTTTGCTTTCCATTGAAGGTTCCGTGGGGATTCCCTGGAACGAATCATGGTAACTTCTACGAATGCCTTAAATGCATTGTACTACAGGTCCCGGCGGGATCCCGGAATTTTGTATGGCCGACATTTTTTAAAACTTTTGTTTTTAATGGTTCGCAGGGGGTCGTTAGGCCGAGACACCAACAACCCAGCATAATTACCCTGGGATGAATGATCTTTCAGAAGTGGAATACCCAGCGTTAAGACAGGTAGAAAGGGTCAAACGGAAATAAGCGCTGTATACGAGCATATGAAATCGAAGCTCCTCAAAATAGTAGCCCTTAGTCTCATTTTAAGCAGATAAATATCATGTTTCCTTGGGGCCCTGTTCCTCCACCAGCTTTTCTTCCACATTTGGCGCATTTGTATGAGCAAAGAGACGATTTTTCGCATCTTAAGACATAAAACCACTTCCGTCGGAGGACAGCATGAAATACAAGATTATCGTACTTTCTGTCTTCATGGGGATCGCAATTGGATCGTTTTGCATAGGGCAGGGGAAACCGACAGTGAAAGACCAGGCTACCTCGGATGTAAAGATGTCGGATCATGACAGAATTGAGAAGCTTCTGATTGAGGTCGCAGAACTTCAGAAGAAACTTGCGGCACTGGAGCAAAAATACGGCACACATACGCATCCGCTTCGAAACATAGAAGTTGCGCAAATTCCAAGCTCGATTGAATGCGATCAAACCGTTGTTAAATGGTCATCTATGGGCAGCAATCAAGAGCCTGTATACGGAGTATGCAGGCAGCACGGGTTCAACACAATTAGAGGCCTGGTTCCAAACAAGGGATCGATGATTACCGGACCGCCGCGCCCATGAAGTCACTATCGACATGCCGATGTGGGAAGTAACGCGCTTCTTAGCAATGCGGATATCCTTTCTCACTCCTCAGAATTCGCGTTATGAAAGAGAATCTCCGAGATGATTGAGAACTCAGATGGAGGGATAGGATGCTTTTCGGGATTTGAGAGTCAATTTAACAGGAGCCGCACTTCGATTCATAAAGCACACTTCAACTCT
>DKBB01000097.1 GCA_002451015.1 Acidobacteria bacterium UBA6911
TTATCGCCGAAATCATTTTCATAGGCTCAGCCTCAATCCTTAGAAATTTTATAGCCCGTACCACGGTCAATATAATTATCTTAGACCGAAATGTCAATTGCCGTTTTATTTATTTTGCATTTTATGCGTATTTTTATAGTCATAATGCAAAATATCATCACCTATATTGACTTATAATGGCTATATTCTTCATTTTGATGTATTTATTTTGCGATTTATGCATTTTATGGGTCAGTTAACCGGGATTTGCGGCCGTAAATGAATTTATTCCGGGAATTCTCGTCGGCGTTCTGGTTTTTCGTCGAACAAACGTATTTAGGTGGTTGCTTTAGGGCAGTCGAAAACTCTTACTCCTAATGCTTTTACTAATAATTATTTACAAACACGTTGCATTTTCCTGCAACCGGGTGAAATGGGTAGTACTACTCATATTGAAATGGGTAAATCTACGCATTGATAACGGCAGCAATATGGTTCAAATATTATAATATTACGGTCGGCTCCCGGAACCCAAACTTCATATTAAGAGCCAGCATCATGATGACCCGAGATAGCAATCTATCCGTCTTGAATACGGATATAGATGTGCCTTCCGACAGGGTCGCATTGCTTCTTGCCGGCGGGGACGGAGCGCGCTTAAATGACTTGACCAGGGAAATTTCCGGAACACCCATCCCAAAGCAGTACTGCCGCCTGTACAAAAACACTTCATTGCTGGAGGCAACTCTTTCTAGAACCAGGCTTTACACTTTCAAAGAAAAAATACACATCATTATCAACCGGGATCACATCGAACTAGCGACAGATCAAATACCGGCGCTGCGGAAAAGGAATATTTTCATCCAACCTGCCAACCGGGATACTGGCCCGGGAATTGTATTTTCCTTACTCAAACTGCGACAGATGCACCCGGATGCCATTGTGGCCGTATTCCCCACCGATCATTATATAGACAACGATCGCGCCTTTATTGCACACACCTTCCGTGCCACCCGGCTTGTTGCGAGAATGCCGGACAAAATTGCCATCCTGGGAATAGCGCCTCATCAGCCTGAAACGGGATACGGGTACCTCCTGCCGGACATCCCGGTAAGAGAATGCGAGAAAGCCTATCACGTCAAAGCGTTCCTAGAAAAACCCAGCGTGTCGAAGGCTTACGAGATCATGAATCTCGGGGGACTCTGGAATACTTTTGTCATGGTCTTCAAACTTTCCCGTATGCTGTACATCCTGAAGCAACTGGTTCCGGACAGTTTTTACGCAATGGCCGAACTGGCCCGGTCCTCCCATAAAGCGGTTGAAATCTACCAAGATATCGCTTCCTGGAATTTCTCCACTCAGGTGCTTACACGGATACCGCAACATATCGTTATGCTGGAAATTGACGATGTCTCCTGGAGTGATTGGGGAACGCGCGAATCGATAGAAAGTACCTACAGGGCATTAAACCAGGTGCCGTTCTGGAAGCTTTCGATTGATTCCAGAAAAGGTTCCACGGATCGAACCGACACAACTCAATTCATCACTTAATTTCCATCTTAGAGAATACCGTTCGGAAATCCCGGGAAGCGAATCGGAGTTCTTCCAGCGTATCCTGTGGTATATTGATGGCTAACCGGTTTTGCTTCCGGATGAAGCATGCCGGTCAAACTGTCATGCTCAACCTGGACCATCTTACAATATTCCTTCAGGGCAAACGCGTTCTGGATCATATAAGTCTAAAGCTGGAAGCTGGTGGTACGACCGTATTGATCGGCCCGAGCGGCTGCGGCAAGTCCACATTGCTCCGGGCCGTCATAGGGCTTATCCTGCCGGATGATGGGTGCGTCGAACTCGACGGTATTGAATTATGCCCGGAGAATATCTTCCATGCTCGAGCCCGCATGGGGTACGTGATCCAGGCTGGAGGCCTTTTCCCACACCTTACGGTACTCCATAATATAACCATTGCAGCTCGCAGCCTGCACCAGGACCGTAACGCAATTTTGAAGCGCGTCGAGGAATTGCGCCGTCTCGTTCAACTTCCCGCGGACCTTCTGGAACGCTATCCGGCCCAATTGTCCGGCGGCCAGCAACAACGGGTCTGTCTGATGCGGGCCCTGATGCTGGATCCCGATTTATTGCTTCTCGATGAGCCTCTGGCGGCATTGGACCCCATGATCCGAGCGGACATGCAGTCGGATCTGCGCAATATCTTCCGATCGCTGGGCAAAACGGTGCTTATGGTTACGCACGATATGGGAGAAGCTCTCTATTTCGGCGATCGTATTGTTCTAATGCGCGACGGATGCATCGTTCAGAGTGGAAAGCCGGATGATTTATTGAAACAACCGGTCGATTCTTTCGTGACCCGCTTCATCCAGGCACAACGCAATCCATTGGAAAGGCATTCGAAGATTTGAAGACCATCAGGATCCTCATTCCGCTTCTACTCTTGTTCGTCCTCCCAAGCGAGGCCGCGACACAGTCAATATCCGTAGGATCAAAAAAATTCACAGAAAACGTCATACTGGGAGAGATGGCTTCCCTGCTCGCCGGAAACCTCGGAATTCGGACCGAACACCGGCGCGAACTGGGAGGAACAAGGATCTTATGGAATGCACTATTACGCGGAGATATCGACGTTTACCCGGAATATACCGGAACCATCGTTGAAGAAATTCTTCACGAGCTCAACCTGTCGCACGATGTTCCGCTGGACGAGGTTCTATCCCGGTTCGGAATCGGTCGAACACCGGCACTCGGATTCAACAATACCTACGCGATAGGAATGAGTAGGGTACTGGCTGAAAAACTGAAGATTCGAACCATCACCGATCTGCGGCGGCATCCGGATCTGGTGATCGGTTTTACCAATGAATTTATCGACCGGAGGGACGGATGGCCGGGTCTGAAAC
>DKBB01000022.1 GCA_002451015.1 Acidobacteria bacterium UBA6911
TCCATTGCGTGTTCGGCATCGATAAAAGCGGCCGCCCCTCCCGCTTTCTGAGCCTGAGCGACAGCGTGCAGCGCAATGGTTGTTTTTCCGCCAGACTCCGGCCCGAAAATTTCCACCACACGCCCCCGGGGGAAGCCACCCACACCCAGGGCTGCATCAAATGATAGGGAGCCGGTGGGGATGGTCTGAACGCCCGCGTTGTCAACACGCCCCCCCAGACGCATGATCGCCCCTTTGCCGAACTGCTTTTCAATCTGCATCAGCGCCATATCGATCGCTTTGTTTTTGTTGATTCGATCGTCTGCCATCACGCACTTCCCTCCATTAATAGGATTAGTTTCGACCTGCTCAACATATATAATCGGGAGACACCGGTTTGAGCTGGATTTTCTTTAACCTACTTCCCGGGCGTATCCTTGTGGACCGGATTATCCTACCATGAGCGGTCCGTTCATAAAACAGATGTGCCGATGTTTTAAAATAATTCTTTGCTATTGCAGGTTGCATTTTTAACGTCGTACGTTCAACGTGCAACCGTATCTTAAGTATGGGATACTGCGTATATCGGAGGAATACTAAATGACAGATGAGAAATGGGCCCTGGTCCTGGGCGCTTCCAGCGGTTTCGGCGCCGCCTCATGCCTGGCGCTGGCACAGAACGGTTTTAACATTACAGGCGTTCACCTGGATCGCAGAAGTACGATCTCAAACGCAGAGAATCTCGTTAAACAGATCCAATCCATCGGTAACCAGGCCCTGTTCTTCAATGTCAACGCTTCCGATCCGGATCGCCGCAGTGACGTTATTCAGGCTTGCGGCAAGACAATCCGTTCGGAAGATGGCGGCGGCTTTTCGGTAATACTGCATTCTCTGGCCTTCGGCACGTTGAAACCGTATATCCACAACGATCCTAAAAAAAGGATCCGGCCGGCGGACATGGATATGACTCTGGATGTTATGGCTCACAGCCTTGTTTACTGGGTCCAGGATCTTCTGGACGCAGAATTACTAGGCCGGGGAGCAAAGATATTTGCCATGACCAGTGCGGGGGCGCATCGCGTCTGGCCCACCTATGGCGCCGTCTCAGCCGCCAAGGCGTCCCTGGAAGCGCATGTCCGTCAACTGGCCGTGGAGCTGGCCCCCTCGGGCATTGCCGTAAACGCACTTCAGGCAGGTGTTACAGACACTCCCGCCGCGCGAAGGATCCCAGGTAGCGAACAAATGCTCTCCCGCGCATTGGAATTCAATCCGGGGAAACGATTGACAACACCGGAAGATGCCGCCTCAATTGTTACCGCATTAAGTTTATGCAAATCAACATGGATGACGGGCAACATCATAAAAGTTGATGGGGGGGAAGATCTCATCTAAAGAACGTTTTTCCTTGAACGTTAAACGCCACTGCTTCGTCGCACGTTTTCAGGCTGGATTGAAAAGATCAAAATGATTGCTATCAACGTTCAACGATCTATTTTCTTTTAAGGTGTAACGTTGAAACGTTACACGTGCAACGACGTTTTAAGTGAGGTTCATTATTGACTTTAGTGACAATGGTTGATAGTATTCGCCGTTTTGAGGGGAGTAAGCATCATGCCAAAGCAGTGCTACGTTTGTGAAAAAAAACCTCTTTTCGGAAGCACGGTCTCACACGCCCATAACGTCCGATCCAGGAAGTTCAATCCGAACCTGCAGAGTGTCAAGATCCTGGAGAATGGTACGATTAAAAGAGTTAAGGTGTGTACGCGCTGTCTGAGATCCGGCAAGGTTCAAAAAGCCATCTAGCCGTACTGATTTTTTCTGGTCCAGCCACAAAACTGATATTTCCTTTTATTTATCCTTAAAACTAACTTCCGTCTTCGGCACAGTCCGAGAGAATATCAAAAGCCCGTCTAGGATTCCGGCACTGAAAACCCAAGATATTGAGCGATTTCCCTCAGTTTCGCCTGAATCACCGCCATATTATCCGGACCCATCCGAAGCAGATGCTTCTGGGCCACACTCAGATTCTCCAACTCTGGATCTACATAAAGATAAGTCAATACGTCTTTTTTAAGATAGATCCTATCTTGGACAACAGGCGTTTCCAGGAGCTTGATAATCGCTTTTTCCAGTATTACGTCAAAATCTCCTTCGGGATACCCCATTTCTCTGTATGCCTGCTGGATAGGCAGGCGGAGCCGTTTGTAGAGAGTCGCACACCCTTTGGCATCCAAAGACATAATGGCTGCGGCAATCCCGACGTATCGCTGATACCCGGCAGGGTCCAAAAACACCTGCCCATCCTCCTCGCGGACCTGGAAACCGGCTTCAATTTTGATAAAATCCGCCGGACGTCTGGGGCTGTCCCCATTTGCGATCAGATCTACAGTCGTCACGAATCTTCGGATAAGGTAATCCGTCATCAGCCATTGAGCCAATACGGGATGAGCTGAAAGCTCTTCAGCCAGCTTGCGCACCAGTTCGTCACTTTTGTTCAAATCCACTTCAATCGGTTCTACATATTCCTCCGTCTGCTGCTCCTCGGCCAGGATAGATTCCTGCGGCAGCGTTCCCCCGGTGGTTTCCGGGGGCTTCGAAGGCCAGAAAAAGAAATAATAAACAGTGGCCGCTGCCAAGACCAGGACGACGACTCCCACCAAAATGGCTGTTTTATTTTTCCCCATGTAATCACCTCCACCCTGAATATGGATTCGAATCAGACCGGACCTGTACAATGAATCAGGATATTTCGTTGATGCGTTCTATGTCCTCTATACCGCGTATGGATTTGAGGCTCTGGATCACACGCTGCAGATGCTTCAGGTCCGAGATGTCCACCGTTATCTCTATGGTCCCTTTGCCAGAATCCATGTCGGTTTTTGTACGGGACTCCCGGATATTCGTATTGAGATTTGATATGGTAGACGCTATATCCGCAAGAATGCCCTGGCGGTCCGCAAGGTATATTGCAAGGCCGACGCTGAAAAACTCCTTCTCCTTTGTATCCACCCATTCTACATCCGTCATCCGGTCGGATCCGAGGAAATTAATCACATTGGGGCAAGTTGTCGTATGAACCGAAATCCCCTTGCCCCGGGTGATATAGCCGACAATTTCGTCCCCTCTTATAGGATTGCAGCATTTGCTGCGATAAACAAGCAGTCCGTCCTGCCCATTGACGGTAATGGCCGAATGGATTTTGTTGCTGTCGCTCTCCAGGACCGCAGGCACCGGGGATTTCTGCTGAGGAGTTTCATTTTGAGTAGCCATCTCCGGAAACAAACGAGACAGTATCTGGCGGGGAGAAATCGTCCCAAACCCAACCGCAGGGTAGATTTCCTCTGTTTTTTTAAGTCCATATTGTGCAATGACTTCCGGCAGGGTCTTCATGAGTGTTACTTTTTTCCAGCTTGTCTTAAACTTGCGAGACTCCTTCTCCATCAGCTTTCTGCCGAGTTCCGATGCGTCTTCCTTTTCCTGCTTGTTGATCCATTGCTTGATTTTACTGCGGGCACGGGCTGTTTTGACAAAAGCGAGCCAGTCGCGACTTGGAGAACCGTCTTTTGAAGTAACGATCTCTATGATTTCGCCGTTCTTAACCTTTTGCCGTAAAGGAACGATTCGGTTGTTGGCTTTGGCGGCGGTACAGTGATGGCCGATTTCCGTATGAATGGAGTAGGCGAAATCAATGACGGATGCGTCCCGAGGAAGGGTAATCACCTCTCCCCTTGGAGTAAAACAATAAACTTCGTCCGGATACAGGTCCACCTTGAGGTTGCTCAGGAATTCCCGGGGATCGCTGACTTCATTCTGAGATTCAATCAATTGGCGCAACCAGCGGAATTGTTCCTCCCCCTCCACGGTGCCAAGTTTACCCTCTTTGTATTTCCAATGAGCCGCGATACCCTCCTCGGCGATCCTGTGCATTTCTTGGGTCCGGATCTGTATCTCGAAAGGCTGTCCGTTCCTGCCGACTACGGATGTATGCAGAGATTGATAGAGATTGGGTCTTGGTATGGCGATGTAGTCCTTAATGCGGCCCGGCACCGGCTTCCAGAGATTATGCAGTGTTCCAAGAATGGTGTAGCAGTTCCTGACGTTATCGGTAATGACCCGGATGGCGATAAAATCAAAAACCTCATCGATACTGATCTTCTGTCGCTTCATCTTGGAGTAGACGCCGTATATCCGCTTGGTACGGCTTTCCAAACGCGCCGGGATGCCGTGGCTCTCGAGCTCCTTCTCGATAGTGCGCACGGCTTCCTGGATAAAATCGTGGTCCACGGCCCGGCGGGTTTCTATCAGGGATACAGTATTCTGATATGCAACAGGATCCAGGAAACTGAATGCCAGATCCTCAAGCTCGCCGCGAATCCTGGCCATTCCCAACCGGTGTGCCAGCGGGGCATACACTTCCAGTGTTTCCAGAGAGATTCTTTCCCGGCTTTCGGGTGAGAGATATTGCAGCGTTCTCATGTTGTGGAGTCGGTCCGCGAGTTTGACGAAAAGAACCCGTATATCGCTTACCATGGCCAGCAGCATCTTTCTGAAATTCTCTGCCTGTTTCTGGCGACGCGATGTGAATTGGACTTGGGATATTTTGGTGACACCCTCCACCAGCTGATAGACCTCGTCCCCGAATTGTTCGCGCAGTTTCTCGGGTGACATCAGAGTATCTTCCAGGACATCATGCAGCAATCCGGCTGTTACGGTTACTACGTCCAGTTTGAACCCTGCCAGTATATTGGCAACTTCAATGGGATGAGTGAGATAAGGTTCTCCATTCATCCGGAGTTGCCCTTTATGATATTTGGCGGAAACGACATATCCCCGCTGTATCATTTCAATAGGGGCATCCGGGTGCCATTGCCTTACTTTCTCTACAAGGTCTTCATAACGTATCATCTGCATAAATGCACTCTAGAGCATTATAGGATATCGGGGAACATCGTCGAAACGGTAAATATTACAGCTTTTGGCCCCCCCGTGCTGCGTCTCTAAAAGAATTTCACTAGGATACATCAGCGGCCCTGTGTCCCTAAAATCCGGAGTGTGCTCCCTGTTCCGTCAACAATATGCGGGATCGCAGATTCACAGCCGATCAGGAACATCGAGTATGCATAAAAAAAGGGCGGAAAAGCATCCGCCCTTTATATTGCCGAAATTCGTTGAATCGAGGAAGACCGAGGAGTTATCTACCCAAATCAAGCTCTCTGTGCTGTGAGGCCTCCTCGGCTTCAGCCTTCAATTTGAGTTGAATAGATTTATTATAGGCNNTACATCATGGCATCGAAGTAATTGGGACGCAATTCGATAGCTTTACTGAGCTGATCGAGCCCTTCTTCGATTAATGCCTGTAGCTTTTCCTTGTCTTCCTGTTCCAGAAACTCGATGTTTTCTCCCAGGGTGCCGGTTTCCTCATTTACGGTGTCAAAATCAATCACCGCGATTCGGTAATATGCTTCCGCTTTTTGTTCCTTCTGTTCCGGTGTTTGCGCTTCGATCCGCAGAATCCGGTTGCACCAGTCTTTTGTCCGGTCGGTATTGTTCATCTGGTAGGTGAGACTGGCTATTGCCAACATCGCATTAATGTTCGGTTTCCCATCGGCTTCAGACCGTTCCACTACTTCTGAAAAAGTTTCAATGGCTTTGTTGCCCATATCTTCGCTTTTAGGGTCCATGGAACCCGGAACGAACTGTAACATATAGGCAGTCGCCAGATACATTCGGGGAACATCCTCAGGAAAATCGGGATCCAGGTCTATTGCCTTCTGGAAGAACTGTGCGGCTGCATCGTATTTTTGATCGGTGAATGCCTTAACACCTTTATTGAGGTTGTCACGGGACTGTAGCTTGTTTATAAAACCGCAGCCGGACAGGAGTAATACTGCCAGAAGAAGCAAGGCGGCTAGCCACCTACTATTAAGCCTCATTATGTGGCCTCCAAACTTTATGTTTAACAAGTACGAGGGGAAGTTATCAACGGATCTCTTCCGTTATCAGTCCTATTTCTCCCACACCCGCACCCTTAGCTATATCAATAATTCTTACTATATCCCCGTAGGGTAATCTGGGACTGGCACTCACAAACATGTTCTTATTCGATCGGGCGCTGTATATCTTCTGTAGTTCTCTTCCAAGATTAGAAATACTAACCTGCTCCTGATTAATCGCAATCTGTGCGGACTCGCCGATCGAAACAACGATTACATTTGAATCAAGCGTAACCGGTTCATTGGTTTCCGGCTGCTGGGGTACCTTAACATCCAGATCCATCTGGCGCACCGGAGTGATAACCATAAAAATGATAAGCAGCACCAGCAGGATATCAATATAAGGCGTAATATTGATGTCCGACATGGACCCCTTACCGCTACTAACACTCATTGACATGTTAGATCCCTTTCTTTCACACAGAATTCAGGATCGATGTTGCCGAGTTTCCGAATCCCGGAACCTGTGCTACGGTTCGAAACCGAACGATCCGGGGGAAAATCATCGGCAACAGCGCCCTGAGTACCAAACAACCTTCAGCATTCTGGTCTCAAGCAGTGGCATAAGAATCTTTATCCGTGAAACCGACCGTTCCGCGCTGCTGCCGGCCGAACGGAAAAAGGAACTGAATAATATCAATCCTTATCCAATTCAGCCATCAAACCGATACGATCGACTCCCGCACCTCTGCACTTGTCCACAACCTCAACGACACGGCCGTAGGCCAAAGCAGTATCGGCCTTCAGGAAAATCGTCCGGTTGATCTCTCCGGCGGAGTATTTCTTGACAAGATACTCGTAGAGATCTTCATCCGTAATCGGTTGTTTTTTCAGGTATAGCCTGCCCTCGCGGTTCAATGCGATGACAACAGCATCCTGAGCATCCGCTTCCGGCGCATCCAGGGGGTTTTTTGCTCTCGGAAGATTCACGGTAATTCCGCTCTGCAGAAGGGGGGTTGTAATCATGAAAATGATTAGCAACACCAGCATAATATCCGCCATAGGCGTGACATTTATGTCCGCATTGACACTACTCTTCCCAAGTCCTCGTCTAGCCACGGCCTTCACTCCGTCTCTTCAGGAAATAATCGATCAGTTCTGAAGAGGAATTATCCATCTCGACAGTGAACGTTTCGACCCTGTTGGTAAAGTAGTTGAATGCCCACACGGCAGGCACAGCAACGAAAAGACCGATCGCTGTAGCTACCAGCGCCTCAGCGATACCACCGGCGACAGCCGCTATCCCTGCGGTTTCCTCGGTTTTCATCCCCGTGAATGCGTTGATGATACCGACGGTCGTACCGAACAGTCCTACGAAAGGCGCTGTTGCACCGATTGTGGCCAAACCGCCCAGCCCTCTTTTTAAATCTTCGATTGCGATAGCCGTAGCCCTTTCCAAAGCTCTCTTGGAGGCTTCAATGCTTTCTCCGGGGATATCCTGGCTCTTGGAATGAGCTTCCAGTTCGTGCAAGCCGGATATAAGAACTTTGGCCAAATGGCTCTTGTTGTACTGTTCGCCCAATGCGATAGCCTCATCTATCTTTCCGTCTTTCAGGCATTCAGCCACTGCCGGCGTAAAAAGCCGCGACTGTTTACGAGCCTGGCGATAGGTGACCCATCGCTCAATCATTACACTAATCGAATAGGCGGATAGAAGAACAAGGATTAATACGACACCCTTGGCCAGCCAGCCCATTGAGTCCCACAACTCCATCATACTCATGTAGATCCCTCCGAATTTCTACGATCCTTTAGTTATTTAAAATTTACTATTTCCCTAATCTAAAATTAACAGTCACGGTTGCTATCACCGGAATCGGCTCTCCGTTCAACAATGTCGGTGAATACTTCCATTGACGAACGGCCTCCACGGCTGCTTTTTCCAACATCGGATGACCTCGGGTAACCTCTATTTCA
The DNA here is from genome assembly GCA_002451015.1 of Acidobacteria bacterium UBA6911. Taxonomy (GTDB): domain Bacteria; phylum Acidobacteriota; class UBA6911; order UBA6911; family UBA6911; genus UBA6911. The sequence goes on from DKBB01000022.1 coordinate 7,890, forward strand.
GCTACATTCCCTTCTTCATCGACGGTTACTACAAGAATAACGGTTCCTTGAGCGCGCGCTCGTCTGGCCAGTTCAGGATATTCCGGCTCCACTTTCCTGATTAACTGCGACTTCAAAACGTTTCCACCTATTCTTTTGGGCGCACGTTTCACCGGCTTCGGTGGAGGAGGCGGTGCCATATCAGGAAGACCGCTGAGCAAACCTCCCACAACTCCTCCTGCAAGACCTCCCGGTATCCCTCCGGCTACGCCTCCCGGCATCGCTCCGACGATATTACTCACTCCGATTACGGGAGCTTCGTCGTCCGGTGGCGGAATTTCCTTTGGAATTTCAGTGGGTGCTACAAACTGATTCGGATCCACCAGAGCGGCCTTCGGCACCGTACGCGGCTGCGACGGCGGCGGCGGCGGCGGCGGCGGTGGCGGTGGCGGTGGCGGGGGTGGTGGCGCAATCAGAAACGTCAATAGTTCTGTTTCCGGCAGCACGTTAAAAAACACAAGCGGAATAATGACTACGGTAAGCACTAAGGCTACGTGAATGACCAGCGAAAGAAGCATCGTCACCATTCTTTTCGCGAAATCAGATTTTCCAACTACTTCTGCAGACTCAAACATGTGTCCCCCTCGCAAACTGCCCGTGGGTTTTAGACGTGGGCGTTACTGCGGCAGCGTCATTTAAGATCACCGATATTAATATCGCTCTCTAAAAACTGTCAAGGCATTTCTCTCGCACAAATTATACCGATACCCGATTTCAAGGGCAGTCTCCTCTAAATATAATGCAGTTTATATCGCTATGCCGTTTTCCTCCTCGGCTTCAGCTCCTGGGAGTGGTACCACCAGGCAACGATTGGCGTGGCTATGCCGATTGACGAGTATGTGCCTATGATAATGCCAATGGTCAAAGCGAAAGAAAACCCGTTCAGTACTTCTCCGCCAAACACAAGCAGGGCGAGTACGGATAAAAACGTCATCCCGGATGTCATAATGGTCCTCGAAAAAGTCTGATTGATACTGAGATTGAGTATCCGGGCAAAAGATTCTTTCCGCACAAGCCTCAAATTTTCCCGAACCCTGTCGAAAACAACAATGGAATCGTTCATGGAATATCCGACCAGGGTTAAAAGTGCGGCAATAACTGTTAATGAAATTTCTTTATCGGTAAGTGCAAACAAACCGATGGTAATGGCAAGATCGTGAACAAGGGCAATGACGGCGGCAATCCCATACACAAATTTAAACCGGAATCCGACATAAACCAGCATACCCGCGAATGAAAGAAGAACCGCCAGTGTAGCCCGGTTTCTCAAATCCGCCCCGACAATTGCGCCCACACTCTCATGACCTTTTACCGCAAACGTTCCCGTATAAAAACCCTTTTCAAGGGCGGCTACGGTTGCTTCCGTCATACCCGGAACCTCTTTAAGATCCGTGACAGAAGGAACCAGGCCTTCACGATCCTTGTCGCGGTAATCCTTCAGTGCCTGTGCCGTATCCCGATAATACCGTTCGACTTCCAGGCTTCCCTTGCCGTCAGCCACAAGGCCGTCCGGATCCGTTTCAATAAGGTATTGAAACAGGACGTCCAGGCCTACGTTATTGAAATCGGAAAGTTTACTGTCGACATTTCCGGGATCGAATACTTTGCGCAATACGGCGAGCAACCGGTTGCGTCCCGATTCGAGATCTTCCCCCTCTTCAAACGAGGACTGAATGCGTACCTGTACCATATTCTTGGACGGGGCGTCGTACCTCTGGATCAGGGGAGGAGTACGCGTTTCCGGGCTCAACGATTCACGGATACGATCCAGATCAGGCGTTTCATTGAATTTCATGAGAATGATTGTCCCACCTGTAAAATCAATTCCGTATGTCAAACCGCCACGCATATAATACCCGGCCGCTCCCGCTACAAGCAGCAGCAGGGAGAAACCCAAAAACAACCATTTTTTACTCAGCCAATCGACTGATATCTGCTTAAAAAGTTCCACAGGCAATCCCTCGGAAATGCTTACCGGAGTTTGCCGAACACTAAGACACCGTCCGGCAATTGAAAGTTCCCTTAAATCGACAATTCTTCAACCCTTCGGCCGCCCAGCATCATTTCAAACAGCCGGTGTGAAAAATAAACCGCTGTAAACATGTTGGCAATCAGGCCGAACGTCAGTGTTACCGCGAATCCGCGGATGGGGCCTGTACCGAACTGGAAGAGAAAAGCNNAAAGTCGTAATATGCGTATCGAAAATTGTCCAGAAGACTTTGCCAAAGCCCGTATCGATGGCGGCGCGGACGGTTTTCCCGTTGCGCAGTTCCTCGCGTATCCTTTCGAAAATCAGGATATTTGAATCGACCGCCATACCGATCGTCAAAATGATTCCCGCGATTCCCGGCAGTGTCAGAGAAGCTTTCAACACGGTCATTCCCGCCAGCAGGAAGATAAGGTTCCCAACAAGGCACCAGACCGCGTTTACGCCCGATCGCTTGTAATAGACAATCATACCGGCTACGACCAGGCCGAACCCAATGCACAGAGCCATGAGTCCGGAACGTATGGAATCATTCCCCAGAGAGGCCCCCACGCTTCGTTCGTCCAGGATCCTCAGGGAAGCGGGAAGAGCGCCTGTCGACAGGAGCAGTGCCAGATCGTTGGCTGCCTGTTGCGTGAAACTCCCCGTAATGATCCCTTCATCCCGGATCGTAGCCTCGATCTGCGGATAGGAATGCACTTCATCATCCAGTACAATGGCCAGGTAATCGCCGATATGCTCGCGGGTTGCACGTTCAAACAGATCAGCCCCCTCCGATTTGAGAAAGAAACTGACCGCCGGAGCACCGTTGCTGTCCGTTGCGGAGCGTGCTTTCTTCAAGTCTTTTCCTGTAATAACGGAATCCTTGCGCACCACCAGATATTCCGCCGGACCGCCCCCTCGGCCGTCCCGTGCGAACCTGAGGATCTCGTATTCGTCGAATATACCGGGATTCGCCTCATAGGCGTCCTCGATACTCGGGAAAGGTCCTCCTTTTTCCTTCTTGACCAGGCGGAGTTCCAACTGCGCGGTATCTTTGATGATTTCCTTCACGCGGTCCGGATCGTCGACCCCCGGAAGTTCGACAATAATCTGATCCTGCACATCCTCCCCGCTCTCGCCGTAAAGCTGCAGGCTGGGTTCGGACACTCCGAACGCATCCACACGCCTCCGTAGTGTCTGCATCGCCTGGCGCACGGTCGATTCACGCATGGAGCGGATCTCTGATTCCCGCAGATTCAGGGTAAAGTCGGTCTTTCCTTCCGTGACTCTGCTTCGAATCTCGTAATTCCCGCCGTATATATCCTCCAGCAAATCACGCGCCTTGCTTTCTACGGCCGAATCGACGCCGATTACGTTTATGAAATATCCGTCCCCTCTTCTGGATGAATCGAAAGCGATGTCATCTTCCTTAAACTCTCTCGAAATGCCCAGGGCATCCTGATCGAGTTCCTGGTTCAGGGCGTCGTCCGTAATCACCTGTATAACCAGGTGAATCCCTCCCTGGAGATCCAGTCCTAAATTAATCCTGGAAAATAATCCCGCATCCTTTTTTTCGGGGCTGACTATGTACGCGACACAGACCACCATGGCAAAAATGATAATGATGATTTTCCACTTTAAATTCTTCTGCATATGGCACCTAATCTAGTTTGCGGTGTTTGGTGAGGTTGTCCGTATAATTTGAAGGAACCTTTCGGGGCATCTGAACGCCGGTGAACCGAAAACCGCCTGTGAAAATGCAGTTATCCGGATCGCGGCGATCCCGTCTGCCTGGATTCCATTCAATAAAATCCACAAGGCATTCGGCCCGTCAGTTCACTGGTTCTCTTCCATCGGCTGAGGTCCGGCGATGGCGTTTTTGGACACCTCAATCTTTACCTGATCGGAGATTTTCAGTATAAAAGTCTTTTCTTTCACTCCTGCGATAACACCATAAATCCCTGAACTGGTAACGACTTTGTCCCCGTTCTTGAGCGCGGCGATTAACGTTTCCAGCTTCTTCTGCCGTGTCTTCATCGGTCTGAATACGAGAAGGTAAAATATAACGCCGATCACCAGAAACATCAGTAACGGATAAAAGGGACTCTGGTTCGCGGTTTGTAACATCAGAACGGATTGTTCCATTTTTATTTATAACCTTTTTTTTATCCCTCAAACTCTTTCGGGAGGTAAAAATTATACGGGCTGGACCTTGGGCCAACAGGGTGATTTCAGGATTATTTTCGATCCTCTTTCTTCATTTGCTCTAACCAGTTACCAAAATTACCAAGCTCGATAGCCTCTCTTATTTTCCGCATCATGTCAAGATAAAAGGTCAAGTTGTGCACGGTGTTATAGAAAGCCGAAAGGTATTCCCCTGCAAGGAACAAATGCCGCAGGTAGGCACGCGAAAAATTGCGGCAGGTCTGGCAGGAACAGTCGGGATCCAGGGGGTCCGGATCTTCTGCGTAAGCGGCATTTTTAATAAGAATTTTCCCCCGACTGGTAAACAGGCAGCCGTTGCGAGCATTGCGCGTTGGCAGCACGCAATCGAACATATCCACACCCATGGCGACGCTACGGATCAAATCTTCGGGAGTCCCCACGCCCATGAGATACCGCGGTCGATCCCGGGGCAGCAGAGGGACGGTGCACTCTACTATTTCTCCCATAACATCCTTGGGCTCCCCGACGCTCAATCCTCCAATGGCGGTACCGGAAAATCCCATGTCCGCAAGCATTGTCGCGGAACGCTTGCGAAGGTCGGGATACACGCTCCCCTGTACGATGCCGAAAAGACCCCGACTGCCGTCGTCCGTACGCTTCCAATGCTCGAAACACCGTCTGGCCCACCGCATGGAGAGTTCCATGGAACTCTCCGCATCCGTGTAGCCGGACGGATAGGGCGTACAGTCGTCAAAAACCATTGCGATGTCAGAACCGAGGGAATTTTGTATGTCGATCGCTTTTTCGGGAGAAATAAAATTTTTGCTTCCGTCGATATGGGACCTGAACTCGACACCCTCTTCGCTGATTCGGCAGAGTTCCCGATGGCTGAAAACCTGGTATCCCCCGCTGTCGGTTAAAATCGCACCGTCCCAGGACATGAAACGATGCAGTCCCCCGAGCTTTTCGATTCTTTCATGTCCGGGTCGCAGAAACAGGTGATAGGTATTTGCAAGTATAATGCGGGCATCCAGCGACTCCAATACCTGGCCCGGCATCGCCTTTACCGCGCCGGCGGTACCGACAGGCATGAAGACCGGGGTCGGGATATCCCCGTGAGGCGTGTGCAGAATGCCGCGCCTGGCATTCGTGCCTGTATCTTCATGTAAAACTTCAAATCCAAACTTGGAATTCATAAAAAGCTTGTTGGCGACCGGTTTCTCCGGATGCACGAGAATAATTCATGGGGAACAAAGAAGTCAGAAGCCAGAAGTCAGAAGGAGATCGGAAAACCTGATTAATTGGCGCCATCCTGTCCCGAAAACTGCGCCCAGTAGATGGAACTGCCGCTTGCAAAGTAGATATCCTGCCCCGAGACAGCGAGTCCGACCAATATCGGTGCTGCTGCGAAGTGCCGAACGGACCCGTCTTTTAGCGAATATTGGAAAATTCCCTTGTTCCCCCTGTAGCCTGCGGCTATCAAAAGGTTCCCGTCGGGAAGAAAGGCCATTCCCTGAGGGCGAGCCAGGCCTTCTATAAGATTTTCGACTGTGCCGTCGACGGAAATCCGGTACAGGCTGTCCCGCATCGAAAATGTCGGACCTGTCACATACAGTCGGTTTTCCGTATCCACCGCCAGATGGTATGCGGCAATACTTGGCTCCAGTTGAGCGAATTCTTCCTTGTTTCCGGAAGAATCGATCCTGTAAATTTTGCCGGTCCGGTCCCCGACATAGAGAATTCCTTCCGAATTAAAAACTATGCCGCAGGGAATTCCAAGATCCTCAGCCACCACTTCGAGATTTTCAAAGTCTTTATAGCGAAGAACAGTCCCGTCGTTCCGGCTTGTGATATACAGCTGGCCGTCTCCGGAAAAAGCCAGACCGGTCGGATTCATGATTTCGCAATGAAACGGGATCTTGTCGCCCTGTTTTGTAATACGGACCAACGGCTGTTCAACCTGCTGCCCGCGTCCCCCGCTTATAGTCGAAATCAGCGTGCCGTCCGGGGCCACTACAGGATTCGCCACCGGGTGCAGATCCGTTGCAAGGCGGGTTGCGAGATTGAATGGAAAAACGGGTGAAACGGTATCATCCACTTTCAGTGTCAGACCCAGGCATTTTGGGCTTTCGTGCAACCGCACGATAACCCGGTCTTCCGAGGCCGACATAATGGGCGCCTCGATATCGCCCAGAAGAACTCTGGAGGTAAGCCCCGGCCGGAATCCGCGGCAGGTTATAACCAGTTGGCCTTCGGGAACTCCAATGTGGGGCGTAACGCCCGTAATTAACATTTCTTTTTCTACGCTCATCCCGCGAAATATTACCGTGCCAAAATCGGTTGGACAAGGTTAAGTCGGAAAAATAAGACAAATTAACGGGATATAGCGGATTTGGCGTTGCAATGAAAAAGTCGAAATTCGTTGGTCCAAAGTCGAATATTACCCCTCATTTCTCACAAGGTTCCGGTCGCTTCGCTTACAGGATGCGGCGTAGACGGCTTGGATACAAGGCGCGCGACGGAGGGCCCCGCAGACATACTCGAAAGTATGTCAAGGAGCACGAGGTGAGTGCNNTTATGCAAGGGCGGCCGCGATTGCCATACCCACTCCAAAGAACAGGTGATTGGCCAAGCTGGGAAAAGGGCTCCGGATACCATCGGGAGAACGCCTGCCGAACACACCCGGTCCCATGCATGGGACCGGGTGTGTT
>DKBB01000409.1 GCA_002451015.1 Acidobacteria bacterium UBA6911
GGTCTGCATGATCGTGTTGACCCGCGCGCCCATGCCGGTCATCTTGGCCACTGTGTAACCATCGATCACATAAAATCGGATCTTCTTCTCGATAATCTGCCCCTGGACGTTGATCGGTATCTTGTCCCAGACTTCTTCGGGACCGTACGGGCTGTTCAGAAGGAACGTAGCGCCTTCCACCGCGTCCTTCAGCATGTCGTACTTTTCCAGGAACAAGAACTGGTGGCAGGCTATGAAATTGGCCTGGTCGATCAGGTATATCGACTGGATCGGCTTCTCCCCGAAACGCAGGTGCGAAACCGTTACCGCGCCTGATTTGCGGGAATCGTATTCAAAGTATCCCTGGGCGTTGTTCGGAGTGTCCTCCCCGATAATTTTAATGGAGTTCTTGTTGGCCCCGACGGTGCCGTCCGCGCCCAGACCGTAAAAAAGACAGCGGGAGGCGTCGCCGTCGATCGAGAAGCCGGGATCGTACTCGATCGAGGTGTTGGAAACGTCATCGGTAATTCCGACGGTAAAGTTATTCTTGGGCGCCTCCTTCTTCATTTCCTCGTAGATGCCGTTGATCATTGCAGGCGTAAATTCCTTGGAGGAGAGTCCGTACCGGCCGCCGATGATTTTGGGGAAGCCTTCAAACGGCAGCGATCCCGCCGAGAAGGATTCTCCGACCGCGGTCATGACATCCTTGTACAGCGGCTCTCCGGAGGCCCCGGGCTCCTTGGTCCGGTCCAGAACAGCCAGCACGCGCGTGGAAGCGGGCAGCGCACTGATGAGATCCTTTCCGGAGAAGGGACGGAAGAGACGGACTTTCAGAAGTCCCACTTTCTCACCCTTATGAACCAGATGCTCGGCCGTTTCGTGGGTCGACTCCGCACCGGAACCCATCATGATTATGACCCGCTCTGCTTCAGGATCCCCCACGTAATCGAAAAGGTGATACTGTCTCCCAACGACGGAGGCAAACTTATCCATGGCTTTCTGAACAATGGCAGGTGCTGCCAGGTAGTAGGGATTGCAGGCTTCCCGCGCCTGGAAAAAGACATCCGGGTTCTGGGCGGTACCGCGAATGATGGGATTGTCCGGAGAAAGTCGCCGCAACCGGTGCGCGCGGACCAGGTCGTCGTCAATCATTTTCCGCATGTCGTCGAGAGTCAACTGTTCGATCTTCATGACTTCATGCGAACTTCGGAATCCGTCAAAGAAGTGAACAAACGGCACACGGGACTCCAGGGAAGCAGCCTGCGCAATCAGGGCAAAGTCCATGATTTCCTGGACCGAGTTCGAGGCCAGAAGCCCCCATCCGGTTGCGCGAACGGCCATGATATCGCTGTGGTCGCCGAAAATGGACAGGGCATGTGTGGCGACCGTCCGGGCGGAAACATGAAACACGGTCGAGGTCAGTTCTCCCGCGATCTTGAACATGTTGGGAATCATCAGCAGCAGACCCTGCGACGCGGTGAATGTCGTCGTCAGCGCTCCCGTCTGCAGTGCGCCATGCACGGCTCCTGCGGCGCCCCCTTCGCTCTGCATTTCCGTAACCGACGGAACCATTCCCAAGATATTCTCAATATTTTCCGCGGCCCAGGCATCCGCCCATTCTCCCATGGGGGAAGAGGGAGTGATCGGATAGATCGCTATGACTTCGTTCACGTTATAGGCTACGTACGCAGCCGCTTCGTTACCATCGATGGTAACCATTTTTCTTTTCATATTTTTCACACCATAAAGAGGAAAAGTAGAAATCTCACAGCCCGGAAGGTTGCGCAACGGGCGGTCATCCGCTTTAATTCTACTTAACTATACGCAATATTAAATTAATTCTTCTAAAAATGCTTTTCCCGTCCCCATCCCGGATGACCGAATCTAAGTTATTTATTATCAATAATTTTGCTTAATAATCCAAACGCGCACACATCTTCCGAATGTGTTTGCCAGCCTCTATTCTAGTGCAATTGCCCATATATGACTAGTGGCTATTTCAATCATCCCGCAGGGCAATTTCACGGGGGAAATTCCCCGCATTTTTCTACACCGGATTGCCTGAAGGCATCCGGATTTCGGATTTTCCAAACGCAGCTACGGATTTTGCAGCCTCAGCTACGGATTTTGTAGCCGGGTTCCGCTGACAATTCGCCGGCCCGCCTCTATCGCGTCCCGGTTGTTCTTCAACAAATTCTTCCGCATTCCAATATCCGAAAAAGCGGACAGGATAGAGTCCTGGGTCACGGCACCGGTCACCTCTATATATGCTCCCAGCATGATCATATTGGCGGCCTTTACGCTTCCGAGGTCCCTGGCGGCCTCATAAGCCGGAACCTTGACGACCTGGATATCCGAACGGTCCGGGAAATCGGTCACCATCGATGAATTTGCCAGTAGCAGCCCGCCCGGTAAAATCTCTCCGGCAAACTTTTCTATGGAAGGCTGGTTGAACGCTATAAGGCTCGAGGGTCGGTTAATGAGCGGGGAGGCGATGGTATCCTTTGATATCCGGACATGGCAGTGTGCGGTCCCCCCCCGCATTTCAGGACCGTAGGATGGGATCCAGGAAACCTGCAGGCCCTCGCGCAACGCCCCTTCCGCGAGTGCAAGCCCTGAGAATAAAACTCCCTGGCCTCCGAAGCCGCTCAGCTTCAACGAAACATCGTGCAGCTCGCCGCTTGCGATGGCGCCCGTGGTCTGGGATTGCTGAACCGCGAATCCAGCCGATATGTTCGTGTGCGAAAACGCCCCTTCCTTCAGGCAAAGCGGGATGGAATCGCTTTTGTCCTCATCCCGGAAAACTTTCAGTGGAAACACCGGGATCATGTTTTTCTCCACCCAAAGAATCGCGTCCTTGGGCGATATTTTCCAATTGCTGGGACAGGCGGAAAGAACTTCGACAAAAGAGAACCCACGCCCTTCCATCTGGTTCCTCAGGGCTTTCCGAACGGCCTTTCTTGCCCGCATGTGGTGCTTGGCATCCGTCAATGCGACACGCTCGATATACGCGGGGCCGTCGAGGGTGGACAGGAGTTCGCACATACGCATAGGCGGCCCCTCGATCTGGGCCATCCGTCCCCGCGGGGAGGTCGTCGTTTTCTGTCCGAGAGGCGTCGTCGGCGCCATCTGGCCTCCNNGTCATGCCGTAAATGCCGTTGTTGACGAAAAAAACCGTGATCGGTTCTCCCCGGTTTGCGGCATGCAGGATTTCATTGCCGCCGATCGCGGCAAGATCGCCGTCTCCCTGGTAGCAGAAAACAACTGCCTCCGGACGGGCACGCTTCACGCCTGTCGCCACTGCTGGAGCGCGTCCGTGGGAAGACGAAATATTGCCGATATCCATGTAGTAATACATGAAGACGGAGCATCCGACGCATCCCACCAGGATCGATTTGTCCTGAATGCCGAAATCGTCGATGGCTTCCGCCACATATTTGTGCAGAACCCCGTGTCCGCAACCCGGGCAGTAGTGCGTTATTTCCTTGTCGCCACTTTTTCTTTCGAACCTGTCGTAAAAGGATACAGGCTTGCTATGCGTAATTTCCCACACTCTCGCTCTCCATCGTTTTCAGAACCTCGACAACATCCTCCGCGGTCGGCATCATTCCACCCGTGCGCCTGAGAATCTGTACCGGGGTAATCCCATTTACGGCTAAACGAACATCCTCAATCAGTTGCCCGCTGCTGAGTTCCAGGACAAGCATGGAGTACGCTTTCCCGGCAAGCTGACGAATGCGCTTGGTTGGAAAAGGGTAAAGGCTTATCGGCCGCAAAAGTCCAACCCTCGAACCATCGGCGCGCGCCATTTCCACCGCTTCGCGCGCTATACGGCTGCTGATGCCGTAGGCGATGATGATGATTTCGGAATCTTCGGTCTGGATTTCTTCCCACTTGACCTCTTTCTCGTCCATTTCCCGGTACTTGTCTTCCAGTTTCGTGATGAGCATCTCCTGCACCTCATGCTCGAGAAAAATGGACGTAATGAGGTTCTTCCGGGTGGCGGCGTCGCCCTTGACCGCCCAGGGCTTGTCGGGTTCCTTCGGCGCCGTTTCGGGAATTTCAACAGGCTCCATCATCTGCCCCAGGGCACCGTCTGCGAGGACGATGACCGGGTTGCGATACCGGTCCGCCACATCGAAGGCATGCATGGTCAGATCGCTCATCTCCTGGACGCTGTTGGGCGCAAAAGTAGGCGTACGATAATTGCCATGCCCGCCCCCTTTCACGGCCTGAAAATAATCGCCCTGTTCCACGCCGAGATTACCGAGTCCCGGTCCGGCGCGCATGATATCCACAATCACGCCGGGCAGTTCTCCCCCCGCCATGTAGGAAATGCCCTCCTGCATCAGGCTGAGCCCGGGCCCGGAAGACGCAGTCATGGCACGCACTCCCGCCGCAGCGGCGCCGAACAGCATCTGAATGGAACCTATTTCGCTCTCCGCCGGGATGAAGACGCCTCCGGCTTCCGGAAACAGCTCCGAAGCCGCTTCCGCAATTTCACTGGCCGGTGTAATCGGGTAGCCGAAATAGGCCTTGCAGCCCGCGGCAATCGCTCCCCTTACAACCGCATGGTTTCCTTTGAGTAACTGGCGCATCCACCGCCTCCAAAATCTTTATGGAATGTTCCGAAAACCTAAAAGCCTGCCCTGTTCGAAATTAAAATCCCCGTTTTAAGGAATTATTACAATTCGACAACTGCCTGGAAAGACCGGCAGGGAAGTCTCCGGAAAAGGCCTACGCGGCCGGTTTCTTTTTGCTTTTATTTACCAGAACAGTAATCGCACCGGGCTCCGGACAGACATAAAAACAGATAGCGCATCCCGTACAGCCGGATCCGCGATAGACAGCCGAATAATACCCCTGGCGGTTCAACAAATCGCCCTGAATCAACACCTCGGCGGGGCAGGCTTCTATACAGAGACCGCATCCCTTGCAGAGGTGTTCGGATATTTTGACATCGCCGCGATCGGAGTCTCCCACATTTCCCTCCAAACTTTTCCAGATACTTCTTTAAACCAAAAAATAACTTTTTACTTTAATCCGTTTTACCTGTACAGCGCAACCCCTGTCTCAATATCGATATATGAAAAAAACAGGCAAAAGGAGAAGCTGCATTAATAGGAAATCTTGGTTCTGGGGGGGGGATGCGGTCCCTGGAGTGCGGCAGCTTGGCGCCGCTTTCGATCCGTCATTCGCAAGCGTCACCAAGGCGACGCCAAGCTGCCGCATTCCAGGGACCTTTCAGGCTATCGTTTAATCCAGGTCGATGTCCCGGGTCGGCTTTTCAACAGGCGAATCCTTGCTTTTTTCCAGGGCCGCTTCGAATTTGCGTTCCAATAATTCCGACTGGTTCTTGATGTCATCGGAGCTCTGCTTGAATATGGCCTCGCGCCGCGCCGCCTGCTCCTTCAGCATCGCCGCTGCATGATCGAGATCCAGGCCGCTGCGTTTCTCCGGAGGCGGATCATGGCTCAGCACCTTTTGAAGTTCGGGATCCACATACAAGCGCGCATTACAGCACGGGCACTCCACCGAGATTTGGTTGATCTTTTTTGGTGCCATAACTCCTCCTCAAAATAACGTTCACCCATCAACTGCGTTTACGGGAACCGGGATTTGGCCTTCATTATTAAACGGGCATGAAATAAATTCAAATGTACCCCGTTTCCGGTTTCCCGTTCAAGGATTCCCACCCAACCTCTTCACGAGGAAGTCAGGAAATCCACAACGGGCAAGTCTCTTCAAACACTCACCTGAAAGGTTACCCCTCAGGATCTCACGGCCGGAGGCCGTGGATTTAAACGGATTAATATCGATGCTACGTACATGTCCGACGACTGTCAACAACAGTCCTTGGACTGCAATCCACAGAACAAATCCGGCTTCAACCTCCTCCCCTGCATCGGGATCGGACTCATGCTCCGGATGTATAAATATTTATTATAGTTAAGTTAATGACATCAGAGTTGTTTGTCGAAAAGAAATTAGAAATAAAGATTCCTGGATTGGAATCATGAAATATTGACAATTTGCTGCCGGGANNTCCGGGATGCCGACTATGAATAAATTCAAAGCTTTTTTGATAAAAAACTTTGAGGGTATTCTTGTCCTGTGCATTATCGGATCCATCATCCTGATCACCTATTTTATCGATTTCAAGCTGGCATTTTTAAACACTTTCTATCTTCCAATTATAATTGCCGGCTATTTTCTGGGTAAAAGGATGGCGGTTATCACGGCCCTTTTCTCCATATCAATCGTTGTATTATTCATAATCCTAAACCTGGACTCTTTTTTAATTTCCAAAATCGGGAATCTGTTTCTCGGCGTTTATATCCTGACATGGGGTGCGTTTCTGATCCTTACCAGTGCGGCTCTCGGTTTTCTGTACGATGAAAACAAGAAACGTATCAAAGATCTGGAGGACGCATACATCGGCGTTCTGGAAATCATGTCGAAGTACCTGGAATCCGCGGACCGGTATACTCAGGGACATTCGGTTCGGGTGGCGAAAATGTCCCAGGAGATCGCCATAGCCATGAACCTGCCGAGATCATTGGTGGAAACGGTAAAGGCCGGCGCACTGCTGCACGACATCGGCAAGATCGAAGTCAGCATAGATATCGTCAATAAAGCCGCCAGCCTGAGCTCCAGCGAAAAGAACATTATGTCCTCCCACACCACCAAGGGCGTCGAACTCTTATCTCTGGTAGGAGGCGTCTTAAAAGACGCGGTTCCCATCGTATTGGCCCATCACCAGTATTATTTCG
>DKBB01000311.1:0-28658 GCA_002451015.1 Acidobacteria bacterium UBA6911
AAAGTAATTGTCGAAACCGACAAGAATCCGGGCCAGCCCGCGCCGTTGCAGCTTCGTTTCCACAGCTGGATCGTACCACCGGGATGAAAGCATCGGATCCAGTGTGAAAGAGACGAACAGCGACACGAGAACTGCGAACGCAACCGTAATGCCGAATTCGTAGAAGAATCTCCCGACGATGCCTTTCATAAATGCAATGGGCACAAACACGGCGATAATGGAGAAGGTCGTAGCCATCACAGCCAGCCCGATTTCGGATGTGCCTACCCGTGCCGCCTCAAAATGGTCGCGCCCGAACTGCATGTGCCGGACAATGTTCTCCCGTACCACAATCGCATCGTCGATTAAAAGCCCGACCGAAAGCGACAGGCCCATAAGGGTCATAAAATTCAGGGAAAATCCCAGCATTTTCATGATTATGAAAGCGGAAATAATCGATACGGGCAGGGTCAGGCCGGTAATTACGGTACTGCGCCAGCTGTTTAGAAACAGGAAAACGATAAAAACGGTAAATATAGCCCCCAACACCAGTGCATTCTCGACGTCTTCTACCGACTCCTTGATAAATTGAGAGGAGTCTCTCACGACATTCAGTTTAGTCTGCCCAGGCAACTCCCGGTTCATTATAGGCAGGGCTTTTTCGACCGCTTCCGCAACATCCACCGTGTTGCTTCCTGATTGTTTCCTTACCTCCAGTGCGAGCGCACGTTTACCACTGATGAGAGCGAGCGTTCTCTGTTCTTCATAACCGTCTTCTATCCTGGCGACTTCGTGGAGATAGACTGGAACCCCCCCGATGTTCTTCACGATCAGGTCCTGAAAAAGCTTCGGATCGACCAGTTTTCCTTCAATACGGACCAGTTCCTCCATCACCTCGTTGTGGACTTTGCCGGCCGGAACCTCCATATTGCCCCGCCGCAGCGCAAGGACTATATCCGGAACCGTCAATCCGTAAGCCTTCATCCTTTGGGGATCGATGTAAACCTGGATTTCACGGCGCTGCCCTCCCACGATTGTAAGAGATCCGACACCTTCAATTCCCTCAAGCCTTCGTTTGATCACCTTTTCAGTCAGTGTGGTGAGTTCTATGGGATCCAGCTGGGGTGACGAGACCGACAGTACAACAATCGGCAGGTCCGCCGGATCCAGACGTTCGATAACGGAATCCTCCACTCCCGTAGGAAAATCACGGCGCAGGGCACTTATCTTGCTCCGCACTTCCTGTTCAGCCGTATGTATATCGGTGCCGAGTTCAAACTCGGTGATCACGATGGAAATGCCTTCTGTGGATGTGGAAGATATATGTCTCACTCCCTCTACGGGATTGATCGCCTCTTCAATTCTTTTGGTGACTTCGGTCTCGACTGTTTCGGGCGCGACCCCGGGATACTGCGTCTGGACGGTCACTACAGGCATGTCCACATCCGGAAACAGATCGATCGGCAGTTCCCTGTACGAAAAAATGCCCAGGACGACCAGGGCTACCATCATCATGGTAGCGAAAACCGGCTGTTTTACGGAAAGGTCGGAAAGTATCATCGGTTAGCCCCCGGAATCCACAGTATCGGAAATAATACGCACCTCAGTTCCATCTTTCAGGGACGGGCCCCTTTCCAGAACAACCCATTCCCCCTCCTTCAGGCCTTCCCGGACCCATATGCGATCCTGCCTGCTGTCTCCAATCAGGATGCGCCTGCGTTTTGCCTTCCCGTTTTCCACAATAAAAACATTGCCGTACTCCGATACGTTTTCTTCCGGAATCAGGGAATCTCTTGGAATAACCAGCACGTTCGTTTCCCTTGATGTTGTAATTTCGCCTCTTGCATACATACCGTCACGCAGTTCCATGTTCCTGTTTTCAACTTTAAGCTTGATTCTGACAGACCGGCTTTCCGCCTGGATTGTCGGATTAATAGACGATACAACGCCCTCAAACCTTCTTTCGCCCCAGGTGGGTGTTGTAAAATCAGCCGTCTGCCCCAATCGTATGGAAGCAAGGTTGTAGGATGGGACCACGCACTCCAGTTCCAGCCGGCTGTTGTCGACCACGGTAAAAATGGAAATGCCCGGACTAAGCAAGGATCCGGCATCAAACCAGCGTTTCTGAACGTGCCCTGCGGCAGGAGCAAATATTTTGCAGTCCTTTAAAGCCTTTTCGGCTATTGCCAAAGTCGCTTCGGCCTGAGCGCACTGCGCTTGGGCAAGACCGACCTGCGAATCCGCTTCTTTCATCCCTGTAGCTGCCGCCTGATGATCCTTCTGGGTTATGCCACCGCTCTTCAGGAGATTATCCGCGCGTTCCTTCTCGGTCCTGGCGTATTCGGCCGATACCAGGGCCCTATCGAGGCCCGCTTTCGCCACCTTCAATACAGCCGCCGCCTGCTCATAGGCCAATCGGTAATTCACCTCGTCTATTTCCGCCAGGAGCTGTCCTTTCCGGACCAGGTCCCCTTCGTGAACTAGAGTGGAGACAAGGCGTCCACCGACTTCCGGCTTCACATCCACAGTCGAGAGAGTTCGGAGGCTGCCCGATACTGAGACGGTACGGATCCATTCAGTGCGTTCGACCGGTGCAGCTTTGATTGAGAGCACAACGTCAGCAGCAGACAAGGCTGTTTCCTCAGCTTTATCTTGCCAGAGGCCACTACAGCCCGACATACCGAGGACAGCGGCTGCCAAAGGCGGAATCAGCAAGAAACGTGACAATGGAATCTTCACTTGTTTACCTCCCAATCCAGAATGGGACTACCCGAAGCCAGCCGCAACCGTGCCTTTGCCATCTCATAGGCATAAATGGCCAGGATCTGCATGTTTCGGGCCACGGCCAGCGCGGTCTGCGAATCCATGACATCCAGCGTTGTTGCTGCACCGTATTGATAATTGGCCTGCATCATTTCCAGAACCCTTTCCGCCTGGCTGACGCTCAAACGAGCGGCAGAAATGGCTTGTGCAGCGGACTGCATGTCGTCGTAAGCCTGCTTCACCTCAAGCCGGACATCATTTTCATACTTCGCCAGTCGATACTCGGCAGCTCGTTGCCGGGCTGTAGCCTGAACGATCAATCCCGCCTTCCGACCGCTGTCGAATAAAGGAAGATTGAAATTGGCCGTGATGCTCCATCGCGAATAATCGTTGTCGAAAAAATTCTGGGGGCTGCGTACTGTGTAACCGACCTGACCATCGAGATCCACGCTCAGCTTTTTTTCAGCATTCGCCAGCGACAAGGTCAGGCGCGCCTGCTGTAGTTGGTGCCGCATGGCCTGCAGCGTCGGACGCCGTTGAAGGGAAAGAGCCTGTATCTCTTCCAGGCTTCCTACAATCCACGGATGATATTCCAGCTTTCCTTCAATTTCTGTCGGCGTCTCCAGGTCGACGACAATAAGGTTGTTCAACCTAGACCGGGCCAGTCGGATACGGTTGTCGGCTACAATTATTTCAGGCTCCATATTGGCAACGTTGACTTCGGATCTCAGGACGTCGACTTCCGTAGCCACCCCATTCTCAAAGCGGCTACGGGCCTGCTCCAGATGCTTTTGTCGCTGACTGTAATTTTCCCGCACGACGTCCCGGTTCGCTTCCGCGAGCAACAGATCGTGAAAAGCCTGAAAGACCATAAATGTCAACTGTTGAAGGACGGATTCCCTGTCGGATTTCTTTTCTTCCAGACTTTCTTCTGCCAGGTTCAGGGCGGTCCGCACTTTTCCTGCCTGATACAGCGGCTGCTTGACACTCACGCCCACATCGAACATGTTGTTCGCCCGAGGTACCAGCGCCGCTCTGAATTCCGGGGGCAGATCGTCAAAACTGGAACTGTTCAGGATACTGGGATCGCGAAGGCGAAGTCCGTACCCCTTCAGGGAAATCTGCGGAAAAGCGCCGGACCGTACTTCGGTTATCTTGCCCTCGAGTTCCGACAATTGCTCCATCGCGATATGGATGTCGGGATGTCGCTCCAGGGCCAGACTGACCGCCGTCTCCAGGCTCAAAGGCTGGCTTTCATCCCAGGCCATTGCCGGAACCAGAAATACGGCGGCTATTGTGATACTTGCCGTAAATTGACGAATTAATAATCTCATCGGTTTCCTCATGGTTTACCGATCGGTATAACATTAATGAGTGGCCATTGGGGCTGGCAGGAGCAGGTCGATCAGCTCGCGGGCATTTTTCTTCGTAAGCGTGTTCTTTTCGGTAAAAAGAAACTCGAGTATTTCAACGAGCATCACGCCCATGAGCGCTGTAGAGGTTAACTCCGGATCTTTCCGGACTTCATTTTCCTCTTCACCGCCGCGGATGCAGTCCGCTATGATCCCCCTTTCCTGAATGTACTCTTCGACAAAATTAAAGTACGGATACCCTTCCTCGGGAGAAAACATCATTCTGAAAATAAGTCTTATACTGTTTGTATCCCTTTTACAGTCGCTGAATTCCGAAGATACGAATTCTACCAATCGCTCCCGGACGGAGCCGCTGGATTTAGCCAACCGACGCAGGTTTTTCCTGGTATGGTCGAAAATATCGAGCATGAGCTCCTGGTACAGGTTCTCTTTGCTTTGAAAATGATAGTAAAGAACCGGCTTGGTTACTCCCGCCGCCTGGCATATTTCACGGATAGAGCATCCGGCATAGCCTTTCTCCGCAAAAAGCTTCATGGCCGCATTGATGATGGTATCTCTGGCATTTTTCATAAGGAATGCATTACTATACCGATCGGTATAGTTTAGTCAATATATTTTCCCATTTATTCTCGTATTAATAAATTTTTACATTAACTGAGAATAATTTAAAGTTGACCGAGCAGTATAGTGCGAATGAATATTAATACCCTGAAGTGCGGACGAGACCCTGCGTTATTCATTTCTCAGAGAGCGATCCATCAGATCCCGGATTGCGTTTTGCGGGGAGGTTTTATTCTGCAGAATGCGGTAAACCTGCTCTGTGATCGGCATTTCAACCTTTCGGACCTTGGCAAGTTCCACCGTTGCACCGGTCGTTTTCACCCCCTCTGCAACCGATTGGGTGGACTCGACAATTTCCTGCAGCCTTCTTCCCCTTCCCATCTGAATCCCGACACTGCGGTTTCTGCTCAGAGTCCCGGTGCAGGTAAGAACCAGGTCGCCCAGACCTGCCAACCCTGAAAGAGTTTCACTCCGCGCGCCGCAGGCGCAGCCCAGTCG
Organism: Acidobacteria bacterium UBA6911; assembly: GCA_002451015.1. GTDB lineage: Bacteria > Acidobacteriota > UBA6911 > UBA6911 > UBA6911 > UBA6911. The sequence goes on from DKBB01000311.1 coordinate 5,175, forward strand.
GGAAATTTCCGCCAGGCCTCTTGTTATCAGTGCAGACATTGGATTATGGCCCAGCCCGAGACCTTCGATGACTCCGGCGGCTATGGCAATGACATTTTTAACCGCTCCACCAATCTCTACGCCCACAACATCCGCAGACGTATAAAGACGCAGCGTCCTGGAAGAAAAGTGTTCCTGGGCGGATTCCGCGACATCGGGATCCTGCGAGGCGACAACGACAGCCGTAGGGTGGCCGAGCGCAACTTCCAGGGCAAAGCTGGGACCGGACAGAACGGCTATTCGTGGAGAAAAACGTTTTTCCACAACGTTTCGAATCACCTCGCTCATGCGCATCAGGCTTTTTTCTTCCAATCCCTTGGTCGCGCTTACCAGTATCATTCCCGGCTGAAGAAACGGAAGCATACTCTCGTAAAGGGAACGGCATACGTGGGAAGGCATGACGGTGAGGACGTATTGAACTCCACGGATCGCTTCAGCCATATCCGTTGTCGGCCGGATTGTTTCCGAAAGCTTCATGCCGGGAAGGTAGGTCCTGTTTTCCCTGGTTGAAAGAATGAGATCGACAACCTCTCGTTCATAAGCCCATAGGCGCACTTCATGGTTTAATCCGGCCAGGGATTGCGCCAGCGCGGTTCCCCAGCTGCCCGCGCCGATAACTGCAATCAAGGTTTTTTCCAACTCTGAGTCCTCGCTCCAATATTTCGCATTCGTTTTAATCCATAAGCATAACTTTCTGCTGAAAAATGACAATAGGTATGTATAACAACGTGGAACGTTGAAGGTTGAATGCTAAAAACAAAAGGATCGTTGCACGTTGAACGACTTCTGGTTACCGGATTCTGTTTGTTCAAAGGGCGAACACAAGGTTCGCCCCTGCCGTCACCTATCGCCTCTTTCAATTCAGGCTGCGGTCTATCTCCATTCTTCTGACTTCCGGCTCCCGGCTTCTGGCTTTATATAGTATATTGGTGGTCAGGAAATTTTTCGAAGAGGATGGGATGTTCAAAAGGCAAAGAGAAGGATCGGTTGTCTGCCCCTACTGCGGCAAGCTTGTGGGCGTCAACGACAAGGAATGCTACAACTGCGGCAAGCGCAATCCGGGCATGTGGGGATTCGCTCCCCTGCTGCGCCGTTTCGGCTACAACCTGGGCTTCGTCCCGATTGTGATCTGGGGCTGCGCCGGTCTCTTCATCGCCACCCTGCTCTATGATCCCCATAGCATTCGATCGGGAGGATTGTCTTTAATTCAGCCCAGTTCCGCCAGCCTTTTTACATTCGGTGCCAGCGGAAGCATTCCCTTCTTCGAGGCCGGCAGATGGTGGACGCTTCTCAGTGCCGGATGGCTGCATGGGGGNNGGCGCTTCCGCTGCCATCTTCGGACTTCTGGGAGCGCTGGTTGTCTACGGAAGGAGAAGGGGGAGCCAACTCGTCAGCAAGCAGGCCATGACCTACGCCGTGATATTGTTTATTTTCGGTTTCATCTTTCCCGGAGTAGACAACGCAGCTCATCTGGGAGGATTTGCAGGTGGGTTTGCTATTGCGTGGATGTTGAATCCGCTGCAGCAGGAACGGGTGGAACATTTTATTGCAGCGGTGGCTTGCCTCGTATTGACGGCATTATCCATCCTTGTGTCTTTTCTTCAAACACCCAGGTTTTATTGAAACAGCAACAGTTTTTCAGCCTCCGAGGCTGATCATCTCGATCTTTTTCTTCGAATCCGGCTTGTATTCGCCCGAATTCATCGCTTCCAGACGTTCCTCTGAATAGCGGTCACGCCGGGCGCGCCATTCTCCACTTATCGCCTCGATAAGATCCGCATCGGTTGCACCTCGCCTTATCAGGTGTTTCAGGTCAAATCCCTTGTCGGAAAAAAGGCACAGAACCAGTTTCCCGTCCGCGGTGAGACGCGCCCGGGTGCAACCTTCGCAAAAAGGTTCTGTAATGGAGGCAATGACGCCGATATTGCCGGCGCCGTCCCGGAACCGATAATCGACGCTTGGCGCGCTGTCCTCTTTTCTCGCGCCCTCTTCCAGAGGAAAAAGTCTGCGGATGGTCTCCAGAATTTCACCTTTGGGGACCATTTTATCGGAGACCCAGTTGTTCGAGTTTCCGACATCCATATATTCTATAAACCGTATCTGATATCCGTTCTCACGGGCAAACGCTACCAGTTCCGGGATATCTTCGTCGTTCACTCCGCGTTGGATCACAGAGTTGATCTTTATCGGCTGCAGACCGCAACNNTTTCGGGGTTTATCGTATCGAGACTCACGTTGATTCGGTTCAGGCCCGCCTTTGCCAAGCCCTCCGCCTGCTCTTTCAGAAAATATGCATTGGTGGTAAGGGAAAGATCCTTGAGCCCTTTGATTTGTGAAATCTGCCGGACCAGGAACTCCAGGTTGTGTCTCAAGAGGGGTTCCCCGCCTGTGAGACGAATCTCCTCGACTCCCAGACTCACAAAAAGGCTCGCCAGCCGGGCTATTTCTTCAAAGGTAAGAATTTCGCGTCTATCTATCCACTCGTACCTGTCGAGCGGCATACAGTAGCTGCAGCGAAAATTGCACCGGTCCGTAACCGAAATTCTGAGATCTTTCAGCGATCGGCCAAGCGCGTCGGACACTCTCCCCTTACTCTTACTATCCATCTTGAAACACATCCTTCATAGCCATTGGCGAATTTATATCATAGCATGACCGGCTTGAGAGTATCGGGAAAATTGATACACCTGGAGTCCTGGGGCACCCATCCGGAGACATTACCATCAATATTTATGTGACTGCTTTATGCCATTTCAGGAAGGATGGAGTATCATGCATACCCTATGTCCTTAATGCTTAAGGAGTACAGAGATAAAACTCTTCGGCCGGCTTACTCGGCTGCGCTTGTATTTCCTTTTCTCTGTATATATCACGTCGGAACGGTCGTTCTGAACATGACCTACATCAACGGGGCCGATGCGCTGCTCATTCGCCTTTTGGGAGCCCTTTCCGTACGATCCATGTTTGGTTCCGCTCTTGTTCTGGCCTTATTTTTTCTGGTATGGCAGTTGAGATCGCGCGCTAGCATGAAGATAAAGTCCAAATTTCTGGCACTGTCTTTCCTGGAAAGCCTGTCATTTGCAGTAATCCTGCTGTTTTTTTTCGGCATGCTGGTACCGCGACTTGGCCTATCCATGACCGTCGGCTATGGCGGCATCTCCGACCTGGTACTCTATTGTGGCGCGGGTATATATGAAGAACTGGTTTTTCGCGCATTTCTGATCGGTATTCTTGTATTGGTTTTCCGGAAGGTCCTGCANNGCGGCCTGTCACGCCTTTTATGACATACTTGTGGGATCCGTTATAACCTAAATGCACGGCCCGGCAACGTTCTTTTCGAAATGCAATACGGACTCCGCAGAAGGGATTTTAAATAATGCACTCAATTACTCACATTATCTTTGACATGGATGGGCTTCTCCTAGACACAGAACCTTTCTACACCGAAGCGCATAAGATACTCGCAGCCCGTTACGGCAAAATATTCGACTGGTCCGTGAAATCGAAGATGATCGGACTTCCCTCCCAGTCTTCGGCTCGTATCATGATCGATGCCCTGCAGTTACCTCTCTCGGTTGAGGAATACCTGGAAATGAGGGCTCCTTTGCTGGAAGAACTCTTCCCGCAATCGGAGCCGATGCCCGGCGCCGTCCAATTGACTCGGCGTTTCCACCGACTGGCTATTCCCCTGGCAGTGGCGACAAGCTCAACGCGGCATCATTTCAATCTCAAAAGCAGCCGCCATAAGGAATGGTTCGAGATTTTTAATTTTGTCATCACAGGAGACGATCCCGCCATTAAAAAAGGGAAACCGAATCCGGATATTTTTCTTCTGGCCGCCCGGATGTTCCAGGCGTCCCCGGAATATTGTCTTGTTTTCGAAGACTCTCCCGCCGGCATAGAGGCTGCCCGTGCAGCCGGAATGAATACAGTCGCCGTTCCGGACCCGCATATGTCCGACAAGGACTTCGGCAGTGCGCATCAGATTATCCGGAGCTTGAAGGATTTTGATTTTTCCTATTGGGAGTTCCGGTCCGATCGGGATCAGTCCTCTGAGTCGAAATAGACCGTCCAGTGCCAGACTCTGAAAAGCAGCAGCACAAGCATCCAGAACCTATCCGGAGTATCGGGACTGGAATACAGTTCGACCTGATGCAAATGAAATCCGTGAATACATTAATCAATTTTCCAGGCCACCCGCTGCGTGTTATCGAAAAGTGCAAGCAGCCGGCAATGGTTTTGTATCAGCCGGTTCAGCCCTTAAAAAAAGACAAACGAATTCCATCACACTGGCAGCCATCCACCCGGCAACATTCTCCATAAAAAGGCCGACTGTAAATTTCCCGCCTCCACGGATGTTTCTTGACAGATAACGTCCTCATTCGTAGACTATTAACCACTATGGTAGTTAATAGAGTAAGGGAAACGCTGAAAGACCTCGGATTCTCCGAATACGAAGCGCGCGCCTACATCAGCGCCCTGAAACTGCAGTCCGCTACAGCCTACGAACTGGCGCAGGATTCCGGCATTCCCACATCCAAAATATATGAAACGGTCGGCCGCCTTCGGGAGAAAAAACTCCTGTTTGAAGTGGCCGAAGATAAGAAGAAAAAATTCGCCCCCCTGAGCGGCGAAGAGTTTCTGGATCAGACCCGGCGTCTTTCGGACCAGCTTCTCAATGATTTGACCCGGGACCTGAAATCCCTTCCCCAGGCAAAAGAGGTCTCCTTTATCTGGAACATCCACGACTACGAGTTTCTCATGGAAAAAAGCCTGAAGGCTATTGAAGAAGCGGAATCCACGATTCTGCTATCCATTTGGCCTGAAGAGCTTGAAAAGGTTCATGGTGCATTGGAATCCGCCACATTGCACGGAGTGAGAACGGCGATTATTCATTTCGGCGAACCGGAAATGAGGGTCGGCCAGTTTTTCATACACCCCATCAAGGACACTCTGTATTCCGAGCGGGGCGGACGGGGCTTCACGCTTGTAGCAGATTCGCGTGTCGCCGTTATGGGTACAATTTTCGAAAAACGCAAGGTGGAAGGCGCCTGGAGTGAAAACCGGGGATTTGTTCTACTTGCCGAGGATTACCTCAAACACGATATCTACATTATGAAAATTGTTCACAGATTCGACCGGGAACTTATAGCCAAATTCGGAAAGCAATATGCAAAACTCCGTGACATCTTCACGGACCGGGAAAAGAAACAATGATCTATATCGATGGACAAATATACGAGAACAAGGAAGAGGCACGTATCTCCGTGTACGATCACGGGCTCCTTTACGGCGACGGTGTTTTCGAAGGCATCCGTGTTTACCACGGCCGGGCTTTTCGGTTGCAGTCCCACCTGCACCGTCTTTTCTCGAGCGCCCGTACCATCCGCCTGGAAATGCCCGAAAGCGCGGATTCGCTCGTCAGGATCATCACCGAGATGATTGCAAAAAGCGGCAAGAGGGATGCTTATATCCGCCTGGTTATAACACGTGGGACAGGAGATCTGGGACTGAATCCCCTGAAGTGTTCCAGGCCTACGATCATAATCATTCTCGACGATATCAGCCTATACCCGAAAGAGTACTACGAGCGCGGCATCCGGGTCTGCACCTCCTTCTGGAGGCGTCCACCGGCGGACTGCATCAATCCGCGGGTCAAATCCCTAAACTATCTCAACAACATCCTGGCCACGATTGAGGCAAACGACAACGGCTGCCAGGAAGCCCTTATGCTGAACACGGAAGGCCTTGTGGCGGAATGTTCGGCCGACAACATTTTTTATGTTTCCCGGGGTGCCCTTTTTACACCCGAGCTGGCGGAGGGTGCGCTGAAGGGCATCACCCGGGATGTAGTCCTGGAACTCGCGGAAAGCCTTGGACTGGAAGCGAAGGAATGCCGTGTGAGCCTTTTTGATCTGTACGACTCCGATGAGGTTTTCCTTACGGGAAGTGGAGCAGAACTCGTACCGGTCATATCCGTGGACGGCCGCATGATCGGCGATGGCGTTCCCGGCCCTGTAACCGCCCGGATCCGAGAAGCGTTTCAACGGGAAATTGCAAAATAAAAGCGGGGGCATATAACGTATTTCATAATACGAATTAAGTATTATGTTCTCTTTCTGTTTCTTTTGAGCAACTCAAGATTCTTTTCAATCATTGCAATTCGCTGCTCGACACAGGCAGCCGTGCGAAGCGGATCAGGGGGTGTGTTCAGACAATAATCTACCAGGCGCTCCACTGTGGTGGTGGCCACATGGCACCGCGTATCGCTCGATCCGTAATATATAAATATCTCCCCGCCCCGTTCGATCCAACCGCACGAAAATACCACATCCATTACATCGCCGACATACTCATCACCCGCCGGAGCTAAAAGATGCCCCCCTGGTTCATGTATCGTCCGCCACGGCTCATCCAGCGCAGTCATAAAAGCGTAAAGAACATAGCGAAGGCCTGAAGCCGTCCCGCGCACCCCGTGGGCCAGTTGAAGCCAGCCCTCAGGCGTCCTGATGGGCGCAGGTCCCAGGCCGTTCTTTACCTCCGTAATTGTATGGTACCTGCGGTCGTTGACAATAATCTCTTCCTTGATTTCGGCATTTTCGATACTGGAGGACAGCCCCCAGCCGATGCCGCCACCGGAACCCGTCCGGATAAATCCATCCTGCGGCCTGGTATAAAAAGCATATTTGCCTTTTACAAACTCCGGATGCAGGACAACGTTTCGCTGTTGCGGCGAACGGGTCTTCAAATCCGCCAGCCGCTCCCACTTCTCGAGATCCCGGGACCTTGCAACGCCGCACTGCGCGACCGCGGAGGAAAGGTCTTCCGGCGCCGCAGCGGGATCTTTCCTTTCGGTGCAAAACAAACCGTAGATATTGCCGTCTTCGTGGCGTACGAGCCTCATGTCATACACATTTACGTCAGGATCGGCGGTCTCAGGCATCACTACAGGGTATTCCCGGAAACGAAAACCGTCGACACCCGTTTCGCTTTCGGCCACGGCAAAGAAACTTTTGCGATCGTTCCCTTCAACACGGACCACAAGGCAGAATTTTCCTTCCAGCTCTATGGCGCCGGGATTGAACGCGGAATTTACTCCGAGGCGTTCCAGGAGCAACGGATTTGTTCTCTGGTCCAGGTCATAGCGCCAGAATAGCGGCGTATGATCGGCAGTAAGCACCGGATGTTTCCAGCGTTGGATAATTCCATTGGTGTACGGCACCGGTTCGTTGGACTCCGATACCAGGTGCTCGTACGCATCACACAACTGCTTTAACCGCACATGAAATTCACTCTGTAACATGGCTGCTCTTAATTAGAATTATTGTATATTTTCAATCAGGCGACATCATAAAGCACCTTTTCGTACAATACAGTGCCGGGCAGTCCCCAATATTCATTATTCAATTTTCAATATTTAATCCCTCAGATAATAAAGCATCCTGAGGCACATGCGCACGCCGTGGTAAGGATCTTTCCACTCTGAGATCTTCGGCTCCTTCGCATCAGCGGAGCCGTCTGCAAATACTCTCCAGAACCACTCGCCCTGTTCCCGGTCCACCATACGTTGTTGTATAAATTCCCACAGGTGCACAACAATTTCAGCATATTTCTCGTCCCCGGTGATTATATAGGCGCGCCAGAATCCAAGAATAGCTTCCGCCTGTGGCCACCACTCGCGACGGGAGTCAACAACAATCCCATCGCGCCCTTCATAGGCAAGTCCCCCCTCGTTATCCAGGGCTTCGATACAAACAGCGGATGCAATTTCGACCGCCCACCGGGATACCTGTTGCTTCAAATAAGCATTATTCAAAGCTTCGGCTGCTTCGCAAAGCATCCACGCGCCCTCGATGTCATGCCCGTAGGTGTAGGAATCCGATCGAACCGCCCAGTCCCCATCAAAGAACAGATGGAAATGCTTTGAAGGCGCAAGTATCCTGGCTCCAAATACATCGATCAATTCCTGAAGCCGAAGGGAGACCGCAGTATCCGGCCAGATCCGATAAAGGTTTGTGTAGGCCTCCAGAATGTGAAGATGGTTGTTCATGGACTTGGCTGTATCCATGTCCTTGTCGCTGAGGCGCATATCCACGGCAGGAAACCAGTTCCGGGAGAGTGTCTCGATGTAACCGCCGCACGTTCCGTCATAGGCATATGTCTCAATCAGACCAAAAAGCTCCATCGCCCCGGCCAGTGCATTGTCCAACCCGGTCGCCCGATAATACTCGCTCAATGCATAGATACTGAAGGCCTGTCCGTAGATTTTCTTGGAACTTTCCAGCGGTTTGCCGTCCGGCGTCACCCGCCAAATGTAGCCTCCTTTTTCACGGTCGAGAAAAAAGGTTTGCAGATAGTCGAAGGCACGGTGCGCAAGGGCGAGGTCTCTGTCGTCATCCAGTTCACGGTAGAGGGAGGAAAACGTCCACAGCAGCCGGGCATTCAGGATAAGTCCTTTGGGCGCTCTTTCGTTCAGAGTGCCGTCCGCTGCCATTTCCGCCACAAAACCGCCGCGGGTATGATCCAGGCTCCGCTCGCGCCAGAACGGCAGCAGGTTGCCGCGCAATTCATTTTCGATGGAAGATTTCAGTTGTGCCCTGTCCATAATGCAACCTTACTCGGCAGGAAGCTTGTCATACCAGTTCTTCTTCAGGAAAAACGACGTCAGGGCGATCAGCGCAAGCGCTCCGGCCAAATAGCTCCATTGCATGAGCACGAAATAGAATGGAGCGATTACTAGACCCGTCTGCCAGATGGTTCCCACGACAACATTTACAGCATCGCGTTTGAAATCACGGTTCCCAATGAATTCCGGATTCTCCGCTTCCACAAGCCGCCGGACCGGGCCCCAGAAGCCCCACGGTCTGACATTACTGTAGAATTTTTTTAACGTCTCCATATCGGTCGGCCTGGAGAGCAGTGTCCCCAGGAAGCAGCCGGTCAGGGAAAGAGCCAGCAGGTAGGGAAAGTAGTACAGTGCCAGTTTTCCGGGCCAGATCAGAGGAAACACCAGCGCCGGAGCAAGACCGGTCACCATCCCCCAGAAATACCCGTATCCGTTGAAACGCCACCAGTACCACTTCAGCACATTGGCGCCGACGTAGCTGCCGTAAAGACCCGACACGATCCACTGAAGCATGTTGTTGACGTTTTTGGCGAAAAACCCGAGAGTGATGCTGACAACGACCACCGCCCCACCGATGATGTAATTCATGCCGGCAGTTCTTTGTGGGGAAGCTTTCGGGTTGACATATTTCAGGTAAAGATCATTAACGATATAAGCCTGGGCTGCATTCAGGGTTCCTGAAAAAGTCCCAACAAAAGCCGCCGCCAGACCTGCCAGCAGCAGGCCGGTCCAGCCTACGGGAACGAATTCGTTGATGGCCGACGGAAGAATCTGCTCAAAGTCCAGCAGCCCTCCGGAAACCAGGTGCATCCGGTCGTAGAAAATCACTCCCAGCACGACAAATCCGGCAATCATGAGGTATCGCGTCGGCATCAAAGCAATGTTCACGAAGAAACTCATCAACGACGCCTCCCTGGGAGACCGCGTCGCCAGGGTTTTCTGCATGTCGTAGTTGGGTGCCGGACCGGCCGAACTGCCCAGCACTCCCTTGAATATCATCAGCATGAACACGATGGTGAAAAGCGTGTACTGATCGCTCGTTATCTGCCGGTTCACCTCGTCGATGATCCCCTTCCAGTCTATGTCGAGAGTCCATCCGAACCAGGGGCTCATCCATCCATCGGGTACCTGCATCGGATTTTGCGTCAGCGCAATCATGGCGATGACCGCCACAACAATCGCGGATACGGTCATTATCGAGTACTGGAGAAGATCCGCCATCACGATGCTTTTCATGCCGCCCAACACCGTATACAGAACAGCCGCCATGGTAAATACGATTCCGTACAGATGCGGAACATACTGGGCCGGAACATCGAATCCTACATAGGGATGTACCGCGCTCCATGGCAGGAAAATTTCGACGAATTTGCCCAGGCCGATGAAGCCGTAAGCCAGAAAACCGAGCGCGCCGATTATGGCGAAAACAACCACGATTCCGTGCGACAACTGCCCTCCCCGCTCCTTGCCGAAGCGGGTTTCGATCCACTGCGCGCCCGTGGTGACATTGGATCGACGCAGCCAGGCAGCCAGAAAAACCATCTGGAATATCTGGTTAAAGGTAGGCCAGAGCCATGGCAGCCAGATGCTTTTCAACCCGTAAACAAAGCCGATGGTGACCAACCACATGGTCCCTGAAATGTCGTACATTCCGGAGGCATTGGAAATACCAAGAAAGTACCAGGGTAGTTCCTTGTCGCCCAGAAGGTAGGAGTTGAGGCTGCGTGCGGCCATCCGTCTCCGGATAAAGCCGAACAGCGTAACGGCCACCAGATACAAAACGACGATGCCCAGATCCAGACCTGTCAATTGCATACGATATGTCCTTGGTTTGCGGACCTTAGCCCGTCAACCCGGTTCACAGGCGGCTCGTTCTCGATTCAACGGTTGTGACGAGAATACACAGTAAAAATAATTGGCGATTCTTCCATCCGTGTTACGGGTCGATGTTCTAATTCATCCGGTTATCCGCTGTTCAGGATTTACGAAGCTAGCACTTCCGGCGGATATTTACAACGNNGGGCGATCCCAGATACTTTCAATGCTTGGCGTAAGATTCCCGCAATAGAGCGCAGGTGCCGGAATATGAATATTTTTAAGGTACTTCCTGATTGCGGTCTCCAGAACCGCATACTCGGGAAAATCGCTGCGGTCTGCATAAATCAGAGGCTTGCGGTTCACAATGCAGTCCGACAGGATTCCGAACCCAGGTTTCGAAACAACGGCATCCACGGAAGCGACAATATCGGGAAACGGCACCTGCGCCGGGTACAGGGTGTGCATGTTCCGCCGCTTCCACTCCAGTGGGTGGACCGTAAAAAACTCGTATTCCGTTAATTGTTCAATCCGATCGAGCGCTTCTTCGCTCCAGTTCAGGCTCGTAAAAGATATTAGAATCCACTTTTTGCTGATGTCGCAGCGGGCAAGCGCGGCTATAGCCTCCCGCCTGGAATGTCCCGGAGAAGCGACAAGCGGGATATCCTCAATGACCGGGAACGCCGCCATCGTGTCGCTGAATGGAAGCCTCAAAAGCAAATCCGCTTTCCCATAGGCATTGCGCACCCTTTCCACGATGCTCTCCCATCGGAGATCCTGCCCGATAAAAGCGGAATAGATCCAGTCCCATCCGAAATTCCCGATTGCTATCCTCGGGATATCCGCAATCACCGCGGACTCCACAGGGAGATCCGGGATATCGCAGACCACCATGGAAACTTTTTTTTCTTTCAGTAACCGCGCCTCGCGCTCGATCACTTCTTGGCTGTTTTTGTAAAGCCGATCGAGACGGGCCAGGGTTTCAGTAATATCCACCTGGACGGAGTCCCTCTGAACCATCCCTATATCAAAGGAATTTTTTCGGATACTGTTATGGGTATCGCTGATGCGGTTGAACAGAAAATCAGGCGGCAGGCTGCTTACAACCTCAACGCTAAGATGCGGATAGAGACGGTTGAGAGCCCGGATGATATCGCAGGACCGAACGCCGTGCCCGTAACCGTGTGCGCTGACATAATAGGCGATGACGTTTTCTTCAGAATTTGCCACTATGAATGCGCGCGATGCGCCTCCAGCCAGCGCTCCGCGCTTAAAGCCGCCATACAACCGAAACCCGCCGCCGTGATAGCCTGACGATAGTGGCGGTCGTGAACGTCCCCGGCGGCAAACACGCCCTCCATGCTTGTTTCGACGCTGTTCTGCGTCACGATATACCCCTGCTCGTCCAGGTCGATGATTCCCCTAAGGAATTCCGTGTTCGGAGTGTGCCCTATCCCCATGAAGATGCCGGACACCTCCTCCACCCTCTCCTCTCCGGAAACGACATTTTTAAGCCGTACCGCCTGCAGAACATCGCCGCCTTCGTACCCAGTGACAACAGTATTCCATAGAAACTGGATCTTGGAATTGTCCCTGGCCCGTTCCTGCATGATTTTGCTGGCTCTTAATTCATCCCGTCTATGCACGACCGTCACTTTCGAAACATGGCGCGCCAGTGTCATGGCTTCCTCCAGGGCCGAGTCGCCGCCTCCGATAACCATGACTTCCTGGTTTCGGAAGAACATGCCGTCACAGACGGCACAGGCGGAAAGCCCGCGATTACGGAATTTTTCCTCGTCGGGCAGTTCGAGCCACTTCGCTGTGGCACCTGTTGCGATAATGACCGACAGAGACTCGTGCCATCCGGATTGGGAGCGGATTTTAAAAGGTCCGCCGGGCTTGAAATCCACCTCCAGGGCGTCTTCTTCGATCATTTCCGTATTGAAGCGCAACGCTTGTTTCTTCATCATTTCCATTAGGTCCGGTCCTTGAACGCCATCGGGAAATCCCGGAAAATTCTCCACATCCGTAGTGAACATAAGCTGTCCGCCGGGCAGCCGCTGTCCTTGTGGTTCGGAGGCCAAAATGGCCGGTGATAGATTTGCCCTTGCAGCATATATCGACGCGGTGTACCCCGCGGGCCCGGATCCGACTACGATTACATCACGCATTGTGTCCCCTGTCGTCTATTCTGATTCCTTCACGATTATAAGCAAAGAAACAGGATTTTGAAGAGCATTCGGATAATATTCCATAAATTATCCATTGTTTCCCTTTCAGTCAAGACACCCTGTGCAACCTCGAGTACACAGGGTTCTGCGGAGAGGGCAAAAAGGGATTGATATTATACGGAAATTTCTTGCCCACCAATGGAGATAAAGAGTATAGTGAAACTTCACTTTTCATAATAATTTAAGCTATCTGATCGAGGAGGGCCTATGCGGGCATCATCNNACACTTCTCCATTGTGAAATGCAGCGGATTATTCCCCGGGGGCACTGTTTTTAACATTCCTGGTGCAGACGAATTGGTTCCGGCACGTTTTTTCAAAGATTTCCTGGACAGTTTTCACTGAACATAACTCTTTTTATCCTGCCTTTTAGAAGCTTTTTCGGTTTTTTGAACCGAACACAATCTTCAACTGAAAAATATTTCAGGCTCCTTTTTCCTGATCCCCTTCTGGCACCGTTTTCACATTACCCAATGAAAGGAGATTACGATATGAAAACCGATGCCAAACTGCACATTCGTGAGAACGGAGGCCTGCTGGCGGTCCCCGAAAAGAAAGCCCTGAACTGGCTGGCCAGCCACATGCCCCAATGGATCCATTCAGATCACCTTACCCTGCTCGGCCTGTCCGCCATGATAGGGGCCGGCGCCAGTTTCTGGATTTCCGGATTCTACAAACCGGCATTGATCATGGTCGTGGTCTTTCTTGCCCTGAACTGGTTTGGGGACAGCCTGGACGGAACACTGGCACGCTTCCGCAACCGTCAGCGACCCCGCTACGGGTATTACGTGGACCATGTGATAGATCTGATCGGGACCGCTGCCCTGCTCGGGGGAATGGCGTTTTCGGGTTACATGAGCCCGATTATCGCGATTGCACTGCTGGCCACATTTGCAATAGTTGAAGCGGAGGTGTTTCTTGCCACTCACGTGCAGCAGGTTTTTCGATTATCCACTTTCGGTTTCGGCCCGACGGAACTGCGCGTCCTTCTTTCGGCGGGAGCCCTGTACCTTATGGTCAATCCTCTGGTTCAAATAGGCGGTCTCGGAACTTTCCTTCTTTTCGACGTTGGCGGAGTCTTCTCAATAGCGGGTCTGATAACAGCCTTTACATTCTCGGCGATTCGGAACACCCGCTCGCTGTATCACGCGGAAACACTCTAGAAAAACAGTGAAACCGGTTGTTTACCTGCTGGAGCGAGCAATATGCGGAAATATGATCCAATACCCTCGACCATGAAACGATGGCTGATGTTTAATTCCGTCGGGGCCATCGGGTTTTTCGTTCACATGGGCACACTCACTCTACTCGAGTTATGTTTTGGTCTGGGTTATTACCTGGCATCCATCGTGGCGGTTGAAACGGCGATTGTGCACAACTTCTTCTGGCACGAACGATGGACCTGGGCGGATCGCCGTCGGATGTCGAAAAATCCCGCAATCTTACGATTTTTTTATTTTCACCTGGCAAACGGCATGGTGTCGCTCACGGGAATCGTTATTCTGGTTCCCATTTTCGTGGAAAACCTGGCTCTCGACTCCAGGGCGGCAAATGTCCTTTCCATCGCACTGTGTTCCGTTGTCAATTTCCTGGCAGGTGATCGTATTGTTTTCCGTTCCAATAAAACGCAAATTGACTCAGGAGAGTGAAGCATGTATCCCAAGCATCGAAAAAAAGGATCCTGGATGCTGCTAATGCTGGCCGGCCTGCTGTTGTACCCGGTTACAGAAATCCAGGCCGCAGTTCTGAAGCCCGAAACGATAGAAGCCTGGAACGATTATGTTGAAGCGACGGAAGCCCGTATCGAGCATGAACTAAATTCAAATAATGGTTTTCTTATTGGAGATTTTGATAAGAATATTAATGTATCGCATGAACAAAACGACCTGCTGACCGGAAATATTCCCATCGATTCAATGGAGTCCAAGGACGAAAACACCCGACGGATAAATGTCCCAAAAGGAAGGATACATCACTGGCGGGGAGGCATCTTTATTCCCGGCGTAACTCTCGATTACGTTCTATCCAGGGTTGAAAATCCCGTTCCAACCGACATGCAACAGGAGGACGTGCTTGAATCCCAGATCCTGGGTCGGTCTCCGGGATACCTCAAGCTTTTTCTGAAACTGCAGCGGTCGAAAATCGTCACGGTCGTATACAACACGGAACATATGGTCCATTTTCAGCGTCACGGTCCGCGCAGGGCTTCCAGCAGCAGTGTTGCCACAAAAATAGCCGAGGTCGAACGACTCGACGGGGGTCTGGAGCGTGAAAAACCCATTGGAAATGACCACGGATTCCTCTGGAGGATAAACTCGTACTGGCGTTATGAGGAAACAGACGGCGGTGTTATCGTGGAATGCGAATCGATTACGCTCAGCCGGTCCATTCCCTCGATTCTCGATCTTCTTGTCAGCCCCATTATTAATAAAGTGGCCCGCGAATCCATGGAAAGAACTCTGGTATCGATGCGCACCCGTATGACAAAAGAGACACAAAACATGCAGGAATCGGCAGACAATGCATCCAAAGCCGATACCCGCAAAAAGGAACAAGCGGTCACGCGTCTTTATCCAGTGCCGCACGGGTTGTTGTGGGCTCGATCAGGGAAAATGCAACCAGGCTACCAATCGCTACCGCCATCAGCAGCGTGGCTATAATGGCATGCATCGTATGGATCCGGATGGCCGTTATCGCCAGGACTGTCACGAACAGCCAGTCGGCTCCACGGATCCACCGGTATACCTTGTGCCTCTGATGGGCAAGTTCAGCGATATAGAAGCGGGAGGTGAACCAGAGGTGCAGTCGCAAATTGGCGGCAATCCCCACGGCAATCAACAGTGGAAAGAACAGAAGGGAACCTTCGATCCCGCCCAGCCACCCTTTTACCCTCCATTGAGGATAGAGCATCCCGTAATACCCGAAACCGGCAACGGCTTGATGGAACTGCCACCACCAGAGCGGATGGAGTCGGGGATGTTCAGTGGGAACAGTTTCTCCGGAAGACAGGGATGGGTTCGGAAGCGTGCTTTGAGTGTTGCCGACGAACTCAAGTTCCCCAAGGAGAGTTTGTATGTCTGGATAGCGTTCTTCGGGTCGCTTGCGCAAACAACGGCGGATAACAGCCTCCAGATTCCCGGGTATCGGTGGGTCTGTCTTGTCGAAATCGGGCAACTCTCCTTCAAGAATGCGCGCAATTGTGGCTATGGAATCTCCTGATCCGAAGGGATGTTTTCCGGAAACCAGTTCGTAAAGAAGTACACCGAAAGAAAAGATGTCGGTGCGGAAATCCACTTCGGATCCCAGCAGCTGCTCAGGAGATGCATACGCCGGGGTTCCCAGGAACATTCCCGTGCGGGTCAAATGCGCATCCGCTTCGTTCTGATCTCCCTCCCGGATCCTGGCCAGTCCGAAATCCAGGATCTTAATGTTTCCATTATCGGCCAGCATGATGTTTTCAGGCTTGAGGTCCCTGTGAACAATGCCCTGTTCATGCGCGCTCTCCAGTGCTCTGCCTATCTTTAAAGCGATTTTCAGTCGCGTTTCCATCGACAGGGGTGGACCGTTCAGGACTTCCCGAAGCGTTCGGCCGCTTACGTATTCCGATATTATGAACAGATCTCCTTCGAACTCTTCCAGGGAGTATACCGTTGCAATGCCCGGATGTGAAAGCCTGGCGGCAGCCCGTGCCTCCCGTTTGAGCCGCTCCCGCTGTTGTGTATCCTTAACAAAATATTTCGAAAGCATCTTGATCGCCACCCTGCGATCGAGCCGCTTGTCATATGCCTGATACACAATGCCCATGCCTCCCCGCCCGATTTTCCCGGTTATCGTATACGGACCCAGCTGTTTATTTTCCGGCAAGTCCTCCATTTCGTCGTCCAGGAGTTCGGAGAGTGCACGGAAAGCGGGTTTTTCAAGAAAGCTGTCGTTGTCGTGGCGCGCGAGAAGAGCTTCAACCTCCTTTTTTAAATCTGGATCGTCCTGACATTCTTTCTCTACGAAAGCGGCACGACCGGAATCGTCCTTCTCGACAGCCTCTTCGAATATGTTTTTAAGCCGCTGCCAGCGCTCAGTATTCACTGTTTTTTTCCATCTCCCTTTTCAGCCAGGCCTTCGCCATGCTCCAGCTGCGTTTGACGGTTACGGGGGACGAACCCATGACACCGGCAGTCTCCTCAACCGTCAAACCGCCGAAAAACCGAAGTTCCACAATCCGCGCAAGCTTTGGATCCTGTTTCTCCAAATTTCCCAATACCTGATGCAACAACAGCAGGTCGATCGACTCTTCTCCTCCGGATGGTATGTTTTCGCTGAGACTGACGCGCGCCCGGGATCCGCCTCTCTTTTTTGCCGTTTTGGCCCGCGCTTTCTCCACCAGGATTTCCCTCATTGCGTTTGCCGCTATGGCGCAAAAATGCGCCCGGTTCCGCCAGGCATGCGATTTCTCCTTCATCAGCCTGAGGTACGCTTCGTTTACGAGTGCTGTCGCCTGCAGGGTTTGCGGCCCTCTTTTTTCCCTGGCCATATACCATCGGGCTAATTTTCGGAGCTCTTCATAGACTTCCGGCATCAAACGCGATAAATGCAACGCAGATGTTTGGGGGTCCTTTCCAGGCTCTCCTGTTTCATCAGGTTGTTTCATAATGCTGTACCTTAGGGGCATATTAAACCGAAACTCATAATATATTTCTATGGAAAATAAAAAAGGAGCGAAACAGTGCGGCCGTGCCGGTTTTGCCCGGTCCCCGTTTCCATTTCGGAACCTTCCGTTATTCCCTTTTTGTCGTTTGGATTTAGAAGTCTTCGGTGCGATTCCCACTCGCTTTATGATACTCTGGCAAAAAAGGCAGCCTGTGGTGAAAGCCATGAATCAGGCACCTTTTCTTTGGAGTATTGAATCTTCAACTTTTTATTATGATGCCAATGGAAATACCACCGGTGTCGTGATTCTATCGTCGCATCACATGGAATCATTCACTCGTGGATACAAAACAGGAGAATGGTTGTGAAAAAGGATGAATTCCACCAATACGTCATGGACAGCTTTCGCCCCGCCGAATCCCTTTTGAAAATGATCCCCGAGGACAAATTAGACTGGAAACCGGCAGCCGAATTCATGTCCGTGGGACAGTTGATCTGTCATCTGTGCGACGGTGGCATCGGAGAAGCATTGCGCAAAACAATCAGCAGTGATTGGCCCAGCCCCGAAGAGCTGGAGGCATCGATGAAACAGGAAATGCCTGCCTGTAGCGTCGAGGAAGCGCTTGACAAACTAGAAACCGACAGGAATGTTCTAAAAGAAACATTATCCCAAGTCACAGAGGAAGACTTTGAGAACAAACTCGTTTCTGTTCCATGGGGTTGGGAGGCCAAGGTGGAAATGATGGCGCTTCAGTTTCTGTCGCACTTCTTTCACCACAAAATGCAACTTTTCATGTATCTGAAACTACTGGGATTCCCAGTGAATACGACGACCCTCTATTTCGGATAGCCGGGGTGCATAGAGACCGGAAAACATTAGAAGAAAATCGAATCCGTGCCGATTAACTCTCAAGTGTGTGTGCAAATGCTTCGTTGAATGTTTCCATGCCATGACAATGTTAAAAAACAAGGCTGAATCGATATTTATCGCAACTTTGTGCGTGCTCCTTTTCCTGGGAGTTTCCCTGATTCCCCAATCCGAAAATGCCGAAACTGTTGAATATGGAATCGGCCCGCCGGACCCGGCGTGGATCGAAAAAAACCTTGATTCCATGACTTTAAGGGAAAAAATCGGCCAGCTTGTCCAGGTGCGGGTGTATGGGAAATTCCTCAACAGGCAGAACGAGGCGTTCAAGGAACTCAAAGAGGAAATAGAGCAGTACAATATCGGCGGAGTCGTGCTCTTCGCCGGCAACATCTACGAGTCGGCCCTTCTTCTTAACGAACTACAGACATACTCAAAGCTGCCGCTCCTGACATCAGCGGATTTTGAACGTGGCGCCTCGTTCCGGATTGCCGACACAACCTCTTTCCCCTGGAACATGGCGATTGGAGCGACAGGGTCCGAGGAGTTTGCCTATCAACAGGGGATGATTACTGCGCGGGAATCCAGGGCCCTTGGCGTCCACTGGCTCTTTGCCCCCGTCGTGGATGTCAACAACAATCCGGACAATCCCGTCATCAATATCCGCTCCTATGGAGAGGATCCGCAACTGGTCGCCCGACTGGGCTCGGCCTTTATTCGGGGCGCCCGTGCAGGCGGAGCATTGACGACAGCCAAACATTTTCCGGGACACGGGGACACGGCAACCGACACACACCTCGGTCTGGCCGTGGTGCCTTCCGATTTCCAGCGATTGGTTTCCGTGGAGCTTGTGCCTTTTAAAAGCGCCATTGAAGCAGGCGTCGATGCCGTGATGACGGCCCATGTAGCCGTACCCAAAGTAACTGAAGAACCAAAAGTCCCGGCAACCCTTTCCAGGGAAATCCTGACGGACCTGCTGCGACACACACTTCAATTCGACGGCATCGTCGTTACCGACGCCCTGGAAATGGGAGGGATCAAGAATAGTTATTGGGGCGGACTGGCCGCCGTTCGAGCTATTGCCGCCGGCGCGGATGTCGTTTTGCTGCCCACAAACGCAGCCGTTGCCGTCAATGAAATCGAACGTGCCGTCAAACTTGGAGATATCCCTATTGCCCGAATCGATGAATCGGTCCGAAGGATTCTCCAGGTAAAAAGCAGCTTGGGGCTGCATCACAAAAGAACGGTTTCCATCGATCGGCTGAAAGAAACTGTCGCTTTGCCGGAAAATGTAGCTTTCGCCCAGAAAATCGCCGATCATTCCATAACAGCGGTCAAAAACGATGATCTGTTGCTTCCGGTCAATCCCGTCGATAATCCCATGGTTTTCAGCCTGGTGCTCGACTCCGGCCTGGCAACTGACCCGGGTGAGATTTTTCAGTCGGAAATGAGAAAGGCTTATCCTTCTCTGCTAACTGAATGGGCCAATGCTCGAGTATCGGAAGATCAGATCGACAGAATTCTGAAATATGCAAAAAATTCCGACCTGATTGTCTGTGCCACCTTCGCCCGGGTGGTTTCCGGTCGTAACATAAACTCCATCCCCGAAGGCCAGCAGATTATCATCGAAACGCTCTTGAAAACAAACAAGCCGTTTGTATGGGTCGCCTTCGGCAACCCCTATGTGCTCGAGCGTTACCCGAAAGTCGGAACCTACTTATGTACCTTCAGCTACTCGGACGTTTCACAACGTGCCGCGGTAAAAGCCATTTCAGGCGCGATTCCTATAACCGGAAAAATGCCGGTATCCATCCCCAAATGTGCGGCGGTCGGCGACGGATTGGCAATTCCCAAACTTGAAATGGTTCTAAAAGACTTACCGAATGCAATTGCAGATTCTTTGGGTGGCACATTAATAAGCACCAGGCAACTCATTTTATCTTATATAAAATCAGGAATGTTTTCTTACGCACAGATTTTTACCGGATACAAAAGCTCCACAATTCTGGCTGATTCATTCTATCTTGAGCCGATGGGCTTGCCTTCTTCGAGTAGTATCGGCACGATCATTTCGGCGATGCTGGCGACGGAATCCGGTGAACTGCTCCTAGAGGCTCCTGTAGAAGATTACCTTCCGGAGTACCGGAATACTGATCTAGGAAATATTCCGATATCCGGACTGTTGACCGATATATCCGGAAAACATCCGGTGAATGGTGAGGAAGAAATTTCCAACAGGCAGTTGATTGAAGAAATCGTATCCCGGGCCACCGGACTTTCACTCCACCGTATACTGGCAAATCTCCACCTTTCCGCAAAATCCATTTCCGGCGGGGAATTCAATACCTCTGACATTGCGGAACTTGCCCAGATGTTGTTGAATGAAGGGATTTATAATCACAGGCGTACTTTCAGACCCGATACCATCGCCCAATTCACAAGATCCCGTCGGGGTGCCGTGCAAGCGTTGGGATGGATGAAACCGGATAAGAATGAATGGACCGGCCAGCTATTTTCGTCCAAAGCTTTTGGCTATATGGATACCGACGGTCATTTTCTGTGGATTGATCCCCAAAAGCAGTTGTTTATTGTCTTACTGGCATCCGTTAATAAAGAGTCGGAAGAATCCGCCATTGAAGAAGCTTATGAACAAATCGCTCAATCGATTATCGATGCAATCGAAACAGAGTGAAGAACTCCAACCGTAGCGGAGCTTTTTTCCGAAAATAAAGCCGCTTACAAGCTTGCCACTATTGATTCCAGTTCCTTTGCAATCTCTGATGGATCGGCGCCGGGATCAATACGCACAGCCGCCCCGATCGTCACCTCGACTGCGCCGGAGTGCGCGAACTTTTTCCCCGCTTTTTTCAAGTCATACAGCCCGTCGATTCGCACGGGTACCACCGGCATATCCAGGTTTGTCGCCAGGATTCCGATTCCGGCCTGAAAACACTGCATCTTCCCGTCTGGAGTGCGCCCCCCTTCAGGAAATACCAGAATCGATTGTCCCCGGTCTGCCGATTCACCTGCAAAATTGAAGCTGCTGCGGAATCCTGTTTTCTGCGGCAATGGAAATACATTGAACAAGGTTACGACCAGCCCATATTTAATCATGGAAACCCACCGCTTTAGGAATTCCGTATCGGAATCCGGATGCCTCATTTCCTGAAGGAGTTCCCCCATCATCGCCACGGCCAGACGATGGCGGAAACGCAGCGGCAAAGCGGCCAGAATAAACGCGACATCCACCTGGGTAATATGATTCGAGACAAACAGTACCGGTCCCTGCAATTCCTCCAGGTTTTCCCTTCCCTTCACACTCGGACGGGCCATCAACATGGTTGCCGGCCAGGAGAGCAGGTAGTACATAAAATTTCTTAAAAAAACCACCGGTTTTCTCTGGGTCCAGTGTGGATACACATAACCCGACCGGACCGTAGAAGGCCGCTGCAGCATCTCTTCAAGGTCTCCAACGGTGCTTGCCTCGGTAAAATTGGTTTCATTCAGGTCTACACGGAACCTGTCTTCCAGTGCGCCAAGCAGTAGCACTCTTTCAATCGAACTCAAATCGAGGTCCATCGACAAATTGCTGTCCGGCCGTGCATGTTCAAGCGCTCGCCCTGTAACCTGCCGTATCAGTTCCAGGACGATCCCGCCCTGAGGCGCTCCATTCAATGTTCCCTGGAGCTTGGACAATACATAGGCTTGAATTTTCCCGATCTGTGGTTTCTGAGTGGAGGTCCTCGGAAAGTCGTCATCAGGCCAGACACACCAGTTGCGTATATGCTGATAATCGGAAAGCGATTCGTTCGTGCGCCGGATAACCGGTTCCGGTGTCTGTTTCCTGTCGTGAAACAGCAGCACAGCGCACACCTCCGGATTTCCCTGCCGCTCGATTCCTGTAACGACACAATCGCGAACCTCCGGCTGCCGGGCAAGCACCGCCTCAAGATCTTCTGGATAAATATTCATGCCTTCCGCTGTAACGATGACATTTTTCCGACGCCCCTTAAAGTAGAGGTTCCCCTCCCCATCCATGGCGCCGATGTCGCCGGTTGAAAACCAGCCGTCCTCGTCTGATACAGGAATGGTTTCCTTATCCCGATAATACCCGTCCGCGACACTCTCTCCCCGAATCAGGATTTCTCCATTCTCTGCCAGTTTGATCTCACGGCCTGCAAGCACCTTGCCTATTGTTCCACGGCCGATCTTCAAGGGATGGTTCACGCTGATCAAGGAGGTTGTCTCCGTCAGGCCGTAGCCCTGAATCAACGCAAACCCGAGGTTTCCCCAGAACCATTCCGTTTCCGCGTCGAGCCTAGCCCCTCCGCAGATGAAGGCCCAGAACTTCCAGCCGAACTTCCAATGGACACGCCGGAAGATCCACCACCTTTTTAGAAAATGCCGGTCCCGCGCCTTTTCAAACCTTTTTTTAAACTGAATCAATCCGCCTTCGGATTCCATATCCCGTTCCACTTTGTCCTTGAGAGTCTCCAGGATTTTCGGAACCGTAACCAGTACCGATACGCGTTCCCGTCGAATGGTACGCACAATGTCCGAGGGATTGAGCGTGTTCTGGAAAACGACCGTCCCGCCGAATATTCTAGGTATGAAAAGGCCCAGATACTGGCCGAACATATGGCTGAGAGGCAGCAGATTCAAAAAACGCAAAGGATGGACAAAACGTTCATATTTCAGATATTTGCTGATTTGACTCTCCAGTGGATCGAGATTTGCCAATATGTTCCGATGAGACAGGACTACGCCCTTCGGATCCGCCGTGGTTCCGGATGTAAAAACAATCTCGACAGTATCTCCGGGTTGGACTTCAGGCCGTTTCAAAGGAGCTTTAGAATGGGACTTAAGTACTTCCTCGAGGGTTTCCAAAGAGATTCTCGACACACCCGAAGCGATCGGCGGTAGATCGTGTGAACCGACGATTAACCTGGCGTGCACCTGCCGGCAGACCCTTTCGGCAAACTTCGGGGACGCGGAACGATCCATCGGCACCACAACCGCGCCACGCAATACAGACCCGAAAAAGGCTACAACCCATTCCGCACAGTTTTCCCCCCATAGCAAGACATGGTCTCCCGAACGAATATCCCGAAAATCCAATTCCCGGGCAAACTGACGGGCTGCTTCCACGACCTTCAGGTAGGACCAGCGTTGGATCCGGTACCCCCGACGTTGAACAAACGCCGTACCGCGTCCATGCCTGGAATAATCCTCAACGATATGGGATAACGTCCGTTCTTTCATCAC
>DKBB01000311.1:28703-47206 GCA_002451015.1 Acidobacteria bacterium UBA6911
CTTGATATGACTTTAGTAGCTTCAGCGGAAGCCGATTAGAGGGGCCGGACGTCCGAAGCATCAATTTCGACCGAGATCGCCCTCTGGATAAGGTCGACCTGGGCTACGAACCGAAACTTGCCCCCTTTTCTCCCTGGATCCCCCTCAGCGTCCCTGCGACAACTTCCATCCGGCTGCCGATCCGGATATAGGGTTAGGAATCGACCGCAATACTGGCATCCAGGGACCGGTGTACATATTCGATCTGTTTTTCAGGAACCGGTTCCGCCCGACCCTGCAGGCTTACAAACCGGACCGCCCCGGGGATATTGCGAATACGGAACCTGTTTTCCGGCGTATTCANNTATACGTCCGGACCTTGAAAATTTCCGAACAGGCAGACATAAAGCCGCGTCTGAATATATCGGGTGCACTTCAGCGTGTCAAGCTATCGGCAGAGCGGCAAAATATTGCGATGGAATCTGTAAAATAAAGCTCGAAACCGGAAGATTGTTCGGCGATCAGTAAATTAACTTTTTTTCAGTTCATAAGGATGAACGAATGCCATAATATCATTGAAACCCGGATCTTCATGCCACAGATGGAGTGTATGAATGGAAACACTTTCAGATACGTTGAATTTTGATGCGCGTTACCTGGTCTACCCGTTAATAGCTCTGATTTTAGCCGTTGTCGTTCGTTTTATATTGATACGTATACTTCGGAAGTGGTCCGATAAGACCAAAACCGGCATAGACGATCGGATAGTAAACTACCTGGAAAACCTTGTTACACCGGTTCTTCTTCTTTCCGTCCTCTATTACCTAGTAATCCTGTTGCCTCTAACCACCCAAATCATTGATAATGCCCGGAAAGTCATACTGGTCGCTGCGATATTCCTGATTGCATTTCATTCCGCCAGGCTTTCCGTCTCCATCTTAAAGCTTTTTGAAATACGCTCGGATACGATGCATCGTTTTCTCCAGCCCCTTCACACGCTGGCAAACGTAACCTTCGCGCTTCTGGCGATATTCCTGTCGTTAAAGATCTTCAATCTGAACATGTACAATCAGGGTGCCCGAATGGTCCGCATCCTCGGCATCCTGCTGGGCGCCTTTGTCTGCCTTCGAATCGTTAATCTTGGTGTCGCCCAGATGGAACGCCTAGTGGAAAACAAAGATGCGGCGACAATGTCAGAGACGGAAAAAAGGACGAAAACTCTCGGAAAAATCATAAACAGCGCCGGATTCGTACTGATCATCGGTATCGCCCTCATGATGATCCTGAGCGAGTTCGAAATGGACATCATGCCGATCATCACAGGGGCCGGTATCGCGGGCCTGGCGATAGGTTTCGGCGCGCAGAACCTTGTCCGGGACATCATCAGCGGATTTTTCCTGATCCTGGAAGACCAGATCCGGGTTGGAGATGTCGCCCAGATCAACGGCATCGGTGGCGTCGTGGAAGCAATCAAGCTTCGAACAACCATCCTCCGGGACCTTCATGGTGTCGTGCATATTTTCCCCAATGGGGAAATCAAGCAGGTCGCCAACATGACCAAGGAATTTTCCTATGCCGTTATCGACGTGGGGGTCGCTTATAAGGAAAATGTGGACAAGGTGATGGAAATATTGAAAGGTGTGGGCGAAGAACTCCATGAGGATCCCGCCTTCGGCAATCTACTGATGGAACCACTGGAAATTCTCGGCGTGGACGATTTCGCCGACTCCCAGGTTACGATAAAGATTCGTATCAAGACACTCCCGTTAAAGCAGTGGATAGTGGGCCGAGAACTCCGACGTCGCATCAAAAATACCTTCGATGCCAGGAGTATTGAAATACCGTTCCCGCACGTTAGTGTATATTTTGGAGAAGCCAGCAAATCGTTCGACCTGCTGCTTCGTAAAGAAGAAAAGGCCGCATCCCGGGCAGCAGGTCAGGACATCGGCGAATCATAATAATTCGGCGTTTTTCTGTCTGGAATACCGAATGGAATAGAATCCGGAGTGGATCCTTGTCCGAAGAGATTGAACGCATTCTGTCTAAACCTGTTCATGAGTTGAAAGAATACCTGCATACTCGGGGACCGGATTTATCCAAGGAACTGCTTCAAGCTCTCGCGAAGGATCCGAGAAAAACGGCGAGGCAACTCGCCGACCTGATTCACAAACAGAGGCTCCGGGACCTGCGTGAAGATGAGCGGCTGCAAAATCTGCTGCATTTCGAGCTGGGACTCTATGCACAGGGATATTGTTTGATCGCGGGAGTCGATGAAGCCGGCGTGGCTCCGCTCGCCGGTCCTGTTGTGGCGGCAGCGGTCATTCTACCGAAAAACTACAAACTGCCCGGTTTGAACGATTCCAAAAAAATTCTTAACCATCGAAAAAGGGAAATGCTGGCGCGACGGATCAAGCAGGATGCGGTCAGTTGGGCGACCGGCAGGGCCGAAGTCGAAGAGATTGATCGTCTTAACGTGTACCGTTCGAGCCTGATGGCTATGAAACGGGCCATTGAGGGCCTCGCCACAAAGCCGGAGTATGTGCTTGTCGACGCCCGCACAATTCCCCATTGCCCCTTCCCTCAAAAGGCTGTGGTACACGGGGACGCACTCTGTGCCTCCATTGCAGCTGCGTCCCTCATTGCCAAAACGACAAGAGATGCGCTTATGATGGAATTGGACTGCGCCTATTCCGGCTACGGGTTCGCGAAGCATAAAGGATATCCGACTCCGGAACACCTGAAAATTCTAAAAAAGCGTGGACCGCTGCCGGTTCACCGGAAAAGTTTCTCCCCTGTACGAGAAGCCCTGGCCACGGGTCCGGCACAGAAGGATCTGTTCACGGAGTAACAGCCTTCCCTTTCCGCTTGTAGCCACAACAAAGGTTGTGCTAGAAACGGTTTTTCGACAAATTCATTCAGGAGAATCGCGAATGAGCAATAAGCAAACCGAAAAATCCCCTCGAAAAACACCTTGGATACCCGTTGTAGCAGTGATTTTACTTGTAGGAATTATCGTCGTCTTCAATGGCAGGATAGAAAAGCTTGAAAAACGGCTGCAGCGGACCGAGGACATTCAGGCGATCGAACGGCTGCAGTACGCCTATAACTATTATGTCGAGCACATGCTGAAACAGGAGATCATCGATTGTTTCGCCGACAGCCCGGATGTTCTGCTCGACTGGCTTGAAGGCAAGTGGAAGGGCAAAGGGGGGGTAAAAAAATATTTCGACGTCAACCAGGTGCCCCCCTCAAATTTTCTGCATCAGCTAATCCCTTCGGCCGGCCTCATTACCGTAGCTCCTGACGGGAAAACAGCCCATGGCAGATGGTATGCTTTCGGCGGCGTAATGATGCCCTCGCAGCCCCAGGAGGGCGAAGAACAAACCGTAAGCCGTTCATTTATCAATGGTATTTATGAAATCGGCTACATTAAAGAAAGCAACATCTGGAAAATATTGAAGATCAAATGGACCATCCCGTACGGAGTGAGAATTTACGACGGATGGATTAGACCGGAGGACATTGCAGGTCCGATGCTCCAGGAACCGCCGGAAGCGGGCAGCGGGCCGATGACCCCGGATGTTCCGATGGACAGCGAGGATTTGCGCTACGTCACCGGTTATATTCTACCGTTCCATTTCACCCACCCGGTCACGGGTGAACAGACCAGCGAGGCAACGCGCAATAAGCGGCTGAAACCGCTGCAGGTAGAAAAGACAGAATCGCAATGAGGCAGCGAACCCCGGAGTTGCGGGGACCTCGAAGATATGCGAGGCGTATTTTCAGGTTCAAATGATTTTTTCAATTAAAATGAGGGGCGCCCTTTCGGATGCCCCTCCATTCTATACAGTTAAGGTTTTAGGACCGCTTTGAGGGTTTTTCCTTTTTCCGAATCCTCGGCCGCATCGTTGATCTGATCCAGGGAGTAGAACTTGATCAGACGATCGAATGGAAACCGACCCTGCTTATATAGATCGATCAGTTGCGGTATAAAAATTTCGGGAACACAATCCCCTTCGACAATACCCTTTACCGTGCGACCGTCAAGGAGATGCTGCATTTCCAGATTCACTTCCGCACCGGCGGGAGCCACACCGATCAATCCGCAGACGCCTCCCATCATGAGGCAATCCACCGCCTGGCGGAAAACCGCTGGAATACCTGTACATTCCAAAGTGTACGCGATACCCCCTCCGGTAATCTTCCTGATTTCCTCAACCACATCGGCCTTGCTGGAATCGAGGGTATGTGTTGCGCCGAACTCCTTGGACAACTGCAGGCGGCTCTCCACAACGTCAACGCCGATAATCTGCGTACAGCCGCAGACGACAGCTGCCATGATGGCGCTCAATCCCACGGAACCTATACCGAACACGGCTATGGAAGAACCCGGTTTAGGACTCAGAGAGTTTATGACGCCCCCGGCACCCGTTTGAATGCCGCAACCCATCGGACTGAGAATTTCAAGGGGAACATCCGTGGGCACTTTGGCAACACTGCGCTCGGAAACCAGGGAATAGGTCGCAAACGTCGACTGGCCAAAAAAGGATCCGTATATTGTTTCTTTGTCCTTCTTCATGGTGGTGGATCCGTCGGCCCGCCGTCCACCGAAGTTCAGCCTCTTGAAGTCGGGGCACCAGTTGGGTATTCCCTGCTTGCAGGAATTGCATACTCCGCAGGAAAGAAAACTCGTCGCCACATGATCGCCGGGTTTGACCTTGGTCACCTGGGACCCGACTTTTTCGACGATGCCAGCTCCTTCGTGCCCGAACACACCCGGAAGCGGGATCGGCAAATACTGCATGCGGGCTACAAGGTCCGTATGGCACAGTCCCGAACTTACGATCTTGACCAGTACTTCGTCGGCTCTCGGCTCTTCAAGTTCGATCTCTTCAATATTGAAAGGTCCCCCTGCCTCGCGTACTACGGCTGCTTTGATCTTCATCATACACCTCCGAATGTCAGTTAATATTTCCAGCCGCCACTGTCGAGTTTATAAATAGCTGGTTATATTTCTTCCCCGGCATTGTTTGTGCGGCGACCTTAACTTATAGGACATTCTGCCACTGGACACAAGCTTTGAATTGGTTGCATTTTTCTGTTTAGTCGCTTGTCTAAAATCCCCTTACGGTAACGGGAAATCTGGCTGCAGGGGCCGGAGTTTCGAACTGCGATCCGCCGTATTAATCCCTTAACAACCGCGTTCGACATTTCAAGCTTCGAAGGTGAGTAGTTGACTCTTCCGGGCTGCCGGATTACCTTAATAGCAGGGAACGATCGGCTGGATCTTCCCCTAATCCGCCTTTTTCAAGGGGTTTCGGCCGCTTCGCTGGACAAGCTGCAGTAGAAACTTTGTGGGAGATGCGGACTAAAACATTATCAAAGTAAAAAAAGTGAGGACAAATGAAGACAGATCGATTTTCATACCCGCTGCGAATCCTACTCATCATTCTACTGCTGGGAGCCTCCTTCACGCTCTTTGCCGGCGAGGATGTGGTTCTTCCTGACCTGCCCCGGATCTCTGTTGAAGAATTGAAAGATATGGTGGATAAAAAAGCGGACATCGTGATTGTGGATACACGCGACGGTGGAAGTTACGCTGCCGGCCACATAAAAGGGGCCATTAACATATACTACGACGTAACGTCGGATCCGATGCAAAGGCAGATGATGCTGATCGCGCTGCCCATGGATAAATTGATCGTTACTTACTGCGACTGCACGGACGATGCGAACAGCGCGAACGTCGTGCAGGAGCTTTATGACCTGGGTTACGATCTGGATAAGATAAAGGTATTGAGCGGTGGCTCGCTCCGCTGGGTTGAAATGAAATACCCCATGGTCGGACTTTAATCGGCTTTATACCGCCTGAAACTACTCTTAAACGCGATAAGCGATGGAAAAGCCTCAGGCCATTCCATCGCCTGTCGCCAATCAAAAGCTCATAAGAAATCCGCTACAGTGGCATAGCCCCATAGCCCGATGGCTTTTGGGTGCAGTTGCACCGGTGGATCGTTTCCCGATGATTTCAAACGGGAAACGCAGGTTTAATCGCCCCACCCCATACCGACACGGGACACGGACGCCCCGGAAACATCCACAATCGCGGCTCCGCCATCCACCATTATTACGTCTCCTGTAATGAACGAGGAATCATCGCTGGCCAGGAAGGAGCAGGCACCGGCCATTTCAGCCGGCATTGCAGCCCTGCGCAGGGGGACGCTCTCGGCAAGCACTTCAAACGCATCCTTGTTCAGCGCCTTGGAGAGTCCTTCCATGGCGTTGATCAACATATCCGTTTTCGTTGCACCCGGCGCGACAACATTGCTTCGGATTCCTTTCGGTCCGTAATCCAGGGCTGCCTGCCTGGACAGCTGGATAAGCCCGCCCTTGGAAGCGCAATAGGCCGGCATTGCCGGTATGCAGCGCACTCCCGCCAGGGAAGCAATATTTATAATCGATCCCTTACCCTGCTTGACCATTTCGGGTATGGCGGCCTTCATGCATAAAAAAGGACCGTTGAGGTTTACATCGAGGATCTTTTTCCACAAATCGATCTCGATATCTACGATGCTTCCCGGAGGATCGATCCCGGCATTATTGACGAGAACATCGATCTTACCACCGAACTTGACGGTCTCCGCTACCATCCTTTTGACATCCCCAAAATTCGTAACGTCCCCCACACATGCGACCACCTTATTGGAATTGAATGATTTTACGGTCTCCTCCAGTTGATCCGCCAGTATATCGCTGATCACGATTTTGGCGCCGTCATCGAGAAAACGTTTTGCAATCGCAGCGCCGATGCCCCGGCTGCCTCCGGTAATGAGTGCTACTTTTCCTTCTAGGTTCATATTCTTTTCTCCTCATTAATCAATTAACAGGGCCATATACAGGTATTCGAGTGGTGCAGAGTCTGCGCCAGGGCCAGACTTCAGCTAAAGCTAATTTCCTCGGTCCGTCGAGGATTTTTACATATTCCCTATTAGGACACAAGCATGGAAATTCGGGTAGAAGTTTCAGTGGAAAATGCCATCCTGTTGTTCGATTGTATCGGGCAACATAACCGTGATAAAAAGAAATCCTTAATTATCCCGGAGGTTGAAAATGAGGCCGCTTCAGACCGATTTAACCAGCTTTGCCAAATTCGAATTTAACCGATCCCCGGTAGGAATCAAATTCCTGTTTTTTCAGCCCGACGGCATCGAACCTCTCGCCGAGGAAAAAGAACTTTCCCTATGCGAAATACTGCGGGAGGCCCAGAAAACAACAGATCCATTCTATTTAGGGAAAGACCACCGGGAAACCTGCGTCGGGAAAATTCTTTTAGGAATGCAGGATATGGCGGCCTTTGCCGAAAGCGGGCAAATAGGTGAAAAGTTGCAGATATTCCAGGAGGCAAGAGCGAACTATGCTTTTTACAAACATGTCCCGAGATTTGACCGTGGTATCGTCAATTACGTTGTGTTTGCGCCTTTGGACAGAATGACATTCGAGCCGGATCTACTGATACTGACGGCGGATCCCGGACAGGCTGAAATTGTCATGCGATCGATGACCTATTCCACCGGGGAGCTTTACAATTCCAGAACGACACCCGTTATGGGTTGCGCATGGCTATTTATATACCCGTTTCAGAACGGCTGCGTAAATTTCATTCTCCCTGAAATGATTCACGGTATGAAAGGAAGAGAGCTGTTCCCGGCCGGATCCGTCCTAATATCCATCCCTTATACGTGGATACCGACGATGACGCATAATCTTGGCGAAATGCCGTGGCATCTTCCTTCCCATACCAGTCGAGTGGAGTACCTTGCCGAATTCGACACTGTTTTAGGCGATCTTGCCAGAAAAGCGGACCTGGAACCGTAAACTCCATGAGGCATGATTCCCGGTGATGTTTGAGAACCGTATCTTAAATCGTAATTCCCCATTTTCAATTTTACTCCCCGAATTCCAGGGAAGGTATTCTTGCTCCATCCCCACCCTGAGAAAAGTTTGCCAACAGGTTGCGGATTGTGTAGATTCCTTTTATGTGCTTTTTTCGAATTTGATTCATCCGATTTAGCCGCATCGGCCCGTATTCATGGGCTTATACGGAATTTCTTGATAGGATTGAACAAACTAGTCTTTCACTGCATCGGAGGAATGAAATGTTCCGTAGGAAATTCTGTCTGTCGAAAATGTTGCTTCTGCTGCCCCTGTTCCTATGCCTGGTTGCCTCTAACGGATCGGAATATTTATGGGTACAGGCTTATGCTCAAACAGAAACGCAGGGGACGGCTCAGTCCGAAGGGGTTGAAAAGATAGCCTCCGTTGAAGGAATAACGGAATACCGGCTTTCCAATGGATTGCGCGTGCTGCTGTTTCCCGAGCCTTCCAAACCCACCGTCACGGTCAACATCACCTACCTGGTAGGATCCGCTTCCGAAAGCTACGGTGAAACGGGCATGGCCCACCTGCTGGAACATCTCATGTTTAAAGGATCTCCGAAACATCCTGATATTCCACAGGAGTTGACCGAACACGGTGCGCGGCCCAACGGAACCACTTACTACGACCGGACGAATTACTATGAAACATTTCAGGCTACCGACGAGAACCTGGAGTGGGCTCTGGACCTGGAAGCCGACCGTATGGTCCACTCCTTCATCGCGAAAAAAGATCTGGACAGTGAAATGACCGTCGTGCGCAATGAATTCGAGATGGGTGAGAACAATCCGATGGGAGTGCTGCAGGAACGCGTTTTATCGACCGCTTATTTGTGGCACAATTACGGCAACTCTCCCATTGGAGCCCGCTCCGATATAGAAAACGTCCCGATTGAACGCCTCCAGGCTTTTTATCGGAAATTTTATCAGCCGGACAATGCCGTCCTGATTGTAGCCGGAAAAATCGACGAATCCAAAACACTCGATCTCATCGCTGAAAAATTCGGAGTGATCCCCAGGCCGACCCGGGCCCTTCCCAAGCTGTATACAGCCGAACCGACTCAGGACGGTGAAAGAACGGTTATACTCCGCCGCGTTGGAGACACACAGTTGGTTTTTGTGGTCTACCATGTCCCCTCTGGCTCCCATCCGGATCATGCTGCGGTCGTCCTTTTAGCCCGGATTCTGAGCGATACCCCTTCAGGACGACT
Organism: Acidobacteria bacterium UBA6911; assembly: GCA_002451015.1. Classification (GTDB taxonomy): domain Bacteria; phylum Acidobacteriota; class UBA6911; order UBA6911; family UBA6911; genus UBA6911. Next base: position 37,828 of record DKBB01000311.1, read on the forward strand.
CTATAAGGCACTGGTTGAAACACAGAAGGCAAGCTCCGTTTCGGGAGGAGTACTGACCCTGCACGATCCGGGTGTTATAGCCTTCATTGCCGAAGTCCGCGAAGAAAAATCCCTTGAGGAGACCCGGGACATATTGCTGGATACGGTGGAACAAAATGCCGACTCCCCCATTACGAAGGAAGAACTGGATCGAGCCCGGACCGCGATACTGAAAAACATCGATTTGACCCTGAACGACACCGAGGGATTTGCGCTGGCGCTTAGCGAATCGATCGCCAGTGGCGACTGGAGGATTTTCTTTCTTTCCCGTGACAAATTCAAGAATATAACCCTGGAAGAGGTCCAGGAATCCGCCGGCAAGTATCTTCTTGCATCCAACCGAACGCTGGGTCTGTTTTATCCAACCCAAAACCCGCCTAAACGTGCCGAGATCCCTCCTCCCCCCGATATTCAGTCCATGGTGAAAGACTACAAGGGATCCGCCGAGTTATCGGTAGGAGAAGCCTTCGATCCTTCCATCGACAATATCGAGTCGCGGACCACACGTTCAACCCTGGCTACCGGATTAAAAGTGGCTCAGCTTTCCAAAAAAACCCGGGGCGCCATGGTGAACGCTCAAATCTCTATTCATTTCGGAGATGAGGAAAGTCTCTCAAACCTGAATTTTGTGGCGGATGCTCTCGGGCAAATGCTGATGCGTGGGACCCAAAAACATACNNTACCCGCCAGGAAATCAAAGACACTTTTGATCGTTTGCAGGCCAGAGTGGGAGTGTCGGGATCGACTACCGGAGCGTCCGCATCACTGGAAACTAAGGGGGAAAATCTGGCGGAAGTTCTTAAACTCGTGGCTGAAATCCTGAAAGAACCCTCTTTCCCGGAATCGGAGTTCGAACCGATGCGCCAGGAATGGCTGGCCGGACTGGAACAGGAGCGAAGCGATCCCCAAACCCTTGCAATTCTTGAGATCCAAAGACACATGAATCCATACCCCAAGGGTCACGTTCGCTACATCCCTACTTTGGAAGAACAGGTCGCTGCCGTTCAGGATTTAACGCTCGAAAGCATTCGGAAATTCTACACTGAATTTTACGGCGGATCGAAAATGGAGTTATCCATTGTAGGAGATTTTGATGAAAAAGCCATCGGGCAGCTCATCCAGGAACTATTCGGATCGTGGGAAAGCCCCGGCCCCTATGTCCGGATTCCCGGCCGGTATTTCGACGTTCCGCCCATTCACCGCTCTATAGAAACACCGGACAAGCAAAATGCCATGTTTCTTGCCGGATTAAATCTTGAACTGCGCGACGACGACCCTGATTACCCTGCATTGGTACTCGCAAATTACATGCTGGGTGGGGGCTTTCTGAATTCACGCCTGGCTGTCCGGATCCGTCAGAAAGANNTGAAAGACGGATTTACGGAAGAAGAAATCAAAGCGGCGAAAGCCGGTTATCTGCAATCCCGCCAGGTCAACCGCGCCCAGGACGACTCACTCTGCGGCAATCTGGTCTCCTACCTGTTTCTGGATCGCACCCTCATCTGGGACAAGGACATGGAGGGGAAAATACAGGATCTGACACCCGATCAAATTTTGTCCGCGATGCGCCGTCACCTGGACATGGGAAAAATCTCCATTGTGCAGGCGGGTGATTTTAAGAATGCGCTTGGCCGTCAGGAGTAGGTGGTCGGCGGCATACTGTGTCCATACAGATTGAGTGAAGAAGTCCGACCGTAGGTCGGATCTTCTTCCTAAGGAAAAACCATGAAGGCTTCTGCCTCCAAACTGCCAACTGCCATTCATCCCCAGTCTTTGGCTGGGGCCCCAGTCAAAGGCTGGGGCATTCTGGCCTTTTCCTGTAAACCATAGTTGAAATTTGAAAAATTGTGTCGTGAACCTTTTTCAACATAAATTTACCGCCTACCGCTACAGGAGTTTTTATGGCGAAATTTTTACTCTGGTGTATCCTCTTGGTATTGTGCTGGCCGCTGGCGCTGCTGGCATTGGTTATCTACCCCCTCGTTTGGCTGATTCTTCTTCCGTTCAGGATTATCGGCATCGCAGTGAATGGGATACTGGAATTGATCGCTTCGATCATCAGGCTTCCGGGCCGCGTGCTGAGTAGAATATGATGGAATGAGCCAACGCAGGAAGTATATTAAGAAAGCGGCCGGTGCTTGACTGAAAGCCTCGTCATTACAGCCGGCAGCCCATGAAATTTAGTGAGGAAATTCTGGATTATGCAAGCACGGAAAATTGATGAAGGAGTCTGGTGGGTGGGAGCCATGGACTGGGACCGGAGGCTGTTTGACAGCCTGATTCCGCTGCCCGACGGGACCAGCTATAACGCATATTTCATAAAGGGTTCCAGGAAGACCGCCCTTATCGATACTGTCGATCCCGCTAAGAAAAATATTCTTTTTGAAAGGCTGAAAAGCCTGGACATGAATGCCATTGACTATGTCGTCGCCAACCATGCCGAACAGGACCATTCAGGAACGATTCCGTATGTCTTAGAAGCGTTTCCCATGGCTAAAGTGGTGACAAGCCAGATAGGCAAAGCCATGATCATGGATATGTTGGCGGTCCCCGCCGACCGAATCGTGACCGTGAATGATTACGATACCGTCGATCTTGGAGGGAAAACGCTCCAGTTCATCAACTTTCCCTGGGTCCACTGGCCTGAAACAATGATTACATGGATTCCCGAACAGAAGATACTCATGCCGTGCGACCTGTTCGGTTCTCATATGGCTTGCGCGGATATATTCGTCGCTGATGAAGGTGCCGTGCTGCTGGCCGCTAAAAGATATTACGCTGAGATCATGATGCCCTTCAGAAGGTTGATCTCATCCAATCTCAAGAAAGTTAAAAAACTAGGAGTCGAAATCATTGCCCCCAGTCACGGCCCGATCCATCGACGCCCGGGACTGATCGTCGATGCCTACAACGAATGGGCTGCGGGAGAACCGAAAAACCTCGTCGTGGTCCCGTATATTTCCATGCACGACAGCACACGCATCATGGTGGAATATTTTATAGATGCCTGCGCGGATCGCGGCGTCTATGCGGAGCAGTTCAATCTCAACAACCCCGATATAGGCAAGCTTGCCATGTCCCTTGTGGATGCCTCGGGCATTGTCCTTGGATCTCCCATGGTGCTGGCGGGTCCGCACCCGAAAGTTGCCTATGCCGCGCTTCTGGCCAATGCATTAAGGCCGAAAGCGAAATACCTCTCTATCATCGGATCCTTCGGCTGGGGCGGCAAACTCACTGAAATGCTCCAGTCGTTTGTTCCAGGCCTGAGTGTCGAAGTTATCCCCCCTGTTCTTTCCAAGGGACTGCCCGGAGGAAAGGATTTTGCCGCCCTGGATTTACTTGCGGATGCTTTCCGGGACCGGCTTGTCAAACCCCTAAAATCATCGGAGGAAAAAACCAAAACAATGCAAAAATATGTTTGTTCCGTGTGCCAGTATGTCTACGATCCTGAGAAGGGAGACCCTGACAGCGGTATCGCTGCAGGCACCCCGTTTGAAGATATCCCGGAGGACTGGGCATGTCCCATATGCCAGGTCTCCAAAGACATGTTCAAGCCTCTGAAGGATGAATAGTTATTTTGATCTATCATAGCCTGCCGTAATGGATGCCCGTCGATAAATGTTCGATTCTCCATTACGGCAGTTTCACTTTGGCTAACAGGTTTTAACGTTATGGATACATTTCTTTTGCTGGCGGTTACGTTTTTCGGTTATATCCTTATGTACTGGACCTACGGTCGTTTCATTGCCAAAAGGATCTTTAAAATATCCGCGCTGGCACCCGTTCCGGCTGTAGAGATGGAAGACGGTATCGATTATGTGCCGACACGGAAAGGCATCATTTTCGGGCACCATTTCACTTCCATAGCAGGCACCGGTCCGATTGTCGGTCCGGCCATCGCCATAATATGGGGCTGGGTTCCGGCTCTTTTATGGGTGTTTATAGGCTCAATCTTCATGGGAGCCGTTCACGATTTCGGCACGCTGATTATTTCCATACGCAATCAGGGCAAATCCATTTCAGAATTCACCGCCAGGTACATAAACCGCCGGACACGTTTTCTCTTCTTCGTCATTGTGTTTATAGCCCTGTGGATCATCATCGCCATTTTCGGCCTTATAATCGCCATTATTTTCAGCATGTACCCGACATCCGTTGCTGCCGTCTGGCTTCAGATCCCCATCTCCCTCGGACTCGGATATTTGATCTATAAAAAAGGAACCAATATAACCATCGCCTCGGCTGTCGCCGTTCTTCTGATGTATGGCATTATGATCGCCGGCCGCTACCTGCCACTGGAAATGCCTTCCCAATTCGGCATTCCCCCGACCGGGATCTGGACCATCCTGCTGTTGATTTACGCATACTTTGCCTCGGTCCTGCCGATCACCACCCTCCTGCAGCCGAGAGACTTTATCAATGCCTACCAGCTGTTGATCGCCATGATTTTACTGGTCGCCGGCGTTTTTTTCAGCTCCCTGGGAGGGGAACTCGAAATAGTCGCACCGGCGGTTCAGTTGCACCCGGAAGCGGCCCCTCCGATGTGGCCTTTTCTTTTCATTACAATTGCCTGCGGTGCCATATCGGGATTTCATTCGCTCGTCTCCTCGGGCACATCCGCAAAGCAGGTGCGCAATGAAAAAGACGCCCTGTTCGTCGGCTACGGTTCCATGCTTATCGAAGGCATTCTTGCGATTCTGGTGATTGCGGCTGTCGCTGCCGGAATCGGCATGGGATACACAGCGGCTTCGGGAGAAAACCTGACGGGAGTGCAGGCCTGGACCACGCACTATGCCTCATGGACCGCGGCGGAAGGCCTGGGATCGAAAATCAGCGCCTTTGTGATCGGTGCCGCCAACATGATTGCATCCACCGGCATTCCGCACGCGATTGCAGTTATCATTATGGGTGTTTTCGTCGCCTCCTTTGCCGGCACCACACTGGATACGGCAACGCGCATTCAGCGATACGTTATCTGTGAAATCGCCACCGATATGAAAATCAACATTTTCCGGAATCGCCACCTGGCGACCCTGTTCGTTGTCGTGACCGCTGCGTTGCTGGCGTTCGCCACCGGCGCCGACGGGAAGGGCGCCCTGACCCTTTGGCCCATGTTCGGTGCTGTCAACCAGACTCTCGCGGCTCTGGCATTGATTGTTATCACCCTGTATCTGCGCCGGAGAGGTTCCCTGTACTGGCTTGTCGGCGGGCTTCCTGCCCTATTTATGGCTGTTATGACTCTGTGGGGCACCTTAATGAACCAGGTCGGGTTCCTGCACCGACTTCAGTGGTTGTTGTTCTCGGTGAACGGCATAGTCATCCTCATCGTAATCTGGGTAACGGCGGAGGGTCTCGTCAGGTTTTTCCATTCTCCTCAAAACGGAGATGCCATAACGGATTAGGCGCTTCCGGCTCCTGTAAAGGGGGGCATAACACTTCATTCAAAGAAAAAAGTGTTCCGCCCCCTTTTTTCATCTTGACCTGTCTAAAGATTCACACTTTAAACTTCCCTTGTTTGGCGGAATGGAGCGATATGCCCCCGAAAATGAAAGGAACCGGCATGGTTACGATTTCATCCCTTGCAAAAGCTTCCGGTCTGTCCCGCAGCACCCTTCTCTACTACGACCGGCTGGGGCTACTGAAGCCTTCAGGAAGAAGCAATGCGGGCTATCGTTTATATGCACCCGCAGATGCGGAACGTCTGGAAGCGATCTGCCTGTATCGGCAGATCGGGATCCCTCTAGGAGAAATCAAGACGCTCCTGAGCGCACCCGGGACAACCGTTCCACTGGAAATCCTCCAGCGCCGGCTTCGAAACCTGGACCGAGAAATCGCGAATTTCCGCCGGCAACAACACGCTATAGTCGAATTGATCCAACAGAAACAATTACAACAGGGAGTCGAAATGCTGAACAAGGAACGATGGGTTGAAATCATGCGGGCAGCCGGGCTGTCCGATCAGGATATGCACAACTGGCACATACAGTTCGAAAGGATGGAGCCGGAGGCACACCAGGAATTTCTGGAATCCCTCGGAATTATAGCCGCAGAAATCGAGAAAATCCGTGAATGGAGCCGCAACAGGTAACAGAAACACGAGGATTCGCACAGCAACGATTCAGGATAAATTCCCGATCATTTTCGCAGTTGCGTAAGGAAGTCTGTAAGGAATCCGTGCGGTATAACCTGATTGACAGGATCGTCGGGGTTCCGAAAAAGGGTTGCGCGGAATATCCATCCCCTGCCTTATGGAATCCCGCACTTGAGATCGGAGTTTTCGAGTTTGGCCCGGGTGGCTACCTATGCACTGCATTAGAAAGCCTTGAAGGAGACATCTTAGATTATTTGAGAAAATAATGTCCCCAGACAGGGATTACATGCACCGGTTCTTCCTCGTCGCTGCCCTCGGGCGGCTTGGGTTTCAGGTATTCCGGCGGCCGGACAATCTCGTAGGTCAATGCATTCGGTTCGCAGGTGATAATGCAAAGCCCACAGCCCTTGCACTTTTCAGGATCGATGGAGGATACCCAATCCCCGGAAGTTTCATCCTGTTTCATTTCAACCGCGTCAAATTTGCACCTGTCGATGCATTCCTCGCAGCCTATACATTTATCTTCGGCCACTACCGCAATGAACCGGTTGGGCGTCATGAGGTCAAAGCGTTTATCACGGGTTACGGGGAAGAGATTTTCGCAGCAACAGTCACAGCAGTAACAGTCACCCCAATGCACCAGCCCGGCTTCTTCTGCTACCCTCACAACCGCCAGAGACTCATCCAGAGACACTTCTTTCAGCAGGCGACCCGGCTGGTTGAGATAGTACTCGCCTCTCGGCCTGTCAAAACAGGCGAAACATGTCATTAAAGGCAGATCGCATGCGTGTCCCCAGGAGATCCGGCAACCACACGGCGCCAGGATTCTGCTCTTGGCGTTTTCTATTCTCAGTTTCCAGTTCTCTTCGGGGAGAATGTCCTCCGGCTTGATATTGGGACTTCGTTCAAGCGCACCGATTGCGGGCCAGATAGGAAGGCTGCGTCCGGTCATTTTTATGAATTCTTCGGTGTGTTTTATAAAGTGATACGACCACTCGTTGTAGAAAAAATCGGCCCAAAGCTCCTTAACTTCCTTGGACAGCGCATACGGGCCGGTATGGGGAGCGGTATCGGCAACACACTCATGATGAAAAGCCAACAGAGTTGTGTGAAAGGCATACTGAGTCAATCCCCGGGTCAACATTCCCTTGTCCACCAGGACGTCCAGTTTTGGGGAGAGTTCCTTTTCGGTAAAGTCCAACCTGCCGGCCAGTTCCGAGCAAGTTGCAGGCTCAAACAACTCCAGACAGATACGGGCCTCCTCAGGAGTCAACATCGCATTCAGAATTTTCAGAAAACGTTCCGATTCCCAAACGCCCAACTTGTCCGATAATTCTTTATAGATGCCGCTGTCCGCCATAAATCCATCCCCCTGTTGCCAACCGTTTATTTTAAAGACTCTTCAATCCATGAAAACCAGGAATCCATACCTTCCCCCGTCTTGGCGGAGACCGGAAAAACCTTGGCCGAAGGATTCAGCCCCCCTATTATCTCGGGGAAACCATCCAAATTAAAATCAAAATATGGCAAAACGTCCGTCTTATTTACCAGAACCACATCCGCCTCGCTGAACATTACAGGGTATTTATAGGGCTTGTCATCGCCTTCGGGAACACTCAGGATGACGGCATTTTTATGCGCACCCAGGTCAAAATCAGCCGTGCAGACGAGATTCCCGACATTTTCAATGAAGATCAGGTCGATGCCGTCCAGATCCAATGCGTTCAATGCTTTCTTGATCATTGGGGCGTCCAGATGGCACCCTCCGCCGGTATTTATCCGAATCACCGGGATATTCTCCCGGGAGATTCTATCCGCATCGATGCAGGAAGCGACATTGCCTTCAATCACCGCGATCCGATATCGAGCTTTCAGCCGGCTGATTGACTGCAGAATCAGACTGGTCTTGCCCGATCCTGCCGATGACAGGACGTTGATCATCAGGATGTTGTGGCGATCCAGTAATTTCCGGTTTAGTCCCGCCTTCTCTTCGTTCGATGCCAGGATATTTTCTTTTACGGTTAAAATTTTGGGGCTCATTTATTCAATCTTCATGTCTTCGATATAGAGTTCCCGACCGCCGACAATCTCCACGCGTCTCCCTTCGCATTTTGGGCAGCGATAATCCCGTTTTTGCAAGGGAAACAGAATGTCACAGTCCCGGCAACGCAGTTGCCCCGGAACATGCGTGTATTGAATCCTGGCGCCGGCGGCAATGGTATCCTTGCTGAGAAACCCGAAAAAGAAGTTCACGGCGTCTTCCTCTACGCCCGTGTAGTCGCCGACGACCAGATGAATGCTGAGAATTTTGCGGGCCTTGGCCTTCTCAGCGTTATCAAGTGCAACGGACAAAAGGGATTGGACAATGCTCTGTTCATGCATGAACGAAATAGTGTTACTGTTAAAATAAAGTATGGATCCGGCAAACGGGGAAAGCCCTTTTGTCATTAAGCTGCCCCCGCGTTGCCTGTCCATTAGGACACAGTCCGGATGTTTATTGTCAATAAAAAAACATTAAATTCAAATGCCGGGGGGTATTTACAAATAAATCCATTCCCCAAAACATACCAAACTCCCTTACAATAAATGAAAAATGAAAGGAGTCAAAACCATGCGCTACTATGGACCCAAAGAACTGGCATTCGGCAACAGAACCGTCCGTAAAAACACTTTGATAATTGCTCAGGAAATTCCCGAAGACAAATACGAATTCAAGCCGGTGCCTGAATATCGCAGCGTTGCCCAGTTACTGACCCATATCGCGTTCGCATACAGTTTCCAATATCAATTCCATGCCGTCGAACAACGTGGTTCTTTTGATGGATTCGATTTCCCCTCGTTTATGAAAAATATCATCGCCGAAGAAAGCCGGTCCCGAGACAAGGCGCAGATCATTGATCTTCTGAAAAATGAGGGCGAAAAATGGGCCGCCTGGGTCGAAGGACTTTCGGAGGACTTTCTTTCTCAAATAGTCGGAATGCCGAAAGATTCGACACCTGCGACAAAGAGTCGTTTTGAGATGATCCTGTCGGTCAAGGAGCATGAGATGCACCACCGGGGGCAACTGATGCTGATCGAACGTCTCGTCGGTATCGTTCCCCACCTCACGCGAGAGAGAGAAGCCCGTATGGCACAGATGAACCAAAAATAGTTGCCATTAAAATTCTCAGGTTGTACTGAAAAAGTTCCGCATAAATATGAATATGCAATTTCATGCAGCCTATTGAGTGAAGAACTCCGACCGTAGGT
>DKBB01000357.1:0-4338 GCA_002451015.1 Acidobacteria bacterium UBA6911
GGGGAGCTTGGCATCGGGTTTGGCCAGGGAACTGAAATCGATGCTGTACCCGATAACCCTGGCGCCTGCCGCGGTGCTGTCATCAGTGCGCACGAAGAACGGCGTGGCAGGAGTGTCCGTTTTCGGGGCGGTGATATTGGAGAACGCCTGGCTGTATCGTTCCAGAAATGGGACGTACTCGTTAATGAGGAAAGATTCACCGTCCGTTCCCGGTTTCAGGACGGAGACTACTTTCAGGTCGATACCTTCCGGGGTGATATTGAAGCCGCCTGCACTTTCTCCCGTGGATATTTTACTCATTGCGTCGATATCCTGGAAATCTATACCCAGTTGCGAGTACAGCGCTTGATATATATTTCCATACAGATCCATGATGCCGGGAATGTTATAGGGCCTGGTATGCGCTTGGATGGGCATATCGATAGGAAAATTTGCCAGGCGGGCGCTACCGCCGACGTCAACCAGGGAGTTCGCTAGTTCGGTTCCGGGCATAGCTTCAATATCCATGTTCAGCGTCAGGAAGTCCTGAGAAAAATCCAGCCCTAATCTGAAAATGTCCGCCTGTTTCCCGAGATTCAGTAATTCCTTCACCATGACTTTAATATTTTCCTGGGGTATAGGCGAATTTGCGGATTGGTTGGCCTGCGTTGCCGCCGCTTTATCCAGGGAAGCCAGGATTTCAGGCTCTGCATCAGTCAGAGCTTTGCTGGCTGCAATTTCCACAACCAGATCGCCGCGCGTCGTCGGGATCCTGGAGGCATTCACCAGGCTTTGTTCAAAAGCCGCAGAGACGGTAAGGCCCTGTTGCGGAGGCAGCGTCGTAAGATAATAGTCGCCGCCGGGAATGGGATGATAGGCGTTTTCAAAGCTGCTGTTTGGCGTATTGAAGGGGATCAGGTATACCAGGGAAGATTTTGCGCCTTCCTTGCGCAGTCCCGCAACCATGGAGCGATTCGTATCTATCCAATCGGTTCCATGCAGCATCATGCTGATCATTTGATTCGGTCCAGCAGGTTGTGCCCCCGCGGTCGCCGGTGTCATGGCCTGAAGCAGCTTATTAATGTCCGGAATTTTAATCACCAGGAGAGGTTCCTGGTCGACAACTCCCTGGGCGCTCGCCAGTATAGGAGCGCAAAGAAGTGCAATCACCGCGAATAAACAGATGGCAATCGTATTTGCAGTTCTTATCTTCATAGCATTTATCTCCGACAAATTAAGTTATTCATAAAGTGCTTCTCTATTACAGTAAACAGGTGACAGTGAGAAATATTCATACAATGTGACGGAGGATAATGTACTCCCCCTCTGTGTGCTTTTCGCCGCGAACGCGGCCTATAGCCAAGCGACCTGGTCACCCTCCCTGAAAAGAAGGGCATGCAACTTCTGAGACTGCATGTTGGGCACAGCTCTAAGGTTCCAGATTCATCTTGCGGAGGAGGGCTTTGTAGTAGCTGATAAGGTGTGTGTGGTAAAACACTCTCCAAAAATTCAAGTTTCAGTTTACAGAGTGCCTGTTATCAGAAGGAAGTATGAGCATGGGAATTCTTCGTTGGTACTTACCGGACGTAAATTTTAGGCGAGGCGCAACTCATCGTTTACAGGCGCATTTTCCGGATAAGTCAGAGCAAGTCTGGCGCTCAACGCGTAACTGGCAATCTCGGTTGGCACCCAACCGCCCTCACCATAGCGCCTCGGTCAACTGCATGATGCGATATTTGGAGTGGAGTTTTGCGCTCTATCGAGCCGTGCAGGAACACGGCNNATACTTCTTCACCTCTCCGTTCCATCATCGATACCTTCCCTCGAAGATAGGCGTGGCGTTCGACGTCACCGTTTGTCCGCTTGCTGACTACTTCAAGGGACAGGGTGTCCCCGAGCTTACCGCGCATGCGGCGCGTAACCTGGACTACTGCGCCGCACGTGAACTTGGCGTCGAATTGGTTCGTTCACAGACCATCGCGGGTGGCGCTGCGCATTGCGACTTCAGATGGAAATTCTCCACAACCAGAGAGCGATCCGAAAAGGCAGTACAGTCGTGAGTATCCAAAGAAGGACGCCAGATAACAAGTCATTCCAGTGGACGCGAAAAGGCGCGCGCCACTGAATTTTGACGTCAGACGCCAAGGTAAATGTCAATATATGTGACTCTATGCAAATAGGTATAAATGGCCAAATTGGCCCTTTCAATGCGGNNACGTGTCCGATCATTCCTACACAACTTCCGCCGGTCTTGTTTTCAATTTCTGAAACCAGTGCTTTTTTCTCGTCTTTGAACTCCAGGAATTTTATCTTGACCAGTTCATGGTCATCCATTCCCTCATCTATTGCGGCTATCACAGCTCCGGACAGGCCGTTTTTCCCAATGTAAACTATCGGTTGCATAAGGTTTGCCAATCCCCGCAAATATTTTCTCTGTGCTCCCCGTAACTCCATCATTTCATTCCCCTGCAAATAAGAATGTATTCATAATACCGTAATATATACTATTGGAGATAACCGGCTGTTCATTTTTCCGAGAATGAGTTTCTCCTTCGTATGATTGGTTCCGATTGGTAAAATCGAGGTGTGTAAGGCGGACCCGAGCGGGTAGTTGCCGGTCGCGGAGAAATGCGCATTGAAGGAGGAGCAGGTTTTGAGTGACCCTGAAGAAGAAGATTTTGCCGCGATGTTTGAAGCTTCGCTTCAAGTGAGATATCTAGAAAAGGGTGAAACGGTTGAAGGCCGGATTGTTGCCATAGGCTCTGAAGTTGCCTTAATTGACGTCGGAGGAAAAGGTGAGGCGATTCTCGACGTCGAAGAACTGATGGATTCCGAGAGCCGGCTTGAGGTCGCGGTCGGCGATTCCATTCAGGCGATGGTGGTGTCTACGACAGGTGGAATAAAGCTCTCCCGAAGACTGGCAGGAGCGGCAACGAGCCTTCGGCAGTTTGAGGATGCCTTTCATAGCGGGCTTCCGGTAGAGGGAACGGTTGAACAGGAGATAAAGGGCGGCTACGAAGTGCACCTTGGCCGAAATCGTGCATTCTGTCCGTTTTCCCAGATAGACGTCCGTAGTACGGACTCTTCGGCTCATATTGGGAGCGTCTATCAGTTCCGTATTATCGAATATGAGGACAGCGGCAGGAACATCATCGTCTCCCGGAGGGTGATTCTCGAGGAGGAGCAGCAGGCAAATGCGGCCGCCATCCGAGAAAAGATCATTCCCGGCGCCGTATTCACCGGCAAGGTCACTTCCGTCAGAGACTTCGGGGCGTTTGTCGATCTGGGCGCAGGAATCCAAGGCCTGGTCCATGTGTCAGAAATGTCGTGGTCCCGAGTATCCAACCCTTCGGACATGGTCAAGCCGGGCGAGGAAATTACGGTCAAGATCCTGGGGGTCGATGAGGAGAAGCAGAAGATTTCACTGGGATTAAAGCAGCTATCTGCGGACCCCTGGTCAAAAGCGGGTGATACTTACAAGACGGGCCAGCAACGGGCCGGCCGAATCACTCGTGTCACGGGGTTTGGCGCCTTCGTGGAACTCGAGCCGGGAATCGAGGGGCTTGCCCACGCTTCCACCTTCCCCCCGACCGGGTCGGGCGACTGGTCGAGCCAGGTCACACCGGAGATGACAGGCACCTTCGAGATTCTATCCCTGGACCTCGAGCAGAAACGTATCAGCGTGGCGCTGGTTGCTGAGAAGGAGGCCCCCGTTTTAAGGAAACCGGAGGGGCGCCCCGGCATCATTCCGGGAGCGTTACTGACAGGGAAGGTCGAGCGGCATGAGAAATTCGGGGTCTTCGTCTTTCTAGCCCCAGGTCGTACCGGCCTCATCCCGCTGAGCGAGACCGGCGTTGCCAAGGATAGCGATATCCCCCGAGCTTTTCCTGTTGGAGGGGATGTCGAGGTCATCGTTCTCGAGGTCGATCCGTCCGGACGGCGTATCCGTTTGAGTGCGAAGGCGGTTACTGAAGCGCGTGAGGCGGAAGAAGTGCGCGAGTGGACGGAACGCCAGGAAACTCCTGCCGCAGGTTTCGGGACACTGGCCGACAAGTTGCGTTCAGCCCTGGAGACGCGAAAGAAGTAGTCTGATTGGCGTTAAATGCATCCTGAGAGGTCCGGAGAAGTACCGTTGAACATTTTTGTCTCAAACGGGGAAGCGCTCTCGATGGAATCGTGTCACAGCGGAGTCTCCGGGATCTCAAGCTGCCTGCATTATCCAATTGCGAAAATCGTCCACTATGGGACGCCAAACAACACAAGGTCCATTCCGCGGGAAAATTTGCAATCCTTTAAATTTTCGATTCTCTCCCTATCATTGGATCACAGGCTGAATTCATGGCAGGCTGGGGCTATAAT
>DKBB01000357.1:4496-10300 GCA_002451015.1 Acidobacteria bacterium UBA6911
GCCGACCACTGCCTGAAAAAAAGCGAGGAGACATTTGAGGGATTGACGGATGAACGGGCCCTCGAACGCTGCGGCTTTTGGTGGTATGAGCTTAATGTCGGCGAATTCCTTATGAACAACCTCCGCCATGCCCAGCACCACGCGGGCCAGTTAATCCTTCTTCTTCGCCGCCGCGCCGGCATTGGAATCGAATGGCTGGGTACTAAAGATAATCGTCCGCCGGCTCCGACCTGGTAAATTGTATGACCTGTGCCTTTTCGGTCGTTCCTCCAAATGCAAAATTTGGGTTGCATAGTACTACATTGTGGTATACATTGTCCGTGTACCAAGCCTAACAAACTATTTGCACTCGAGATTCGGCATGAGTCTCATACCTCAAGCGAGCCCGGAATACCCGGGCTCGCCCTCCAATTTCGGACAAACTCTATTCAGCGCATACCAACGTCTTAACACAGTTTGAATCACTGGATCTATCGTCTTTCTTTCTTGTGCAAAAAAAATATATCTTTTTAGAGGTTATTTCCCCTTTTTTGTAACGGATTATCGATTAGGGATTTGCGGCGCTAGCGGTTAAAAGTAAAAAAAAGGATAAGATCTCCGGGATTGATGCCATTTAATATGAACTTCACGGAAATTTCATCAAAAAATATGTGATTCTAATCACAATTTGCGTTAGAATACCACAAAAGCCAAGCAATATATTGTGGTAAATGCCTGCCCCCCCGGCGAAGCAAACTTCTAGAAGGCCTGGTACGTTAACTAGAAGTGTTTCTATACATTGGAGGGTGTAAATATGTTTAAAAAAAAGATGTCAATGGCTGCCATTATTGCGGCTATTGGTGCAATGCTGCTGATCACGTTCGCGGCAGCACAAGGCGAACTCACCGATAAAGAGCTATTGGGGGGACTGCTCTATTTTGACGAAAACTTATCTCAACCTGCAGGTCAATCCTGCGCTAGTTGTCATGATCCCCAATTTGCATTCGTAGACCCGGACAGCGACATACCAGTGTCCGAGGGCGTGCTCCCGCACAGATTCGGGGGGCGTAATTCTCCTTCCGCAGCATACGCTATGTATGCGCCCATTCGTTATTTTGACGTAATTGAGGGCTTGTGGATTGGCGGCCAGTTCTGGGACAGCCGAGCCACGGGTGAAGTCCTGGGCGATCCCCTGGCGGACCAGGCACTTGGTCCGTTCCTGAATCCCGTGGAGATGGCCAACCAGAACAAAGTGCAAGTCATCAATAATATTGCCCAGTCGGATTATGCCGGCCTCTTCGAGGAAGTTTGGGGCATGGGAAGCCTGAATAATGTCGAAGAAGCTTATGATAGAGTCGCCCTCTCCATTGCGGCATTTGAGCGGACCGCTGAATTTGCCAAATTCAACTCGAAGTACGACTATTATCTTCAGAAGTGCCTGGGAAACGGCGGCGACCCTGCAGAGTGCGCTTTGGGAGTAGGCCCGAAAGCCAAAAAAGCCGGGAAGGCAGTCTTCACTCCTAAAGAGTGGTCAGGCCTTCAACTTTTCATGGGAGAAAACAACAACGACGGCGTTCTTGAAAAGGGAGAAGGAGCCATGTGCGCTGCTTGCCACGTAGCCGAGTGGACAGTAGCTGCGAATAATGTTGTACCGGATTGGGCGCCAGAGGGAATGGTTCCACCCATGTTCACCGATTTTACCTACGATAATCTGGGCGTACCCAAAAGCGGACACCCCCTGTTGGTAGATGCCGATATTGACCTGGGGTTGGGGGCAATCGTTGGTGATCCAGGTGAAAATGGTAAGTTCAAAGTGATGAGCTTGCGTAATATCGGGCTCACGGCCCCCTATGCCCACAACGGTTTCTTTCTAACGCTTGGAGAGATAACCCACTTTTACAACACCCGCGATCTTCCTGGGGTTTGGCCTCTGTCAGAGTATCCTGATACCGTCAACTTCGATGAGCTAGGCAACCTCGGCTTGAGCAATGCAGATGAAGATGCTCTGGTCGAGTTTATGAAGACGCTTTCCGATGGCTATACGCAATAAGCAGTCGGTAATACGTATTAAATCTCGCTGCAAATTGAATACATAATAAGGGCTGGAACCTTCCAGCCCTTATTCTAAGTGGTGTGGTGACTCAGTAATAGCTACTCATAGTCTTCACAGTTAAATCAAGATTGCATTTGCTTTGGCCAACTTTAATATTCCGGACCTCCCAGGGCAGATTTGAAATTATTGTAAAATACTTTTTAAAAGCCTCATATGGGGTAAGACGGATGCCGTCTCCGTTCGGTCGGTTGCAGTTGTAAGACTCCTCCCAGGCGGAAAGTTTCTATTCAGGTCCACGTCATCTGTGTATCTAAGTAACGGGTAAAACTCCCCCTAATCCTCCCAATCGGCTCTCTTTACCTTAATGTCTCAGCCTTCCTTCCAGATCCCAGCAAGGCTTTACCCCGGCCGAATTGTAGATTCGTCCAGCTCCACTCGGCAGGCCAATTTCCCCCGCAGCAGAGGAGCCTTTTTTGATTTCTAAAGTCCAGTTCTTGCCGGCTATCCGCTGAGATATTGATTTATGCGCAAATTCCCGAATTTTCATCCAAAGCTTCTGTCAGCTGTAGTAAAATCCCCGCCGGAAATTCTATGAAAATGACAGACATACTGCATTTTATCGAACACATAGGATAAGCCTGAATCCTATTTGAATTACAAAGTTTGGTATTTAATTATCTATAGACAATCCATATCCGGTCCGTTGCAGCAATTCTCTGACATCAAGCCGCCTGGGTCATCAACTTGTGAAAATCGTCCATCATGGGACGCTATTAGAACAAGGTCGATACTGCAGCTTCCCCAGATTAGCGCACTACCCCAATCTCGTTCGGCAGTCCATTCCCGGCAACTCAAGTGGATATGCATTTCCTATAAGCGCAAAAGTTCATGATATTTTGTCGGCTGACGCGGAAAAAATCAGGATCTCATTGTCCCATTTGCTGTTATAATTAGGACATACGGAAGGTCGAAGTTTTATAAGGCCTGAAAATGAGAAGAGGGAAGAGCAGTTGTCATGAAAATCAGCCTGTATTCCGGTCCGGGCACCAGACGATGGGATAGGTTTCGAATTTTGGACGTCCCGTGGATCCGTGGGATAAAATCCGCCGCGGGTCACAGAATAGACGTTCTCGACATCTCCCGGGGAGGGGCGCGGCTGCTGACCCGAAGGCCGCTGGTGCCCGGTACAAGCATCCGGCTGGAGGTCATTACCTCCGGAGGGTGTCTCCCTGTCACCGGGTTGGTCCTGCGGTCTTCAGACTTCAGCGCGGCAAACGGCTCGCTGTACCAGGCGGCCGTGTCCTTCGATAGCCCCCTGCCTATGCAGTTTCCGGATCACTGCCCGGCACCGGTGCCGAATCAATCCCAGCCGGTTACAAAGGATTACGAAGAGATCAGCCCCGCGATTGCAAACTTTCTGGCTATCGACCTCAGCTTTGAGCGGGATGCCGGCATGCAGGAAACGCTGGCATTGAACGACTGGTAAAGCGCTTCAGGGAGAAAGAGCCGAATCCCCTGGCGCCATCCTGCCNNCAGGCCTTCGGTCCATCCCGGAATGACCTGGTTCAGGGGAAATGTCACGGGTTCGCCCCTTTCGTAGGAGGAATCGAATTCCTTCCCATCCAGCAGGGTGCCTCGATAATGCACCTTCACGGTGTCAATCGCTTCAGGATTGTCGCCTTGTCCCTCCTGGAGCGTTTCATACTGCAATCCGCTTTCCGTCACCATCACTTCATCTCTGAGCTTGTTTTTTTCCAGAAACTCGGTTGCCGCCTGGAGGTTGGTCGCGGCTTCCTCACTCAGACGCTCTACCATCGCTTGCTGCAGCACCTCGTTATATTCCTTCAGGGCTTCGGCCTGGGCCTGTTCGTCGACCAGCGGGGGTTTATGCGCGAGTGCGTCCTGGATCCCCTGTAACAGGGATGCTTCATCGATTTCCGATGCGACACGAACGATGCTGGCCACCATCTGCCGTCCCATCGCGTAACTGGCTTTTTCTTTAACGGTTTGTAATTTAACGGTTTGCAATTCCGTTTTCTCCGGGGAGCAGGCCGATAAAAGCAGTCCGGATGCAATAAAAAAAACAAACAGGATTCTAAGTTTCATTCTTTCCTCATGGATTTTTCGGAACGGGTTCCGGTAGTTATTACAATCAGTCCTATAAATCGGCTCCGGCATGTCCGAAGCAGCGGCTTAGCATAACCGGACTCAATGGCCTTTTCCAGGCTAAAAAGCGGCGACGGTTGATTGCAATTCCGGAAAGGCGGGAATGCCGTTGGTAGGCTGGATCATGCGACGCGTGAAATGCGTGGTTCGTTCTTCCTTTGGCCTTGTCGGTTAAAAAAGGTAAGATCCCTGGATGGAAGCCGTACACGGAAATTAAAGTGGAAGCCGCCGATTGGAAGCTGAAAAAAAGGTCTATTCCGCTTTTGATAGTTATTGCTTCGAGGTGAATCTATGAAGGACTCCCGAAAACGACTTGATTGGATTGCCTGCACGGGAATCGTTATTTTTGCCCTGGCCGTGAATTTAACCGCAAACTGGCCGCAGTGGCGCGGGCCGCATTCCAACGGCAGCACATCCACCGCCCGCGATCTGCCGGTAACCTGGGATCAGACGGAAAACGTCCTGTGGCGCGCGGAACTGCCGAGCTGGAGCGCGGCTACTCCCGCTGTCTGGGATGATGTCATTTTCGTCACATCCGCCGAGGAGGGTTTTGCGACCTTGCTGGAAGGATCCCGTCGCGGTTCTGGATCGACGGGGCCTGACAAAATCCTGCTTCTGGCCGTCGACCGAGATAATGGTGCCATCGGGTGGCGGCGCCGGATAGACAGCGGCAATCAACTGTACCGAAAACAGAACTCCGCATCTCCTTCTCCCATTACAGACGGCCAACACGTCTGGATTATGAGCGGAAACGGGAAGCTTTCCTGCTTTACCATGGGAGGCGGGGAGGTCTGGCAGCGGGATATCCAGGCCGATTACGGCCCTTTTGGAGTGAATCACGGGTATGCTTCCACGCCGTTGCTGCATGGAAACCGGCTTTATATCGAAGTCCTGCACGGCATGAAGACCGACGATCCTTCCTATGTTTTCGCCGTCGATAAAGACAGCGGAAAAACGCTGTGGAAAGTGGAAAGGCCGACGGATGCCGTCGGGGAGTCCCCGGACAGCTACTCCACTCCGCAAATGGTGTCGGTCGAAGGAACGCTTCAGCTGGTGATCTCCGGAGGGGATTATGTCACGGGCCACGACCTGGCAACGGGGAAGGAGATGTGGAGAATCGGCGGCTTGAATCCGACAAACAACTCCTTCAACCGCACGATAGCGTCTTCGCTCGTGATAGGCGGGAATGTATTCACTCCCAGTATGCGCGGTAGGCCGTTTATAGCCTTTCGCGCCGGCGGTTCGGGAGACATAACCGGCCGTAGCGAGTTGTGGACGAACAATCAGGGAGCGGACGTTCCCACGCCCACTACCGACGGAAAATACATTTATATTCTCAAAGACAACGGGACCGTGAATTGTATCGAGGCGCTGACCGGGAGGGCGGTTTACCAGTCGGAGCGGATCGAGCTCGGCACCTACAGTGCTTCACCGCTGCTGGCGGACGGCAAATTATACTGCATCAACGAGGAGGGAACTACGACCGTTCTTGAGGCCGGACCTTCCTTTAAGATTCTTGCAACCAACAGGCTCGACAGCCACACCCTGGCCAGCCCTGTGGCAGCGGGAAACCAGCTCTTCATCCGGACGGGCAACTACCTCTATT
>DKBB01000294.1 GCA_002451015.1 Acidobacteria bacterium UBA6911
ATGGCTTCCCGTTTCCCGTCGAAGTACCTCATACGGCGATACTTTGTAATTTCATCCACCAGCCGCGCGCCGGTCATATTGACGACCGTTTCGAATCTCTTATTGTCCAGGCTGGCCTGAATATTGAATGTGGCGGTGTTGAGCTCTTCCGGCTTTCCTGACGCGCTGGCATGCTTCAGGACAATGCGGCTGACCGTGACGGCCTCTCCCAGATCCACCTGCAGATATTTGGTTCCCGCGTTCGAGCACCAGTGGTCCTGCGTATCGCCGTTAAAAGCTTTTTCCGGTCCTTCGGCGTCACTGCAGGACCGGCTGCCGGTCGCCGGGCGATTCCGTGCCAGATTGACATCATTGTTGCCATAGACCTCAAACTCGCAAATCCGTGCAGAACTCTCTCCGGTGTGTGTCGGCCTGTAGATATTCAAACGGATGTATCGGGTCTCAACCGCGGGCTCGATCCTGTGAGTAGTGATTCCGGCCTTGTCTTCGCTGTCACGGATACGCCGCCTGCGTTCCCAGTTGTAATCGGTAGGCGCCTTGCCGAGGCGTTTCAGGACGGCTTCCTCCGTTTCACCTTCCCGCAGGCTGTCCATGATAGCTGGCGGTGTTGTCTCCACGGAAGAAAGATAGAGACGCTGAAAATGAATGCGAGCGAAGTTCGCGAGGAAAATGATGGTGGGGAACAGGGCGAGCCCGTATACCCAGAATGCGCGCCTGGAGAAAAATGCACGCCGCATTTCAATTTTTGCAATGGTCCAGGCCTTTTTCATCCAAGGGAGTTGATTCATTGTCCGCCTCTATCGTTCCTCCCCGATCAGGTATTCATACAGGGCATCCACGTTTTCGTCGGCCGGTATGACGCTGTCGATATTGTGTCCGTTGGCGGCGATGCGACCGAGTGCCCGGGAAAAACGCTCCCGGTCCCGGGTCAGCACCAGCAGCCCCAGCCTGTCTTCGTTTAACCGGATCTCGGTGATATGGTCTTCTTCAAACAACTGCGCAGCAACGCTGGAGGCTTCCCGGCATCGGAGGATGAATTGACTGGGATGTTCCAGGATCTCATCCCGCACGTCGCGGATTTTGCCTTCGGCCACGATCATGCCGTTGGAAATCAGGATGACCTGGTCACTTATGATGTCCACTTCCTGAAGAACGTGACTGGAAAGGATCACATGCCGGTTCATGGCGGCCCACTCCCGGAATAGAGCGATGGTCTCGGCGCGGACCAGAGGATCCAACCCGTTGAGCGGCTCGTCGAGAACCAGAATCTCCGGATCGTGTGCGATAGCCTGAGCCAGCCGGACGCGCTGTCGCATTCCCTTGGAATAGGCGGCCATTTTGCGATGTGCCGCATTGGTAAGCCCCAGTCGTTCGAGCGCCAACCATGCTTTTTTCTCGGCCTCGGAGCGGTCAGATCCGAAAAGCAGCATTCCGGTAGTGATGAAGCTGAAGCCGGTGCTCCACCGCGGCGCCGCATCATATTGCGTAGCATAGCCGGTTATACGCATTAAATGCTCGGGATCTCGGGGCGAAATGCCGCGCATCCGTATGGATCCTTTGTCGGGATGAATCAGGCCCGTCATCAGGTTCATCAGAGTGGTTTTACCCGCGCCGTTGGGGCCGACCAGACTGGTGATGCCTGGCGGGATCTCGAGCGTTACGCCGTTTACGCCGAGCACTTCCCCGTAGAATTTTGAAACGTCGCTGAAAATGACTTTGGGTGCGGTCACCGGATCACCTCAACCGGGCGCAGCTTGCGCTTTAGAATAAGGGCCAGCAGGATTATGCCCCCCACCAGTATGAAAAAACAGAGTAGGGCCCCCGGGCCGGCGGGAGGCTCGATGCCAAGCAGGGCGTGCCATATCCGCCGGGTTGCCCACGCGGGATTTAAGATATATCCCCACTCGCTGCCGAAGACAAGATTGATCACGCCCGCCGCGCCGGCCAGGATAAAGAAGAAACCGAATACCAGGCCTCCCGCAACAGCCTTCATTTTCACGTAGGCGGAACCGGCCAGTGCCACCAGGCTGACAAGTAGAATCCACAGGAAAAAGCCCGAGAACAGGCCTGCGCTTATCCGCCAGTTTTCAGAAAACCATTGAGGTTCGGCCATGGCGGCCTGCATGGCAAACAGTATTAATCCGGGAATCCAGGTAATGATCGACAGCAGTCCCATCAGGGTGCCAAGGCGACCCAATGCATATTCCGTTCGGGTAATGGGGCGGCTGAAATATAGTGGCAGGGCGTTGTTCGCCAGGTCGGGCGCGATGCATCCCGGCCCNNAAGAACATGCCGTTGCCCTGGATAAAATCAAGGAAATCCGATCCTATGCGCATACCTTTGAGAAGATCGGTATTGTTCCCGATGTACAGGAATGTGGCGCACAACAGCGGCCAGATCATGGCAACGACCAGCAGCAGGACAACCAGCCGCTGCTGGAACAGACGGTGCCAGGCAAAACGGGGCAAAACCATAATGCGTGCCCCACGCCCCAGTATCGGGCCCCGGTACCGGTGATATCCGCGCTTGTATACCGCCATGTAGTTTCACCAGTTGCTTTGATGCTGTGTTCGATACTTTTGAACGTTCAACGTTCAATGTCTAACGTTAGAACGTTCCTATCAATATATGTGTTCATTCCGGTGGCGGGACGTGTTCCCCCGGCGTGTGATCAATATGCCCCACCGCTTTTAAAAATATTTCTTCCAGAGTGTCGCGGCGATGGGTCAGTTTCCGGACCAGGAGATTCTGCCTTGCCAAAAGTCCCCATAGGGCATCAATCTCCGATCCGGGCTCGAGAACGATGCGCCATCTCCCGCCGCCTTCCGTGATCCCCTCCGCCCCGATTTTCGCAAGTGCGCCGCGCAGACCGTTATCGTTTCCGGTCACTTCAAGTTCGACGAAGCATTTGTTGGAACGGCGCTCGGCCTCCAGGTCGCATTCATGCACGATTTTTCCTTCGTTCATAATGACGACTTCATCGCACACCTGTTCGACGTCGCGCANNCGCCTGGGCGAGCTTGGCCATCTGCTTCATGCCCAGGGAGTAGGTCCGCAGTTCCCGGTACCGGGCTTCTCCGAGACCGACGTGAAACAGGGCTTCATGCGCTTTTTCGAGTGCAATTCTTCCGGGAAGGCCGGACAGTTCCGCCATGAGCCGCAGGGTGGTTACGGCGCTCATATCGGCAATGAAAGCTTCCGTTTCGGGCATATAGCCGATAAGGGCCCGGACCGTGCGCGCCTGCCTCTGGCAGTCGTAGCCGAGAACACGGGCGTACCCGGCTGCAGGTTTATGGAATCCCAGCAGGGTAAGAATCAGTGTGGACTTGCCGGCTCCGTTGGGCCCCAGCAATCCGATCGCTTTCCCTTCGCCGGCAGTACCGAGACGGCGGGTAATGTCATGGAGGATTTCACGCCCGCCGAGTTTTACTTTCAGGTTTTCCAGTTCTACAACCGGTGGAGTCATCTAGTAAATTACCCGTTAAACGCTGGAACGTTAGACGTGCAACGTTCCAACGTTCCAACGGCTTTGCTACATGGATTCCTGCTGCTGTTCGGCCAGGGTTATACCCAATCCCCGGAACAACATAAGATCCATGAACACGCTTGATAGTCTGGTACGACTGACGGCGCGGATTTGTTCCGTTTCAGCGTCAAATACTACCAGAATCGGATCGCGTTCTCTGATTAGTTCCTGGATTGCGGGGTCGGAAACCAGAGCTGCCAGATCCTGGAACGCTCCTCTGGCATTCAGCCAGGCGAATCCGGACGGATGCAGCCCTGTCGAAGCGGGCAGCTGCTGCTGGAAGGCGGACGAGAAGATCAGCGGCATGCCACTGTCGCGGGTCGCGATGGCCCGCATCGCCGTCGCGCGGTCCGAAGCCCCTACCAGGTAACCCCGATCGTAGGTCCATGTCATGCTGAAAGGTTGTCCGACGGATTGCAGGACCGTCCAGGTTCTTCCATTGACAACTTCCCGGGTATAGGAAATTCGTTCTGACCGGCCGGCTTTTTCCAATTCCGTATTAAAGGTGTTTACAAGCCTGGCTATGGATTCTTCAAGAATGGACGCATCGTTTACAAGTACAGCCATTGTCCAGACCGGACCCGCGGTGGAAAAGCTTTCGATGGAAAAGGCCGATTCCGATCCCAGTGCCCCGGCAAGTTCGCTGGAGAAATCGATTCCGATTCGGGATTCCGCCTGATCCAGGTTTTCAAGAGCGGTTGGGGTAATTTGAGTCACGAATTCCTCAAACAGCTGCTGCGGTTCCCTCGTGGCAACGTAGCCGGCAGCAAGGGTTTCGCCCGAAATGTACTCGGCGGCGCCGCCGGACCCCGTGTTCGCTATGAAGGAGGGGATCCCCTTTCGTGGACCGTTGAAGGTGATTACCATTTCATTCTCGGGAGTTCCCTGGGGATTCCGTTGATCGAAAAACAGGTGTTCTACCTGGCGGGCCTGCACCAAATCGGGGGCATCCTCCGCCTGGGAAAGAATGGATTGGATGTCGACGCCCAGCAGCCAGCCTAAGCCTTCGGTGTACCGGTCGGTGATGGCCGAAGCGAAAGGGGAGACCGCTCCCTGTCCCAGGTTGTCCAGGATCCAGTCGAGATTCTGCCCGGTATTGGATACCACCAGCAAGGTATCGTCCAGGTAGTAGGGTATCGGCAACGGATTTGTGCCGTCGCCCAGCTTTTGTAACGCATCCTCCAACTGGGATCGCATGCCCGGCTTCACTTCCGCCAGGATGAGCGGGAATTTTTCTTCCGAACCTGGAAGAGTCGAGGAAATTCCGAAGACGATTTCATTCCCCAGGTGCTCGGTTATGGATTGGACGAGATCGACCAGAAACTTCAGGTCCTGGCCTTTACCGAAATCCCACCATTGGCTGAAATCGGCATTTTCCATGGCCTGTTGTTCCATGATGTCAATCGCCTGACTCAGGTTGTCGCCGAGATTCGGTACTGCGCCGTAAATAAACATGTTCGGCGGTATGGACTGAATCAGCTGAGATTGCGTTTGCAACTGCGGGAAGGGTAGTTCGGATATCTGCTTTTCAACCCGAACCAGCGAAGCCAACATGCTGATGTAAGTATCGGCATCGGGACTCCAGGATATCGCCTGCTGCACCGAACTTTCGAGGACCGGATTGGTGGCGGTTTGTTCTCCGGGGCTGAGAAGGACATCGGTTCCCGAGTAAGTTACGGCCACGGAACCTTCGATAACGGAAACCAGGGTGCCGCTGATTCCCGAAGAGACGGCAAATACCGTTCCTTTTACCGAGGTCAGCGAATCGCGCGTCTGCACCTGCAGGTGTCCCCGGCGTTGTTTGGCGGCCTGGACGATAATATCGCCTCTTTTGAGTTGGATGGAACGGCCGCTCAGGGCACTCCGAATCGAGAGTTCGGTGTTTCCATTGATGTCTACTAGCGATCCGTCTTTCAGACGCAACCGCGCATGGGAGTCTGCGGCCGTACGGACGATATCGCGGCGGTTTAAAGAATCGCCCGCTTTCAGGACACCGCCGGAAACCAGGTATGTTTTGCCGTCGATGGATTCAACGGTTGCAACCGGGCCTTCAGGCGCGAGAAATGTGTAGATGCTGTCGCGCCCCAGGTAGAGGACGCAGAGTATCATGGCCGCGGCGGCGAGCCAGACCGTCCTTCGCCTCCAGGGGGAGACCCGTCTTTCGGGCATCACGGCAACTTTGCGTTCCCCTTTCGATTGGGCCAGATGCGCGCGGCAGTTCGGGCAACGGCCCAGGTGGTCTTCCAGCAACAGGCGCCGGTTGGCGGGCAGGCTTGCCTGAAGGTAATTCTCGAAATCCGCCCGGAATTCCCCGCATACCGTCTTGTCGTTTTCTTGAAGCTTTTGCCGGATTTGTGTTTGTGCGATCTCCAACTTTTCGGGATCGACAGGTTCGTTTTTCATTGCGTCAATTGCTTTATCCAAGCGATCTTCCGACATCGCAGACCTCCTTAATGACGTTCCATTACGGCTTGCAGGGATTGTCGAATCCGGTGCAGCCGAACTGCGATATTGTTCTTTTCCTGTCCGAACAGGGACGCCAGTTCTCCATTGGACAGTCCTTCGATGTAACGAAGCAGGAAAAGAACCGCATCGTCCTTATCCAGGGCGGCGATTGCCTGCCGCAGCTCTTCTTTCAGGAGCGATTGGTCTTCCGTTGAAACATGAGGTGAGGTTTCCTTGAGTTCTGTCTCGGCGTGGGAGACCCTTCGGCGAAGCAGATCCAAAGCCGCGTTTGCAGCCGCACGCCGGAAATAGGCTTCCGGCATCGATTCCGGTTCCGATCCTTTTTCCCGTTTGAGAATGCGGAGAAAAACTGTCTGTAGAACGTCCTCGGCGTCGGCAGGATTTCCGGTGACACGGAGGGCCGTGCGGTATACGGCGTACGAATGGCGTTCATACAGTTCGGAAATATTCGTCGACGATGTCATAGTAATGGACTGCACGTTTGCAAGACTTTGAAATGTTCCCATATTCGGTCACCTCAACCGTCTAAACGCGCAAGTCGACTAATTATTACATAAAAAATAAAACATCGTGAGAACGTGTGAACGCAAGAACGTGCGAACGTGGAAAACTACGCCTCAATAGGGGATAAGTTAATGGATAAATGGGGAAGACACTGGCGGGAAGCGACCAATGAAAACACAATATTTCTTAGAAACAGAAAAAGGGCCCTTTTCCTGCCTCTTAGAGGTTGTTTTTAATGGTGACATCCGTACTATCGCTTTATATATCAGTAACTTATCTTAATCCGACCCCGGCAGAGACCCATAATTATTACAGCATCGGCGGTTTGTGTTACAACTAGAGCCTGGCGATTGACGAATGGCGATAAAAAACACTCCGCGATCAACGGTAGGGGCGAACCTTGTGTCCGCCCTTCTATGTCAGGGCGATTATCCACTGAATTTATTTGACATGACATGGCCTACTGCCTAGAGTGAAACCGTCGCCTTAAAATAGGATTTGGATGGCTTTTTCATTTGTTTAATCCGTGGAAAACGCGGTTTACTTGCGCAATTTGTTTCCACAATAAGAAGGAGGATTGGAGAATGAAGCGGTATCTATTCGCAGCTGCAATCACAGTGCTCTGCCTGGGCCTGTTCTGTAGCTTCCCAACAATGAACAACCAGGCACAGGCGGCGTCCACGGAAAAAATTACCGTGCTCAACCCGATGGGCACGCCGCCGCCTATCGAACGGACTCCGATGGCGCCCCGTCTGGATACAATAGAAGGCAAGACCATCTATATCGTAAATGACGGCTATCCGGGATCTGAAATCCTGTGCGCCGAAATGGAAAAAGGATTCAAGGAAACCTATCCCAGTACAACCTTCATTTATAAGGACAAAAGAGGGGGAATGGGTGGAGCAGACCAGGCTTTGTGGACCGAAATGGAGGAAAAGGCGGATGCGATGATTATCCCCCTGGGTCATTGAAGTGTCTGTGCGCCCGGGGTCACCGAGCTAGCCATAGAATTCGAAAAAAAATACAGGAAACCCGCCGTACCGGTTGCTCTTGCCGAATTTGAAGAGCAGTTAAAAGGAGTCTCCAGATTCAGAGGGATGCCCGGCATCCGCGTTCAATATATCCAGGGTCCCGTCTGGGCCAAAACGGGTGAGCAGTTGCGCAAAGCCGTCGTATTCGGCAACAATCCGCTTACGGGCAAGCCCGTCATGCAGGAAATCGTCGATAAACTCACCAAACCCTTGTCCCCCGAAGATACCAAAACAGGGCAAATCAAGCGCGATATGGGACCGCCTACCTACACCGGAACGGCGGCCGAACTGCAGCAGCTGTATCTCGAAAAGAGATACACCGACTTCATGCCGATTATCCTTCCCACGGAAGAACTGGTCAATGAAATGCTGAAGGCCACCAGCCACGATCCGGATGAGCCGCTGGGCAGAATGAATCCGGGTTCCGGGGCCGGCGAGACATGGACCTATACGGTTAAAACGGCCGCTATCAGCGCGGTAATGGCCGGCGCCAAACCGGAATATTTCCCGGTCATTCTGGCACTGGGTTCGAGTGGGCAGACGGCCGTTAATGTTTCCGACAACGGCTTCGCGGCGGGCGCCGTCATCAACGGCGACATTCGTGATGAAATCGGGCTGAATTACGATGTAGGCGCCGTGGGTCCCTATGCCCATGCCAATACCGCTATCGGAAGAGCCTGGAACCTGTTGTCCATTAATGGCGGAAACTGCGGCAAAGTGGGGACGACCTACATGGGCACTGTCGGCAACGCCCAGAATGCGCTCGCTCTCATCATTGCAGAGAATGAGGAGAAGTCTCCCTTCCAGCCTCTTTCAGTCAGGAGAGGTTTCCAGAAGGGCGAGAATATCGTCACGCTGTTTTCCGGGTGGGGTATTCTTTCCGCCAAGAACTGGAAAGTCAACGTTTGGGAATCTGTTATGGACTATCCCAAAACCGCCAAGGAAATCTATGAACAACAATCGCCCGGATTGTTCGGGACTGTTTTAGTCCTGAGTCCGCCCATTGCCAATTTCATCGCGGATGACGGGTACGATACGGTGGAGAAATTTACGGAATATGTGACCGGCGCTTCAGGGAAACCGCAGCCTAAAGGGAAGGCCGGCGGTTTCGGCATGGGCGGCGGCAACTTTCATGTTATCGTCACCGGCGCATCCAACAACAATTACTGGATGGCAGGCGGTATGATGCCCGGCCGTTCCATCAATATCGACGATTGGAGATAAAAACAATCTGCAGTCGTCCGTCGGTAGTTGTAGGGGCGAACCTTCCACCTTCGCCTAAACCGAATCGAAGATCCGGTCAGGCTTCGCCCTTCAGGCT
>DKBB01000304.1 GCA_002451015.1 Acidobacteria bacterium UBA6911
CAGTTCAAACAGTTATCCCTGCCCAGCGATTCCACCGCATGGGGGATCACCAGCGGCGCTCCGTCATAAAGGACTGAGCCCCGTCTTACACCCAGTTCCGCGGCATCCTCAGGGTGCATTTCAACAAAAATATCCGGCATTGCCTGGTACAATTCCTTCACCCGATGCGTCATTGTACCGGTATGCCAGTGCTCGAGCACCCTCCCCGTGGTCATCCAGAACGGAAACTCCCGATCTGGCGATTCGGCCGGAGGCTCATAGGGACGCTGCCAGATTACGGCCCGATTGTCCCGGGTTTTATTGCCGTAGAAGGCATACCCCTGGCCGGGCTGCACATAGGGATCGTATCCCTCCCGATAACGCCATCGGGTTTCTTTCCCTTCAACGACAGGCCAGCGCATCCCACGCGTACGTTTGAGATCATCGTAGGCGGCAACATCTTTGCCGGTCCCGATCGTGAATTTCCGGTATTCCTCGTAGAGGCCCCGCGCCTGGTCCTCTTCTGTTTCCCAGGGGAAAAGTTTCCCGTATCCCATGCGCCGGGCAATCTCTATGACGATCCGGGAATCGGGCATGGCTTCCCCGGGAGGATCGACAAGCTTGTCTCACTGCTGGGTGCGACATTCGCTGTTGCCGAAACAGCCTTCCCGGCATGTTATCAATACACCCGTGATCGGCATTATCTCGAGTACCTTTTCTTGAATTCTTCCGCTGCCTGTTTTCGGGCCGCCAGTTCCGGGGCGCTTAATTTACCCAGGGACCATTTATGCATTTCNNCCGTGCCACTGGGTGTAGTCCGGCCCCATCATCGCCGCTCCATGTCTGGCTCTCCTCCCTTCGTGATGCCACAGCAGGAAGTAGGTGAATTCAATCTCTTCGTCGAACTCGATCTCGGTCAGCAATCCGCTGGATCGCGCCATCGTATAGAGTTCCGTTGACGGGATGCCGAACTTGTCGTTATAGAGATTTACGGCGCTGTCATATTGCTCGTACCAGTTTTCAATCCATTCGGTCGCGTGACAGGAGGCGCATACATCCTGCATATCCAAACGACGCTGTTCCCAGGACTTGACGCTCTTGCCGGATTTGATGGCCGCCGCATCCACTTTTTCGGACACCGCCGGCCGGAGTGTCCAGGAGATACGTTCCCCGACATCGTGCGTCAGGGTTAAATTCCGGGTTGCGCTCATATGACAACTGGTGCAGGTCGGTCCCTGTTCAAACTGCTTTCCGGGAATCCATTCCTTTTCCTGCATCATAGGTTCGTAACGGGAACGATTGGCGGCGAAAGCGATCCCGTGCTTGGATTCATCGTAGACTTCTTTCTGCGGATGGTCCGGGCCCAGGTGACATCGGCCGCAATTCTCAGGCATGCGCGACTGTGCCCGTGAAAAATTGTGCCTCAGGTGACAGGCGGAGCAGGACCCACGGGACCCGTCGGGATTGATACGGCCTATCCCTGTATTCGGCCACGTATCCGGATCCAGCTTCCCCTCGGCAAGCACCTTGATTTCGGATCCATGGCATTGCAGACATCCGCTGTTGGCTGCAGCGGATGAAGTGGTCTTGTTGCCCTGGGCGTCAAACCGGACATAGCCCTCCACGACTTCAGCCAGAACGTTGTCCAGGCTTCCGAGGATCTGGCCGGCCGTTGCGTGATGGCTGGCCTGAAATTCCGAAGCCTCCTTTTCATGGCATTCCGCGCAGTCTTTAGGAGTAACGATTGTAGCGACCAGGCTTCCCTCGTGATCGTAAGCGTCGATTTCGCCTTTTTCCGCGCCGTGGCACTCCAGGCATCCGATACCGGACGCTGCGTGGGTGCTGATTTCCCACTGCTCGACTATGCCGGGAGACTTCACCAGGTGGCAATCCACACAATCCCGGTTTTGAGCGGTAACGACAGCATCCGGGGCACGCACCACCCGCTGACGCCCGCCCTCAATCCATGCAACAATCGACAGGACGATCAGGAAGAACAACGCCAGTACAATAACGACCGTCTGNNGTTAATAAGAACCCGACTATACACATACCGATCCAGACGCTGGTTTCGCTTTTCGGACGTTTTCTGCGAATCCAGGCATCCACAAACGGCCAGGCGACAAAGATCCCGAGGAAAATTCCCTGGGTCACCACCGCCACCTGATCGGGAACAAGTTTCAACCAGCGGAAAGCCCAGAAGAAGTACCATTCCGGCTTTATATGCTCCGGCGTGATAAGCGGATCCGCCTTCGGCCCCATCCCCACCGGGAAAACGATTGCCAGAAAGCTCAACAGGAACATCAGGAACATGGCGATCCCGATTTCAGTAAGAAGATGGTCCGGAATAAAAGGGAATCGAACCATGTCCCTTTTTGCCGGAGAGCCCAGT
Source organism: Acidobacteria bacterium UBA6911 (assembly GCA_002451015.1). GTDB lineage: Bacteria > Acidobacteriota > UBA6911 > UBA6911 > UBA6911 > UBA6911. The sequence goes on from DKBB01000304.1 coordinate 2,372, forward strand.
TCCGAAACGCCGTGAGCCCGCATTAGAAGAAGATGGGCCAGAAGCAGCAAGACCATAATTGTGGGCAGGGCGCCGATGTGAAATACGAACAGGCGCGTCAGCATATTCGATCCGACGTAAGGACCGCCCCGGAGGAAGTCCGCGAGTTGAGAGCCGACCAGGGGAACAGCTTCCAGGATATTGCCGGCAACCGTCGCTCCCCAGTAGGACAACTGTTCATATATCAACGAATATCCGGAAAAACCGAAGCCGAGGGTTACAAATAACAGGAGACATCCGAGTATCCAGTTGCCTTCCCTGGGCTTGCGGTAGGCTCCGGTAAAGAAGACCCGCATCATATGAAAAAGCAGCGCGACGATCATCAGGTTGGAGGACCACTTGTGCAGGCTCCGGATATACCATCCGAACCGGATTTCGTCGGTGATCAACTGTACGCTTTCATAGGCTTCTTCGGGCGTCGGCACATAGTAAAAGGTCAGCAGCACCCCGGTAACGCACTGGATGATGAACAGGTAGGCGGGGGTGCCGCCCAAACACCACCACCAGCGCTTCAGATGCCCGGGAACAGGTTCGCTTCCCATGGAAATCAGCACCTGTTGATCTACCGGGAACCGTTCTTTAAACCAGTTTTTTGTACTTGTCGTTAATGATGAGACCGCCGGTTTGTTCATACCTCCTCAACCACCACGTAAATTGAGTTGCCCGATACTTCAATCGTATATTGCCTGAGGTTGCTTCCGGACTGTGCCGGTGGACCGGAAACGGCAATACCTTCCGCGTTGAAGATGCCTTGATGGCACGGACACAGGAAGCGCTCTTCCTGAGCTTCCCAGTGCACTTTACATCCCAGATGCGGGCAGCTGTTGGAAAATGCGACAAAGGTATTCCCCGTCTCCGGATTAATGCTTCGGGTATTGGAAAGAAGAAGCTGGTCCCCTGAGGGCATTGGAATGGACCTGCTCGTCCCCTGAGGGATATCGGAAACAAAAGCCAGGAAAATACGTCTTAAACGGGCAGATTTGCGCTCGGGGAAAATAAACTGGAA